>JALEPZ010000056.1 GCA_022767125.1 Phocaeicola plebeius
CGAAAAATCTGAATACATCCACTGACGCTTTACAGATGCTTCTCTTTGCTCAGCATGACACGCTTCAATTCATTCATCATATATTTTTTTTCATTCATCATTCTTCATTTATCAAAACTGATAGTTCAGGCTCAGGCCGAACACCTTGTTGGTGCGGTCGTACACGTTCGAGCCCTTGATGTTGGCCAGGCCGTAATAGTGGTCGCTGTCCTTCTGGTACTTGCCGTAGTTGGTCCAGAAGTAGGCGATATCCATGTTCAGCTGCTCGTTCAGGTGGACACGAGCGCCGAAGCCGTAGGAGTAGGAGCTGCAGTAGAAACTAGTGTCGGTCTGGAAGTTGTCGCTCACCCCGTAGGAGGTGCGCTGCATGCCGCAGCTGACGGTGAGCCGCTGGTCCACGTCCCATTCGATACCGCCGAGGAACTCGTTCGTGCCGCGCTTCAGCGTATTCTGCTTGCCGGTGGTGGTGCCGTCGGGCAGGGTAACTTCGGCCATGCCGGCGTTCTTGTCGTCAAAGAAGTGGTATTCAGCCGACACACGCAGTGAGGGCAGGATGGCGTACTGGGCACCCACGGAGAGCATGGCGGGAATGTCGCTCGGGGTGTTCACGCCGTGTGCGTAGGGAGCCAGCACGGCCTCGGCCTCGGCGGGGCATTCCAGCTTGTTCGTCTTGTTCTCGATGTTCATGTTGGTCACGAACTCGTACCTCGCGCCGATGTTCAGCGGTCCGAACTTGGCGTCCACGCCGATGATGGGAGTCAGTCCCCAGCCCGACTGGTCGCAGTCCAATTCAATCTTGGCGTTCTCCAGTTTCTGCTGCATGGCGGGAGCGGCGGCCTGTACCTGCTGGGCGGCCTGCTGCATGATTTCCGCCTTGTGCTGCAGGGCCTGCTGCTGGGCCGTTTCCTGCGGGAGGCCGGCCTGCACCAGCTGGTTTGTCAGCTGCTCGATGCCCAGTTGGGTATATTTTGCGACCAGGGTAGCTCCGGCCTGTTCCATCGCGCCTTCCTTGAGGCCGATGTTCAGGAAGCCCTTGTAGCCGCCCGAGAAGTAGTTCATGCGTCCGCCCGCATACACCGAGAGCCAGTCGTTCACCTTATAGGTAAGTCCCAACTGGAGACCATAGATGTACTGGCGGCCTTCCATCGACGAGTTGATGTCGTACATGGAGGGAGTGAGCGCGCCCTGGCTCAGCTGGGTGATGAGGCCCATGGCAGCCGCATCGAACATGGGCAGACCGCTGTCGAACGAGGCCTTGCCGCCGCCCGCCGTGATGGCGAAGCTGGTCGAGAGGGTCCAGTTGTCTTTCTTGTAGGCAGCGTGGAACGAGGGGATGATGGGTGCCGAGGCCTTTCCTTCGTACAGGCGGGTGGTGTTCTGTCCGTCCTGGGTCCACAGCGGAGTGGTGGCCGAAATGTTACGGGTCTGGAAGGCACTTTGTCCGGTCAGAGAAAGGTAGAAGCCGTCTTTCGGCAGGAATGCCAGTCCGGCAGGATTGCTCAGGACACCGTCGATGTCGATGCTGGCACCGCGCGCTACCATGCGCAGGAAGGCGGCATGTTGATTCGTATTCGTCAAATAATCTCCCGCGAAAGTTGGGAGTGAAACCATCAGTGTCGCTGCACTGACAAGAAGCGTTTTTTTCATTTACTTGTTATTTTTGATTAAATCGGCCGCAAAGGTACGACTTTACTGCACACACGCCAAATGTTTGTGCAAGAAATTTCATTGAACAGTACAAAAAGAAATAGTTTCTATTAAAACAAAGCCTATGAAGGACTTTGCCGGTCGGTGTGAATAATCTATAATTCCTGCCGGTGTAGTTGTCGGTTTGTGGCGGTCGATGTATCTTTGTGACTACAGAATAGAAACCATACATTAAGGAATGAAGATAGAAACGATAGTTGGAAAGCAGGCAGGAAGGAAGCCGATAAGAATGAAGGGGCTGCTGGTGGCGTTCGCTGTATTTGTGAGCGTGGGGGTAGGGCTGTCGCTTGCCCGTCGGCTGCGGAGTATGCAGACTTTTGAGGAGGTTTTGGAGAGTTGTGTGGATAACGCTCCCTGGACTACTTATCGAGACGAGTTCTACGGCTATGCGCTGTCATATCCCTCGTTCTTTGAACGGGAGCCGCAGACCGCCTCTGGATGTGTACGGTTCTCCTACTGGAACGTGGAGAGGTTGGTGATGGAGAGCATCGTGGAGATTGACTTGGCGCAGACTCCTGTTGCCCGGAAGATGCGTGAGGTGGCCGAGGCCAGGAAGGCCGACTGCTGCAGGGTGGTGGACCAGGACTCATTTGTAGTGGCGGGCGTCTTGCCCGAAGCCGAAGGGCTGGGGAGGGGGTATCGCTATTATACTAAGTTCGTGCGCAACCACAAAGTGTGGCTCTCTTGCTCGCTGTACTATCCCCAGCGGTGCGAGTCCGCGCTCGGTAGCCTCTTCGGAATGCTCGATGTCTGGAAGGACTGGCCGGAGCACAAGGCTTGACAGGGAATTTGCGCAAGTTTCCGGTGAATATGGTTGGCATGTGCCGAATTTTTTGTAATTTTGCACCCCGTTGAATGCTAAGTAAATAAATAAGAAAACAGATAAAGATATGTTCGATAATTTAAGTGAAAGACTGGAACGGTCGTTTAAGATTCTGAAGGGTGAAGGCAAAATCACCGAAATCAATGTGGCCGAAACGCTGAAAGATGTGCGCCGTGCGTTGCTGGATGCCGATGTAAACTATAAGGTAGCAAAGACCTTTACGGATACCGTGAAGGAAAAGGCACTGGGGCAGAACGTGCTGACGGCCGTGAAGCCCAGCCAGCTGATGGTGAAGATTGTCCACGACGAGCTGGCCAAGCTGATGGGCGGCGATACGGTGGACATCGAACTGAAGAACCGTCCGGCTGTCATCCTGATGTCCGGTCTGCAGGGGTCGGGTAAGACCACGTTCTCCGGCAAGCTGGCCCGGATGTACAAGTCGAAGAAGAACCGCAAGCCGTTGCTGGTCGCGTGCGACGTCTATCGTCCGGCCGCCATCGAACAGTTGAAGGTGCTGGGACAGCAGATTGATGTACCTGTCTACAGTGAAATCGACAGCAAGGACCCCGTACAGATAGCCCTGAACGCCATCCAGCAGGCCAAGGCCAAAGGCAACGACCTGGTGATTGTGGATACTGCCGGCCGTCTGGCTATCGACGAACAGATGATGAACGAGATTGCTGCCATCAAGGAAGCCATCCGTCCGGATGCCACCTTGTTCGTAGTAGATGCTATGACCGGTCAGGATGCCGTGAACACGGCCCGCGAGTTCAACGAACGCCTCGACTTCACGGGTGTTGTACTGACGAAGCTCGACGGTGATACCCGCGGCGGTGCCGCCTTGTCCATCCGTACGGTGGTCAGCAAGCCCATCCTGTTTGTGGGTACCGGCGAGAAGCTCGATGCCGTCGACCAGTTCCATCCTGCCCGTATGGCCGACCGCATCCTGGGAATGGGTGATATCGTTTCGCTGGTGGAGCGTGCCCAGGAGCAATACGACGAGGAAGAGGCCAAGAAGCTGCAGCGCAAGATCCAGAAGAACCAGTTCGACTTCGACGACTTCCTCGGACAGATCCAGCAGATCAAGAAGATGGGTAACCTGAAAGAACTGGCATCGATGATTCCGGGAGTGGGCAAAGCCATCAAGGACATCGACATCGACGACAATGCCTTCAAGAGCATCGAGGCCATCATCTACTCCATGACCCCGCAGGAACGCAAGCATCCGGAAATTCTGAACGGCAGCCGCCGCAACCGCATCGCCAAAGGCAGCGGCACGAACATCCAGGAAGTGAACCGCCTGCTGAAGCAGTTCGACCAGACCCGCAAGATGATGAAAATGGTGACGGGCAGCAAGATGGCCGGCCTGATGCAGAAAATGAAGCGCTAAGGGTCGGCTGCGGCGTGCAGTGACACGAAACGTATCTAAACATTATATATAGGGTAATGGCCACAACCGCTCTGTCAGGGACAGCGGCTGTGGCCGTTTTCAGTATGCAGACGAATGCGTCTTGGTTTTTCTTGCAGGATTTCAAAAAACGGTTCTACAGGGTTTAGTGTGAATTAACATAAAGTGCTTTAACATTCATCCTCATAAGAGATATCAATATAGAGCCGTGTACGGCTTTCTATTACCGACATCACCAGTCCGCCTATTGTTCCGGCAGCCAGTGGGAACCAGAACGGAGTCTTGTCGCCTATCATGAACGGCACGAAACCGAGAATGGTCGACATCACTGTCAGGAAGATGGGGATGACCTTCACATTCCAAGCTTTGGTATAAGCCCTCAGCGGAGAGAGTTTCGGGAAGTTCCTTCGTATGGCATTATACTCGTTCAGGATGTAGATTCGGAGGAATTTATTAGACAAGCAAGGCTTTTTATGCGCTTTCACTTGACAAAGTCATCAACGGCACTCTTGGTGTTCGCAGCTCCACCTACAACGGCTACCAGTGGGACGAGGTAATGTCTGACGTGTTCCTCTCTGGCGGTGACTGCGTGGAATGACATTCTTGACCAACAAAGAAGGGCATGGTAAACGTCACACCTTAATAGCAGCTGTAAAAGGTACTAAGACTACGGCTCGTATTGTGGCAGGCTGGTGTTGGGATTGGTCAAGCAAGGCAGATGAAAATGGTGACCTCAAGAAAGAGGTTCAGATAGGCGACTGGAGCATGCCTTGGGAAACGAAGGCTAATACTTCCAAGGAGTTTAAATTCCAATATGCTCGAAGCGCAGACTTTTGGGCGAAAGATCCACAGGGCATCAACCAAGTGGGATGCATCTACTCGGCACAGGGATTCGAGTTCGACTATGTTGGTGTTATCCTAGGTCCAGATATCAAGTACGATGCTGAAAAAGATGCCTTGGTTTGCTTGCCGAAGTTGAATAAGGAACGTAACCTCACAGAGAAAGATGGGAATGGCGACCGACTGATTCGCAACATCTACAAGGTGCTGCTGACAAGAGGTCGTAAGGGATGCTACATGTATAGCTGCGACCCAAAAGTATCAAAATATTTCAAACGGTTCATGAACTACTAACATGACGAAATATTCCAAGTTGGAAGAAATGCGCGACCACTTGCTGACATATCTCAAGGAACAGAAGCTGTTTCTGCAAGAGGACATTGACGCAAGCAGCCAGTTGACAGATGACGAGAAGATCGACAACGGTCTTCTCATCGTTGATGCCACTGTGCTCCGTCATGAAGACAACGAATATCTGCTGGGATTCAAAGTCAACAATACAAAGGTGCGACCAGGCGACGAAGTGACTCTAGAGTCATCCGATGGTCAAAAGTTAATTGTCTCTGTCATTGAGAATGAACTAGAGTCAATGACCATCCAATATGATGGCGTACTGTCACTCTCCCTCTCTTACCGCATATCAGTCAATAACGTAGTGATGCTAGACCCACTCATCAATCTACTT
>JALEPZ010000060.1 GCA_022767125.1 Phocaeicola plebeius
TATCATGAAGTATTCAGTTATTGGGGGAGTGTGTCTCCTGCTGTCCTCGTGCAGCTTTCGGCAACGGATGGAACCGGTTGATTCTGCAATTGCCACATTGGCAGTACCTGCTAATGAAGTGAAGGGCGATATTCCTTTCGACTCTCTGTTCCGGCTGAAAGAAATAATACCCTTGCAGACGACTGACGAGTCATTGGTACAGCAGATAGACAAGTTATCTTTTTATGACGGTAGGATTTATTTGTTGGATGCTCGTAAGAAACAGGTGGTCGTTTTCGACGGACAGGGACGATTTGAACGGGTGGTGAACCATCTGGGGCAGGGACCGGGTGAATATCAGTCGCTGGTGGATATGCAGTTGAAGAACGATACGCTGTATCTGCTGGATCGCTATGGAGCGAAACTGCTGCTGTACAGTTTGGATGATGTCTTTCTTTCCGAGCTGCGGATTCCCAAAGCAGAAGGGATGGTCGTGACGGAGGAAGGATATGCCCTCCATTTGGGGCTGGGAAGTGCAGACGGGAGTGCCGTCTCTTGTTGTAGCTATTCGTTTCTTTCCCGTGACGGACAGGAAATGGGTCGCACCGTTCGTTTCAATGAGCACCTGCGTGGTACATCCCTTTCGTTGGGCGAAGGTCATGCTGCCTTTTGTCATATCCGGGACAAAACGATAGGAGTCTTCCCTTTTCAGGACACCCTCTATACACTGGTCGGTCATGGACAGCTCGAACCTTACCGTATCATTCGGATAGGTGATTTGCGGATAGGATTGGACGATTCGGAAAGTGAAGTGAAGCGGCTGCGCGATGAAGGGGTTTCTCCTTTCGTGTTTGCCTATTATGAATGGGAAGGGTATAGCTTCTTCTCCTATTATTACGGCCACCAAAACAGAAAATACGTATTGGCGGACACCAAGGGGAAGATATGGCTGAATGCTTCTTTGGGCTTGGACGGCCATTGTCTTCCTGTCCGTGTAATCTCTTTTGATGCACAACCTTCAGATGAAAGAATGCTGAGTTTGGTCTATCCGTCGGAGGTGTTGGCACTCAGCCGACGGCATCCAGAGAGTGATGTATTGGCTGAATGGGCACGGAGGTGTGAGGAGGAGGACAATCCGTTGTTGGTGTTCTATCAGTTTTCTCCTCCTTCCAGCAATGAAAAAAACTAATATTCTGAAATGTTCTTTTATGTGAAAAAAGTGATAGGAAGATGGTGATAAATAGAATAATATGCAGAAATATGACCGTTAAAATATAAAAAGACAAGAGCTCTTGTCAGCTGATGTCAGCTGGCTCAGGAAAAGTTCAGGAAAATCTCAGCTTTTTCTCAGGTAGTAATTTTGGAGGCGATTGTTTTTTTCTCTATGTTTGTCGGTACAATGAAAAACAGAAGAGTATGAGGAATCGAAAGAAGATGTATATGGTAGGGCTGCTGGCGGTAGGACTGCTGGCGGCCTGTTCGGAAGCAAAGACGGAGAATGCGGAGAAGGAAGGAGTGGAAACGGTCCTGCCTTCGGAACCCAATGAGGTGACGGTGGAGAAGCTCTCGCTGCGGGAATTCAACCACGAACTGGTGAGTAACGGGAAGGTGGCGGCCCGCGAGTATGCCGACCTTTACTTCCGCTCCGCGGAGATGGTGGCACAGGTATGGGTGAAGAACGGACAGCGGGTGAGCCGGGGGGAAAAGCTGGCAGAACTGGACCGGGAACGGCTGGACAACAAGCTGGCGCAGCAGGAGAATGCGTTGGCACAGGCTTCGCTCGAAATGAAGGATGTGCTGATCGGCCAGGGCTATGACCCCGACCGGCTGGAGAAGGTGCCCGACGACCTGATGAGGCTGGCCAAGGTGAAAAGTGGCTACGAAGGGGCGAAGGCACAGTTCGAAGCGGTGAGGCAGGAGGTGAAGGAAGCTACCCTCACGGCTCCGTTCGACGGACTGGTGGCGAACTTGTTCGGCAAGCCGCACGGCATGGCCAAGACGACGGAACCCTTCTGCCGGGTAATCAGTACGGCGGGCATGGAAGTGGACTTCACCGTGCTGGAGAGCGAACTGCCGCTGGTGCGGGTGGGCGACCGGGTGGAGGTGACTCCGTATGCGGCGGCCACGGGAACGCGCCAGGGAAGCATCTCGGAAATCAATCCGCTGGTGGACGAGAACGGCATGGTGCGCGTGAAGGCCAAGGTCGACGGTGGCGACCGCCTCTACGACGGCATGAACGTGCGCGTCAGCGTGAAGCGCTCGGTGCCCGGACAGCTCGTGGTGCCCAAGTCGGCGGTAGTGCTCCGCTCGGGCAAGCAGGTGCTGTTTACGCTGAAGGACGGGAAGGCCATGTGGAATTATGTGCATACCGGACTGGAGAACCTGACGGACTATACCCTCGTGAACTGGGAGGCCGACGGACTGAAGGAGGGGATGGACGTGATTGTATCGGGCAATGTGAACTTGGCGCACGAAGCGCCGGTGACGGTAAGGGAGAAGTGATATGGTGAAGTTCTTGTTACAGCGACCCATTGCCGTCCTGATGGCGTTCACGGCCTGCTTCCTCATCGGGCTGGTGACGTATTTCACGTTGCCCGTGTCGCTCCTGCCCGATATCGCCATTCCGCAGATTACGGTGCAGGTGACCGGCGAGAACGTGTCGGCGCGGGAACTGGAGAATACGATGGTGGCACCTGTCCGCCGGCAGCTGTTGCAGGTGGCGGGACTGCGCGAGATGCGGAGCGAGACGCGCGACGGGACGGGGGTTATCCGGCTGTCGTTCGATTTCGGGGTCAATACCGACCTGGCCTTCATCGAGGTGAACGAGAAAATCGATGCGGCGATGAACGGGCTGCCCAAGGAGGCGGTGCGCCCCAAGGCCATCAAGGCCAGTGCCACCGACATTCCGGTGCTCTACCTGAACATGACCCTGCGGAATGCACCGGCGTACGGCGAGACGGACGAACAGCAGTTCCTGAACCTGTGTGAGCTGGCGGAGAACGTGGTGAAGCGGCGCATCGAGCAGCTGCCCGAAGTGGCGATGGCCGACATGACGGGGGTGCCCGGCAAGATGCTCCAGATTGTCCCCGACGAGCAGAAGATGGCCGTGGCGGGACTGACCATAGAGGACCTGGAGCAGGCCCTGCTGCAGAACAACGTGGAGCCGGGCAGTATGCTGGTGCGCGACGGCTACTATGAATACAACATCCGCATCGCCACCTTGCTCCGTACGCCGCAGGATGTCGAGAACATCTACCTGCAGAAAGGCGACCGCCTCTTCCAGCTGAAGGAGGTGTGCCGCGTGGCGGTGGTGACGCAGAAGGAGCAGGGCGAGTCGGTGGCGCAAGGCAAGCGGGCGGTGACGCTCGCCATCATCAAGCAGGGCGAGGAGAACATGGACCGCATGAAGCAGCAGCTGCAGCAGACGACCGACTATTTCGCTTCGCTCTATCCCGACATCGAGTTCCGGGTCTGCCGCAACCAGACCGAACTGCTCGACTATACCATCTCGAACCTGCAGCAGAACCTTTCGCTGGGCTTCCTGCTCATTTTTGTCGTGGCGGTGCTCTTCCTCGGTGATGTCCGCTCGCCCTTGGTCATCGGCATCAGCATGGTGGTGTCCATCGTCATCACGTTTTTCCTGTTCTATCTGTGTCATGTGTCGCTCAATGTCATTTCCCTTTCGGGACTGATTCTGGCGGTGGGCATGATGATCGACAGTTCCATCATCGTGACGGAAAACATCTCGCAATACCGCGAGCGGGGCCGCTTGCTGCGGAGTGCCTGTGCGCTGGGAACGACGGAGATGATTACGCCCATGCTCAGTTCGTCGCTCACCACCGTGGCCGTGTTCGTGCCGCTGGTCTTCATGAGCGGCATTGCCGGTGCCATTTTCATGGACCAGGCCTTCTCCATCACTGCCGGACTGCTGGTGTCGTACGTCACGGGTATCTTCCTCTTGCCGGTGCTTTACCTGCTCTTCTACCGGGCGGGGCTGCGCCGCCGGGGAGGAGGCTGGATGCGGCAGTTCGGGCACGTGCTGAAGAACACGTGGATCGAGCGTTTCTACGACCAGGGCATCGACTGGGTGTTTGCCCACAAGCGGCTGTGCCTGGCCGGCACCTTCGCCACTCTGCCGCTCTGCGTGGTCCTGTTCTACGGGATGAAGAAGGAGCGGATGCCTGAAATCGACCAGAACGAGCTGGTGATGCGCGTGGAATGGAACGAGAACATCCACGTGGGCGAGAACCGGAGGCGGGTGGACGGACTGACCCGGCTGGTGGACGACCGGGTGACGGAGCATACGGCCTACGTGGGGCTGCAAGACTATATCCTGAATGGCGGCAGCGAACTGTCGTCGACCGAGGCAGAGCTGTATTTCAAGACGGAACGGCCGGAGGACATCGCTCCCTTGCAGCAGGCGTTGCAGCAGGCGGTGAAGGAGCAGTATCCCAAGGCCGTGGTCGGGTTCTCGCCGCCCGAGAACATCTTCGAGAAGCTGTTCGAGACGGGCGAGGCCGACGTGGTGGCCGAACTGCACGGCACGGTCCGTTCGCAGGTGCCCGATGCGGCGGAGCTGCAGCGACTCGGGCGGCGCATTGTGGAAGAAGCCGGTCTGCCGGCAGAGGGCATTGCCTTCCGCAACCAGCTGAACCTTGTGGTGAACCGCGAGCGGCTGCTGCTCTACCGAGTGGCCTACAGCGAACTGACAAGGGTGTTGCGCACGGCCTTCAAGGACAACCGCGTTTCCACCCTGCGCTCTTACCAGCAGTACCTGCCGGTGGGCATTGCGGGGGAGGAGAAGACGGTGAACGAGGTGCTGGCCCATACGCTGGTGAAGACCACGCCTGCCGACCCGAAGGACCGTCCGGCCTACGTGCCGCTCAGCCAGCTGGTGCAGGTGGTGCCGGCGGAAGACCTGAAGTGCATCACCGCCGGGAAGAACGGCGAATACATCCCCATGTGTTTCTTCGAGGTGGACGATGCCCCGCGCCTCCTGCGCAGCGTGCGGCAGACGGTGAAGGCGGCAGAGGGCTGGGAGGTGGACTTCTCGGGCAGCTTCTTCTCGAACGAGCAGATGATGGGCGAGCTGGCCGTCATCCTGCTGGTGTCTGTCCTGCTGATGTATTTCATTCTCTGTGCCCAGTTCGAGAGTTTCCTCCAGCCCCTCATCGTGCTGCTCGAGATTCCTGTCGACACGGCCTTTGCCCTGCTGTCGCTGTGGCTGTTCGGCCATACCCTGAACCTGATGTCGGCCATCGGCATCATCGTCACTTGCGGTATCGTGGTGAACGACTCCATCCTGAAGATTGACTCCATCAACGAGTTGCGCAAGGGAGGGGTGCCGCTCGAAGAAGCCATCCATACGGCCGGACGGCGGCGCTTGCGGGCCATCATCATGACCTCGCTGACCACCGTCTTTGCCATGCTGCCCCTGCTGTTCACCAACGATATGGGGTCCGAGCTGCAACGCCCGTTGGCCATCGCCATGATCGGGTCGATGCTGCTGGGCACCTTGGTGAGTCTGTTCATCATTCCTTTAATCTATTGGTTCATTTATCGTAAAGTATGAAAAATATTTATCGGACATTCCTTTCTTGCATTGCTTGCCGTGTGCTCCTGACCCTCTTGTCGGGGAGCGTGGCAGTCACGGCCCTGCGGGCGCAGCAGACGGTCTATCTCGATCTGCAGCGTACCATCGAACTGGCGGGCGACAGCTCGCTCTCGGCCTTCCGCTACCAGAACCTCTACCTGTCGGGCTACTGGGAGTATCGTTCCTACCGCGCCGACCGCCTGCCCAGCCTGACGCTGGACCTGACGCCGGCCCGCTATTACCGCTACATCACCCAACGCTACGATTCGGGGTCGGACATGGATGTCTACCGCGAGCAGCAGTTGTTCGGTGCCAGCGGCGGACTGAGCATCCGGCAGAATTTCGACCTCACGGGCGGTACGTTCTACATCGACTCCGACTTGGAATACCTGCGCAACTTCGGGTTCACCAAGTCTACGCAGTACAGCACCGTGCCCTTCCGTATCGGCTACCAGCAGAGCCTGTTGGGCTATAATGCGTTCAGATGGGAGCGGAAAATCGAACCGCTGAAGTTCGAGCGGGTGAAGAAGGAGTTCATCTACAACATGGAGGCTCTCTCAGAAGAGGCGGTGACCTATTTCTTTGCGCTGGCCATGGCGGAGGCCGACTACCAGTTGGCCGAGGAGAGCGTGGCATCGACCGATACCCTCTACAGCATCGGGCGGCAGCGGCAGAAGATTGCGGCCATCTCGCAGGCGGACCTGCTGACCCTGCAGCTCGACCAGGTGAATGCCCGCAACAGCTTAGAGAATGCCCGCATCGCCCTGAAGCGGGCCATGTTCTCGCTGGCGTCTTTCCTGAACATGGACAAGAACACGACTATCCATCTGCAGTTGCCGGGCCGTCCGAGGAACTTTGAAATCCCGATGGCCGATGCCCTTGAACGGGCGCGGCTGAACAGTCCCACCTTGCTCCAGCAGCGGCAGAACGTGCTGGAAGCCGAACGCGAGGTGAACAAGACGCGCGTGGAGTCGAGGCTGAATGCCAGTGTGAATGCCAGTGTGGGCTTCAACCAGGTGGCCGATAAGCTGAAGGATGCCTACCGCCATCCCTTGCAGCAGGACCTGGTGTCGGTGAGCGTGTCTATCCCCTTGGTGGACTGGGGGGTGCGACGGGGAAAGTATAACATGGCGAGGAACAACCTGAACGTGGTGAAGATTGCCGCCCGCCAGGAGGAGCTGAGCCTGGAAGAGGAGGTGACCATGACCGTGGGCGACTTCAATATCCAGCAACGGCTGGTGGCCAGTGCTGAAGAGGCGTTGGACCTGGCCGTGATGGCCTACGAGCAGACCCGCCAGCGGTTCATTATCGGAAAGACAGACGTGAACAGTCTCACCCTCTCGCTCAACCGCCAGCAGGAGGCGCAGAAGAACTATATCTCGGCCCTGAAGAACTATTGGTGCAACTATTACAAGATCCGGAAACTGACGCTCCACGATTTCGAGTCGGGATTCTCGTTGTCCGACAAGTTTGACTTTCAACTGGGCCTGCAACCATGAGCAAGAGAGCACTTCCTTTTTCGTCTTTCACGCTGATTGTCGTCTTCGTCTGCCTCTCCCTCATCGGACTGGCACTGGTGCCGCTGCTGCCGGTGAAGCTCTCGCCTTCGCGGAACCTGCCGGCCATCACCGTGTCCTTCTCCATGCCGGGCAATTCGTCGCGCATCGTGGAAGCGGAGGTCACCAGCCGTCTTGAAGCCATGCTGGCCCGTGTCAAGGGCACCCGGCATGTGAACTCCACTTCCGACAACGGACAGGGCAGCATCACCCTGGAGCTGGACAAGTATGCCGACCTGGATGCCACGCGTTTCGAGGTGTCTACCATCATCCGGCAGACATGGCCGCAGCTGCCCCAGGGAGTCAGCTACCCGCAGATTGCCATGCGGCGGTCGGACAGCGGTGCGGCACGGCCGTTCATGGCCTATACGCTGAACGCTCCTGCCAATCCCATCGACATCCAGCGCTATGCCGACGACCACATCAAGCCAGTCATCGGCCAGTTGAAGGGGGTCTACAAGGTCGATCTGGTGGGGGCCACGCCCATGGAGTGGCAGCTGGAGTACGACAGCCAGCAGCTCGACCGGCTGGGTGTTTCGCTGGCCGACGTGCAACAGGCCATTGCCCGCCACTACGAACAGGAATTTCTGGGCATCTGTCCGCAGCAGGACGGGCAGGGCGGACGGAAGTGGATCCGGCTGGTGCGGATGTCTACGGGAAGGCCCGATGCGTTTGTCCCGTCCGACATTTCGCTGCAGACGGCCGGCGGGACCATCGTCACGCTCGACAAGCTCGTCACCCTGCATCATGTCGAGGCGCAGCCGACCAGTTATTTCCGCATCAACGGACTGAACACGGTCTATATGTACCTCACGGCGGAGGAGACGGCCAACCAGCTGGAGCTGAGTGCGGAGGTGAAACGCTGCATGGCCGCGCTGCAGGCCCGAATGCCGGCCGGCTACGAGGTCCATGCCAGCTACGATGCTACCGAGTATATCCATAAGGAGCTCGACAAGATTTATTTCCGTACGGGACTGACACTGCTCATCCTGCTGCTGTTCGTGGCCCTCATCACCTGGAACCTGCGCTACCTGTTCCTCATTGTGGCCAGCCTGACCGTCAATCTGGCCGTGGCGGTGATGTTCTACTACCTCTGCGGACTCGAGATGCAGCTGTATTCGCTGGCAGGCATTACCATCTCGCTCAACCTGGTCATCGACAATACCATCGTCATGACCGACCATCTCCTGCACCGCCGCAACCTGAAGGCGTTTCTTGCGGTCCTGGCGGCTACCCTGACTACGGTCGGGGCACTGGTCATGATTTTCTTCCTCGACGAATCCGTCCGGCTCAACCTGCAGGACTTTGCCGCCGTGGTCATCATCAACCTGCTGGTGTCGCTGGCGGTGGCCGTGCTCTTCGTGCCCGCCCTTGTCGAGAAAATCGGTCTGCAATGCCGCCAGGGAGGGAAGCGCCGCTTCCGCCTCCGCCGTTGGACGGTACGTTTCTCCCAGGCCTATGTGGGGGGGATAGGGGTGCTGTGCCGCTACCGCGTCGTGGCCTGCCTGCTGCTGTTGCTGGGCTTCGGCCTGCCGGTGTTCCTCCTGCCCCCGTCGTTGTCGGGCGAGGGGAGAGGGGCGGCACTCTACAACCGCGTCTTCGACACGCCTACCTACAAGGAGAAGGTGAAGCCCGTGGTGGACAAGGCACTGGGCGGCAGCCTGCGCCTCTTTGTGGAGAAGGTCTACAACGGCAGCTACTTCAACCGCGAGGCGGGCGAGGTGGTGCTTTCGGTGACGGCGACCTTGCCCAACGGCAGTACGCTGGAACAGATGAACGAGCTGGTGAAGAAGATGGAGGCGTACCTCACGGAGTTCAGCGAAATCAAGCAGTTTCAGACATCCGTCTACAGTGCCCGACGGGCCGGTATCCAGATCTACTTTAAGGATGAGCACCAGTACAGCGGTTTCCCCTATACGCTGAAGGCGTCCATCATCAGCAAGGCCCTGACGCTGGGCGGCGGCAGCTGGGGGGTCTACGGCCTGCAGGACCAGGGCTTCAGCAACGATGTGCGCGAGACCGCCGGCAGCTTCCAGGTGAAGATGTACGGCTACAACTACGACGAGCTGGCGCAATGGGCCGATACCCTGAAGGCGCAGCTGCTGGAGCACCGGCGCATCAAGGAGGTGACTGTCGGCTCGGAGTTCTCCTGGTGGAAGGACGATTACAGCGAGTTCTTCCTCGACCTTGACAAACGCAAGATGGCGATGGAGGGAATCACTGCCCAGCAGCTCTTTACGGCCTTGCATCCCATCTTTGGCCGTGACCTTCCGGCAGGGAGCATCGTCTACGGGGGCAACCTGGAGGGGCTGAAGCTGACTTCGCGGCAAAGCCAGGACTACGATGTGTGGGGACTGACGCACCTGCCGTTTCTCCTCAACGGACAGTCCTACAAGCTGTCCAACTTCGCTACGGTGGAGAAAGGACAGTCGCCGCAGAAGGTGGCCAAAGAGGACCAGCAATACCGCATCTGCCTGCAGTACGAGTACATCGGAGCGCAGGAGCAGGGCAAGAAGTTGCTGGCCAAGGACCTGGAGCGGCTGAACGCCCGTCTGCCGATGGGCTACAGTGCCGAATCGGAGGACCGGATATGGGCATGGGGGCAGAAGGACAACCGCCAGTACGGCCTGTTGCTGGTGGTCATTGCCATCATCTTCTTCTTGTCTTCCATCCTGTTCAATTCGCTCCGCCAGCCGTTGGCCATCGTGTTCGTGATTCCGGTTTCCTACATCGGGGTGTTCCTCACTTTCTACCTGTTCGGACTGAACTTTGACCAGGGTGGGTTTGCTTCGTTTGTCCTGCTCTGTGGCATTACGGTGAACGCCAGCATCTACCTGCTCAGTGAGTTCAATGCCGTGCGCCGCCGCTGTCCGCATCTGTCGGTGCGTCCGGCCTTTGTCAAGGCATGGAATGCGAAGATTGTCCCCATCTTCCTGACGGTGGTTTCCACCATCCTGGGCTTTGTTCCCTTCATGGTAGGCACCGGCAAGGAAGCGTTTTGGTTCCCGTTGGCGGCAGGTACCATCGGTGGCTTGCTGATGTCGTTGGTCGGTATCTTCCTGTTCCTGCCTATCTTTGCCTGCGGCAGGAAGGGGAGGCAGTAGCATCCGGAAAGCTATTCAGGAAAGCCGTTCAGCATCTGCTTTCTTGCTCATTCGTATAAGTCGCAACGTAGGTTGCGCGTGATGGAGATGCCTTTCGAGGCGGAGTCAGGACGGCCTTGCTGACGGTCATACCTCCACTTCCTCGCAGGCCACCATCTCCACGCCTCGATAGACGACATAGACCTTGTGGAGCTGTGTGTGGCCGATATGACGGCCCACATTCACCGTGTCGGCATAGCGGCACACCTGCGCCTTCGCTTCGCTGACGGCTGCCGCTACCTGGGCATCGGTGGCCGGGCTTTTCAGGTACTTCAGCTCGATGATGTAGGAGTGCTCCATGTCGGTGAAGATCTCGTGGAGCGGACGGAGGAAGATGTCGGCATAGCCGCCCTGGTTGTCCAGTTCGGAAACGGGACGGTAGAAGCGGCACTGGCTGGTCAGGGCGAGGGTGTAGCCGTGCACGAACGCCTCTCCCTTCTGTCGGTCGCGCTGCGAGGCGTAGGTATGG
>JALEPZ010000080.1 GCA_022767125.1 Phocaeicola plebeius
CAGAGGGTCGGGGGTTCGAATCCCTCAACGCCCACACCAAAAGTATACATGATCAAATTTCCCTTTTCAGGGCGTTTAGCTCAGCTGGTTCAGAGCATCTGCCTTACAAGCAGAGGGTCGGGGGTTCGAATCCCTCAACGCCCACAATTCTTCATAATACTTTTCCCCTTCTCGAAGGGGGCGTTTAGCTCAGCTGGTTCAGAGCATCTGCCTTACAAGCAGAGGGTCGGGGGTTCGAATCCCTCAACGCCCACCGAAACAGAAAATCCTCATCGTACTTACGGTGAGGATTTCTTTTTTTGTGTAAAGCAGAGGATTCGCGCCTTTGATGGTCACATCCCGACTCGATGGTCATGTCATCTTGATTGTCACATCTCAACTTTTGCTTGGTCATCCTGAACGTAGTGAAGAAACAACGTTCAGAATGACAAGCAAATTGAAAGGCGTTTTATAGTTTGACACACTCTCTTTGTATCTTTGAGTTCGATGTTTTACTGATGGAACCGCTGCGCCTGTTCGGCAATCAGTGCCGCATCATCAAAATAGTTGATCTTCATGGCACGGCGTACCTCATCCAGCGTCTGCGCCGCGGTTTCCCGAGCCACCTCACAACCCTTCTTCAACATTTCATAGACCGCCGGAATGTCCTTCTCGAATTCCTTGCGGCGTTCACGGATAGGCGTCAGTTCTTCCTGAAGGATGGCAGCAAGGAACTTCTTCACCTTCATGTCGCCCAGTCCGCCCCGCGTATAGTGCGCCTTGACTTCCTCCAGGTTCGCATAGTCGGTCCAGTAACGGCCGAAATGTTCCGGCTTGCAGAACGCATCGAGATACGTGAAGACCGTGTTGCCTTCCAGCTTGCCCGGATCGCTGACCCGCAGATGCGTCGGGTCGGTGAACATGCTCCGCACCTTCTTCTCCACTTCGTCTGCCGAATCCGACAGGTAGATGCAGTTGCCCAGCGATTTGCTCATCTTGGCCTTTCCGTCCGTGCCAGGCAGACGCAGACAGGCCGCATTATCGGGCAACAGGATTTCGGGTTCCACCAATGTCTCGCCATAGATATGGTTGAAACGGCGGACAATCTCACGGGCCTGTTCGAGCATCGGTTCCTGGTCCTCACCTACCGGCACCGTAGTGGCCTTGAAGGCCGTAATGTCGGCCGCCTGGCTGATGGGATAGGTGAAGAAACCCACCGGAATACTGGTCTCGAAGTTACGCATCTGGATTTCTGTCTTCACCGTCGGATTGCGCTGCAGGCGAGATACCGTCACCAAGTCCATGTAATAGAAACTCAGTTCACACAATTCAGGAATCTGCGACTGGATAAAGATCGTGGATTTCTGGGGATCCAGCCCCACGGCCAGGTAGTCCAGTGCCACTTCAATCACGTTCTGGCGCACCTTCTCCGGATTGTCGATATTATCGGTCAATGCCTGTGCATCGGCCTCGAACACAAAAATCTTCTGGTACTGTCCGGAGTTCTGAAGTTCCACGCGACGGCGCAGCGAACCCACGTAATGCCCGATGTGCAACTTACCGGTCGGGCGGTCACCGGTCAATATAACTTTTTCTTTTTCCATTTAGAGCGTTATGTTTTTACATTTTAATGTTGCAAAGATAAGCATTTGCTTTGGATTTCTTCAAAATTAATCGTTTCTTTGCAGGAAGAAACAGGACAAACCCGTTTCTGCCCCCTTTGCAACAACTCAAAGAATTAAAAAAAATATGAAAAAGCAACTCAAGAAAGTCCTGGTATTGGGCTCCGGTGCCTTGAAGATAGGCCAAGCCGGAGAATTCGACTATTCCGGTTCACAAGCCCTGAAAGCCCTGCGCGAAGAAGGAATCCGCTCGGTATTGGTCAACCCCAACATTGCCACTATCCAGACATCGGAAGGCATTGCCGACCAAGTGTATTTTCTCCCGGTGAATACGCATTTCGTCACCGAAATCATCAAGAAAGAACGTCCTGACGGCATACTGCTTGCTTTTGGCGGACAGACCGCACTGAACTGTGGTACCGAACTGCACCAGCAAGGCATCCTGCAGGAATATGGCGTGGAGGTATTGGGTACGTCGGTCGAAGCCATCATGTATACGGAAGACCGCGACCTCTTCGTGAAGAAGCTCGATGAAGCAGAACTGAAGACCCCCATCAGCCAGGCGGTGGAAAACATGGAGGATGCCCTTGCGGCTGCCCGCCGCATCGGTTATCCGGTGATGATCCGTTCGGCCTACGCCCTTGGAGGACTGGGAAGCGGTATCTGTCCCAATGAAGCCGCCTTCGTGGAACTGGCAGAAAGTGCCTTTACCTTCTCTCCGCAGATTCTGGTGGAAGAATCCCTGAAGGGGTGGAAGGAAATCGAGTTCGAAGTCATCCGCGACGCCAACGACCACTGCTTCACCGTGGCCAGCATGGAAAACTTCGACCCGCTGGGCATCCACACCGGTGAATCCATCGTGGTGGCCCCCACCTGCTCGCTGACCGAAGCACAGGTCACTTACCTGCAGGAACTTTCGAAGCAATGTATCCGCCACCTGAATATCGTAGGTGAATGCAACATCCAGTATGCCTTCAACGCCGATACCAACGACTACCGCATCATCGAGGTGAACGCCCGCCTCAGCCGTTCGTCCGCTCTCGCCTCCAAAGCCACCGGTTATCCGCTGGCATTCGTGGCCGCCAAGATTGGCCTGGGTTATACGCTCGACGAAATCGGCGAAATGGGTACCCCCAATTCCGCTTATGTAGCTCCGCAGCTGGACTACCTGATCTGTAAGATACCCCGTTGGGACCTCACCAAGTTCGCCGGCGTTTCCCGCCGCATCGGTTCCAGCATGAAATCGGTCGGTGAAATCATGTCCATTGGCCGCAGCTTCGAGGAAATCATCCAGAAGGGGCTGCGCATGATTGGACAAGGCATGCACGGCTTTGTAGGCAACGACCATACCCGCTTCGACAACCTCGACGAGGAACTGGCCAACCCGACCGACTTGCGCATCTTTGCCATCGCACAGGCCCTGGAAGAAGGCTACGACATCCAGCGCATCTACGACCTGACCAAGATTGACCCGTGGTTCATCGGCAAGCTGAAGAACATCGTGGACATGAAGGCCCGCCTACTGGGATTCAACACCCTGGAAGAACTGCCCGACGAACTGCTCCGCGAAGCCAAGGCTATGGGATTCTCCGACTTCCAGATTGCCCGCTTCGTGCTGAAACCCGGCAGCAGCAACATGGAAAAGGAAAACCTGAAGGTACGCGAATACCGCAAGAAGAAGGGCATCCTGCCTGCCGTCAAGCGCATCAACACCGTGGCTTCCGAACATCCTGAACTGACCAACTACCTCTATATGACTTACGGCACTGAAGGGTATGATGTCAACTACTACAAGAACGAGAAGTCCGTCATCGTCATGGGCTCGGGTGCCTACCGCATCGGATCGTCGGTAGAGTTCGACTGGTGTTCGGTGAATGCCATCCAGACCGCCCGCAAGCTCGGCTACAAGTCCATCATGATCAACTATAACCCGGAAACGGTATCGACCGACTATGACATGTGCGACCGCCTCTACTTCGACGAACTGTCCTTCGAACGGGTACTCGACATCATCGACCTCGAACAGCCGCGCGGTGTCATCGTATCGGTAGGCGGACAGATTCCGAACAACCTCGCCATGAAGCTCTACCGCCAGTCTGTGCCTATCCTCGGCACCTCGCCCATTTCCATCGACCGTGCCGAGAACCGCAACAAGTTCTCCGCCATGCTCGACCAGCTGGGCATCGACCAGCCGGCTTGGCAGGAACTGACCAGTCTGGACGATGTGAAGGCCTTCGTGGAGAAAGTCGGCTATCCGGTACTGGTACGCCCGTCGTATGTATTGAGCGGTGCCGCCATGAATGTCTGCTACAACGAAGAAGAGCTGCAGCGCTTCCTCCAGATGGCCAGCGAAGTGTCGAAGGAATACCCCGTGGTGGTTTCCCAGTTCATGCAGGAGACGAAGGAAATCGAGTTCGATGCCGTAGCCCGCGAAGGCGAAGTGGTGGAATACGCTATCTCCGAGCACATCGAATATGCCGGTGTCCACTCCGGTGACGCGACCATGGTCTTCCCCGCCCAGCACATCTACTTCTCGACCATCCGTCAGATCAAGAAGATCAGCCGCCGCATTGCCAAAGAGCTGAACATCTCCGGTCCGTTCAACATCCAGTACCTGGCCAAAGGCAGCGACATCAAGGTCATCGAGTGTAACCTCCGTGCTTCGCGCAGCTTCCCCTTCGTATCGAAGGTGCTGAAGTGTAACTTCATCGAGACAGCCACCCGCATCATGCTGGACGCTCCGTTCACCCTGCCCGATAAGTCAGAGTTCGACATCGACCGTATCGGTGTGAAGGCATCGCAGTTCTCCTTTGCCCGTCTGCAGAACGCCGACCCCGTATTGGGTGTCGATATGTCTTCAACCGGTGAAGTAGGCTGTATGGGCGATGACTTCAACGAAGCCCTGCTGAATGCCCTCATCGCTACCGGCTACAAGATTCCGCAGAAGGCTGTACTGCTTTCATCCGGAGCCATGAAGTCGAAAGTCGATTTGCTGGATGCCAGCCAGATGCTCGACAAGAAGGGCTACAAGATCTATGCAACGGCAGGTACCGCCACGTTCCTGAACGCCCACGGCATCAGCACCACTCCGGTATTCTGGCCCGATGAACGCCCGAACGCAGAAAACAACGTGATGAAGATGATTTCGGAACATCGTTTCGACCTGATTGTGAACATACCGAAGAACCACTCGAAGCGCGAACTGACCAACGGTTACCGCATCCGTCGTGGTGCCATCGACCACAATATCCCGTTGATGACCAATGCCCGCCTGGCCAAAGCCTTCATCGAGGCTTTCTGCAGCATGAAGCAGGAAGACATCCAAATCAAGAGCTGGCAGGAATACAAGTAATTCTTCGCTTCGCTCAGAACGACAGGTAGCATAAAAAAGGAGAGGTTGCACGAAAGCCGCGAGTAAAAGCTTTCTGTGCAACCTCTTCAATTATCCCACCCTTACTACTTCAGCTTACCAGCCGGGGTTCTGGGTCAGGTTCGTATTCAAGGTCAGTTCATTGGTCGGAAGCGGATACAACCATCTACGGTCGTTCGCACTCCACTTGCGTCCGGCATCGTCAATGGCCTTCGATGTCGCATACTGGTACAGGTAACGGGCTCCCTGATATTCCACCGTCGGGCGGCCACTTTCACCGTCAAACGTGACATTCTGTTCGGCGTAAGTGGCGATGATGGTCGGAGTGATTTTCAATCCGAACATGGTCTTCGGATTCTCCAACAGCTTCATGGCATTCCACCGCTTCAAGTCATCCATGCGAAAATCCTCTGCCACCAGCTCAATACGGCGCTCGCGGCGGATTTCATACAACAGGTTCGACAACTGGTAACCGTAGTCAATCGGTTGGGCATCGGCCACAGGATTGACGGTCAGGTGCGCCATTTCCACACGGTCGCGCAGCTGGTTGATGGTCTTGTCCAGGACATCCTGCGTACACAGCCCCAATTCCGCTTTCGCTTCGGCATTAATCAGCAACACCTCGGCATAACGATATACAAACCAGTCGTAAGAGGTATTTCTCGCCTCCGCCTGCTTGGTATCGGCCGAACGGAATTTCACGCAAGGATAGCCCGTCACACCCTGGTTGGAATTGACATTGCCCACGTGCGATTCGCGTTCACCGTTCTGCACCATATAGGGCTTGTGCACATTGTCGATAATCTGATAGATGCGAGGGTCACGGCCGGCAAATTCGGCTTCCTGGTCTTCATCCCCCTGGTAGCCAGATCCTGCATTATAGATAGGCGTACCGTCCTTCATCAGGAATGATTCCACAAAGTCCTTCGATAGTCCTATTCCATTCTCACCCACCTGTCGTCCCGTCTCGTGGGTCAGCACACCGGTGGTATAGTACCGGCAGAGAATGGCCTCCTTGTTGCCAGAAAGATCTTCCTGCACAAACTGGTTGGAGTAGTACAACGGGTAGCCTTCGAACGGCGATTGTCCACAGCCGGCATCGCCACCTTTCACAATGGCATACTTGCCCGAATTGATCATCGTATCGGTCACATCGGCCGCCTTCTTCAACAAGTCAGCAGAAGAGATGCTGCCATTTCCTTCGTTATGATATTTCTTGTACGTACCATAGTACAGGCATACCCTTGCCAGTTGCGTACGGGCCGCATCCTTGTTGATACGTCCTTTTTCTTCATCTCCGGCCTCCGGGAGGTTCTGGACGGCAAACTCCAGATCCTCAATGATCTTGCCCAGCACATAGTCGCGGCTGTCGCGTGCCTTGAACAGTTCCTCCGTATCACCGGTACTCAAATCCTTTTCGTACCAAGGCACATCGCCGAACATTCGGATCTTGCTGTAGTACAGGATGGAGCGGAAGAAACGGACCTCGCCCACGTACTTGTTGATTTCCGCCTCACTGCCTGTCACCTTCTGGTAACGCTGCAGGAAATAGTTGCAGGAGCGGATGTCGTTCCAATACCAGCCGTTGCTGGACGAGGCGGAAGCGGGCACCGTATATTCATTGAACAGATAACCGTCGTAGCTGTTGGCCACGAAGTTGTCGCTCTGTTTGTCTCCGGTAGCCGTAGGAGCACTCATGATTCCATACAGACCGTTGGCATACAGTTTCAGGTCGTTGGTGGTAGTCCAGTAAGATTCGTCGGTAAAAGAATCCAACGGAGCCAAGTCCGTGTAATCACAGGAACTCAATACGGAACCTGTCACGGCGGCTGTCATTAACACTATATTTTTCAGTTTCATCTTTTCAGTCATTAAAGTTACACATTAGAAAGTCAGATTCAAACCTACAGAATACTTCTTGTTGATCGGATAGGTCATGTTACTAAGAGTTTCAGGGTCGAACGAGTCAATCAGCGGAGTGAAAGTCAAGAGATTCTCACCCTGGATGAACACCCGAAGACGCTGGATCTTGAACTTCGACAACACGCTCGACGGGATGGAATAACCCAAGGTGATATTCTTCAGGCGAATATAGCTGGCATCCTGCAGGTAACGGGTAGAGGTCTGCCGGTTACCGCCGTTGCGCCAACTCGGACGCGGGAAGTAGGCGCTCGAATTATCAGGAGTCCAGTAGTCGAGCGCAGTGGTCAACGGTGTATCCCATTCGCTCGTGAAGCCCCAGAAGGCACTGCCGCCGCACATATAGTCGCGCTTGCCCACACCCTGCCAGAACATCTCGAAATCGAAGCCCTTGTACTCGAATCCGGCGGTGATACCATACGAGTAGCGCGGCGTGGAGTTACCGATGATCTTACGGTCGCCCGGATCGCTCAGCGTATTGCTGCCGATGTTGATCTTGCCGTCGTTGTTCAGGTCTTCGTACTTCACATCGCCCGCCTTCCAGGTTCCGCCATAGAGATACGACTGGTCCACATAGGCAGCCGCCTCTTCGTCCGTCTGGAACAGGCCGTTCGACACATAGCCCCAGATTTCGTTCAGCTTACGGCCTACGTAATAGCTGCTGATCAGCCCTGTGGGGTTGGAGAACTTGGTAATGGTGGCCTGATAGTCGGACAAGACACCTTTCAAATGATACGAGAAGCCGTTCTCCAGACGGTCATTCCATCCCAACGACAATTCCCAACCGATGGTCTTCAGGTCAGCGGCGTTCTCTCTCGGAACCGAAGCACCCAGCACGGCAGGAAGCGGCTGGCCGGTGGTCAGCATGTCCTTCGTGTCGCGGCGGTACCAGTCGAACGACGCATCCAACCGGTTGTTGAAGAAGGTGGCGTCAAAACCGAAGTCCATCTGATGGACAGTCTCCCACGTGAAGGACGAGCTGACCAGACCCGGTGCGGTAATGGCTACGGGACGGCTGCCGCCCAGCAGGGCTCCATACGAAGTGTTCGTGCCGTAAGTGGCCAGATAGGGGAAATTACCATCTACCGCCTGGTTACCCAGCGAGCCGAATGAGCCGCGGATCTTCAGGTTGTCCCACCAGCCCTTCAGGGGTTCCCAGAACTTCTCTTCCGAGATACGCCAGGCTGCCGATACAGAGGGGAAGAAGGCATACCGGTCGCCCTTGATAAATTTGGAGGATCCGTCATAGCGCCCGTTCAGTTCGAGCAGGTAGCGGCCCTTATAGTCGTAATTGATGCGAGCGAATACACCGTTCACCGCCCACTGGCTTTCGGAGGCTCCCATCCGCATATCGCCCGTTGCCTGGTTCAAGGCCGGATTGTTGGCATCAATCAGGTTCGTGCGACCTGTATAATGATACTTGGTATGTTTCTTTTCCTGGTTATAACCCACCATCACCTTGAAGTTATGATCATCCTTCAGGGTGAGCGAGTACTCGGCGAACGCGTTGAACGCATTGTAGTAATCGTCGGAGTTGGTCAAGGTCACGCTGTTCGGATTCGTCCACGGATAGTAGTTCTCCGTACCGGGCACAGCCGTATAGTCATAGAAGTTCTTGACGTGCTCCGTAGTGGATTTCCCGTAGAAGTTCCAGGTATAGTCCGCATTGATGACCAGTCCCTTGATGGGAGTAATCTTGATGGCACCCGTCATCCAGAGGTCATTCTGCTTGTAGTAGGCGTTACCGCCCTGCGCCTGCAGGGCTACTGGGTTGGTATAGCTGCCTTGTCCAGCGTAGTTGCCGTCGGGATGCTTCACGGGCATCAGCGGACTCAGGTCACTCTTCAACATACCGCTGTAGGCCGAAATGCCCGAATAAGCCGTGGAGTTCATGGCCGTTGTACCACCAGTGGGATGCTGTTCATCGGTATAGGTGTGGGTGATTTTTCCAGATACATTCAGCCATTTCGTCACCTGCGTGGAGACGTTGATATTGGCATTGTACTTATTGTATTTATCATCTCCGGCTTTCAGGATACCACCCTGATCGTTCATGCCGACCGAAATGTAATAGGTAGTCTTCTCGTTACCACCACTGATGTTGGCATTGTAGATTTGCGAGAAGGAAGTCTTGTACAGTTCCTTCCACCAGTCGGTGTTGCCGCAGTACTGGTATTTGTACGTGGCATCTCCTCCCATTTCGGGAGCAAAGAATACGGGAGAATCATATCGTCCGTAGAAATAGTCTTCCGTATATTTATAGATTAGTTCATGATAATACGGATTCCCTTCATTTGCCAGGTCCTTCATCTTCAGGAAATCCACCGAATTGACATTGTGCATGGACTTGGCAGGATTCTGCCAGTAGCCTGTGGCAGATACCGATACAGTCGGTTTGCCGGACTTTCCCTTCTTGGTGGTGATCAGGATGACACCGTATGCGGCACGCGCACCGTAGATGGCGGCGGAGGCAGCATCCTTCAGGACCGAAATCGATTCCACGTCGTCCGGATTGACCAGATTGGCATCCATCTGTACGTTATCTACCAATACCAACGGTCCGCCTCCGTTCAGTGAAGTCGTACCACGAATGTTGAAGTTGGAGCCGGCACCCGGCGCACCACCACTGCTCATGGTGACATTCAGGTTGGGCACCACGCCCTGCAATCCCTGACCGATATTGGTAATGGGACGGTTTTCAAGTACATCCCCGTTGACAGCTGCCACTGCACCTGTCAGATTGGCTTTTTTCTGGGTGCCGTAACCCACGACGACCACTTCTTCCAGTGTCTTGGTATCTTCCTGCAGGAGCACGGAAAGGGGCTGGCCGTTCCATTTCACTTCCTGGTTCTGGTAACCTACGAAAGAGACAACCAAAATGTCACCTTTCCTTACCCCCCCCAGTGAGAAATCTCCGTCTAAGCCTGTAATGGTACCGTTCGTCGTACCTTTCACTACTACAGATGCGCCGATAACGGGTTCTCCCGTCGCATCCTTTACAATTCCTTGACAAGCACCGTTTTGTTGGACCACCTTCGACTCCCATTCCGGAAGAGGTGACGACGCACTTGCACTACTGGCCGCCATTGCTGAAAGCATCATCAACATGGCGCCTACTGGTCTTGAGTTTTTTAGCATAACTATTAAATTAGATTAAACAAAGCAGTCCATTTACGGACCTCTATTAGTTCCTGTCGGCAAATATATCAAAATAATCCTTTATATGTATAATTTTTCAGCAAAAAAAGTTATCGGGAACCCAAAAAACATATCTTTGTCATCAGATACATTCAATAGCTATTAGGTATATGAAGACCATTACACTTTTCTATCAAGAGCGGTGCCCTTTCTGCAAGAAGGCTTTCCGCTACATCGAAGAACTGAAAGAGGAGTATCCTGCATTCAGGGACCTCCGTATCGACACCATTGAGGAAACCCAACAACCGGAACTGGCCGACCAGTACGACTATTATTATGTGCCTACCTTCTACCTGGACGGACAAAAGGAACACGAGGGCGGCATCTATAAGAACGAAGTGGAAGCCTTGCTGCGCAAAGCACTGGAATAGACCATAAAAAAATGACGGGTATAGCTACCCATACATCCACTACGACCATGAGCCTACTGATCAAAGACACTACTCGCGAAGAGCGCATCCGCATTGTCAACCGCGCTTTGAACTGCGGCGGAGGAGGTTGTGAAAACTGTTCCAGCTGCTGGCTGGGCGGAGGCAACGTCGACAACATCTATCAAGACTACATCGACGGGAAGAAGGAACTCGCCCAAATCAACATGGAATACAGCCGGCAATATGCCGGCAAACAGTCCGGATACGGCAAAAGGGAGGAAGTCCGATGAACCCTCCTTCCATCGAATCGTCCACCCGCGAAGAGCGCATCGCCTTTCTCCGCGAACGCTTCCGCTGCCTGGCAGATTGTGACCTCTGCGGCAATTGCATCCTCCTGCACCACCGCGATGCAGAGGACGTGTATGCCGACTATGTAGAGGGCCTGCGCTCGTTTGCAGAGATATTAATGGAGCTACGGCATGGATAAGCAACAATATCATAACAGACGAACGACATGAAGAGAACAATAAAGATGGTAGTGGCTTTTGACTCTTTCAAGGGTTGCCTTCCGGCGGAAGAGGCTTGCCGGGCAGCAGCGGACGGCATACAGGCCGTATATCCGAAAGCGACCGTTGTGCAGCTGCCGTTGAGCGACGGTGGTGAGGGACTCGTTGCGTGCGTCCGGCAGATGCTGCCTACTGCAGAGAGATGCCTGACCGTCCACGGGCCGCTCATGGAACCGATTCGGTGCTCGTATGCCCTGTCAGCGGACGGGAAGACGGCTTATATGGAGATGGCAGCCGCCAGCGGACTGACCCTCGTGCCGGAAGACAAGCGCAATCCATTGGAAACAACAACCTACGGGGTGGGAGAAATGATGGCCGATGCCATTAGCCTCGGATGCGAACAGATAGTGATGGGAATTGGCGGCAGTGCCACCTGCGATGCGGGGGAAGGGATGCTGCAAGCACTCCGCGACCGTAATTGTCTGGACACCTCGTGCCGATGCATGGTGGCTTGTGACGTGACCAATCCTCTGTATGGGGAAAAGGGAGCCGCCTATGTATTTGCTCCGCAAAAGGGAGCAACGCCCCAACAAGTGGCCGAGCTGGATGGTCGGTTAAGAAACTTTGCCCGGCGGACAGAGCAGGCAGGCATCGCTTCACCCGACACGGCGAACCATCCGGGAGCCGGTGCGGCAGGCGGACTGGGATATGCACTGCTCGCTTACCTTCGTGCCGAACTCCGCTCAGGGATAGACATCGTGCTGGACATTGCCCGATTTGACACGACCATTCATGATGCAGACCTGGTCATCACCGGAGAAGGAAAATCCGACGCACAGACCTTGATGGGCAAAGTGCCCTGCGGTGTACTGAGACGCTGCAGAAAGGTGGGCGTACCGGTATGGCTGCTCTCGGGAGCCATTGACGATGACGGTAGCCTGCTGTCTGACCACTTCGACCGTGTGCACAGTATCAACGAAAACGACACACGGCCGCTCGCGCAACTGCTGGTGCCGGAAGTGGCCGAAGAGAACATCCGCAGGACGGTGAAAAGACTCATGCATGTTTTCTTCAGAGAATGCAAGCAAAAGATGTATCTTTGCGCACTAAAAAAAGACAGATGATGAAATACACTACTTTATTGTTTGACCTCGACGGGACACTCGTCGATAGTGGCGAAGGCATTATGCGCTGCGCCCAATATGCACTGGCACACATGGGCATCCAAGTGGAGGACTACCGCACCTTGCGGGCTTTTGTAGGACCGCCGTTGGAAGACTCGTTCAAGGATTTCTACGGGATGACCGGACCGGAAGCACAGGAGGCGGTGCTCGCCTACCGAGAGCGGTACTTCCCAATAGGGATTTACGAGCAGACGCTGTATCCGGGCGTGCTGGAGATGCTGGACCGGCTGAAAGAAGCGGGCTACTCGATGACCATCGCCACCAGCAAGATGAATTCACAGGCCGACCGGGTGGTGAAAGAGCTGTTTCCCGAACTGTCGGTACGACTGGATGCCGTATTCGGAAGGGACGATGCCGGACTCCTGCACACGAAGGCGGATGTTATCCAGGATGGTCTACGCCAACTGGGACAACCCGACAGACGTTCCCTCCTGATGATCGGCGACAGGAAGTTCGACATCATCGGTGCCCGCCAATGCGGTATCGACTCGTTAGGGGTGCTCTATGGCTACGGCAACCGGGAGGAACTGGCGGCAGCAGGAGCGACCTATATCTGCCAGGATTTCGACGACATGCTGCAGCTACTTGCTCCGATGAACACCAGGGAACAGGAAATCAAGAGCGTTTGATTTCCACGTGACTTCTGCCCTCCCCTTTCTTGACGACCCGTATCTGTACCGGGATGCGCTCGTCCAGTTCCTCGCGGTGGGAGATGATGCCGACACGGCGGTTGCTCTGTCCGGCAATCTCTTGCAGCTTCTCCAAAGTGGACATGACAGAATCCAGACTCTTTTCGTCCAGTGTGCCGAACCCTTCGTCGATGAACAGGATGTTGACATTCATGTCCGGACGGTTCAGCGAGGAGAGGGCGAGCGACAGGGCTAAGGAAATCATGAACCGTTCGCCACCCGACAGGATGGTGGCACTGCGCACCTGGTTCTTGTTGTAGCGGTCGTGGACGAGGATGGACAGTTGGTCGTTCTCCTCGCTGCACGTCAGGCAATAGCGGTCGGTAATCCGCTCCAAGTAGAGATTGGCATTGTTGAGCAGGGGACGGAGGACGTACGTCTGTACGAGGGTACGGAAGCGGGTGCCCCCAAAGTAACGGTGGATGAGGTCCCACTTGCGAAGAACGGTTTCCGCCTTTTCCAGTTCCAGCCGGGCTGTTTCCAGTCTGTGGATGTTCCGTTGGTTTTCTTCCAGCCGTTGACGGACGGTTGCCTGCTGTCCGATGAGGAGGTTGAGGCGTTCGGTCAGCCGGGAGCGTTGCTCCATCAGTGCCTGCCGGTCGGGAGCGTCTTCCAGGCGGGTGATGCCCAGTGCCTGTTGTGCCGTCACGATGGTTTCGAGAGCTTTCGCAGCGGCGGCTTTGATTTTCTCCGAACGGGCAGTCACTTGCTGGATATATTGCTTCGAGCCTTCCAGTTCGGCGGCTTTCGCTTCGATGGAGAGAAGGTAGGCCTCGGATTGTCCGGAAGCGGCGTAGTAGCGATGGAGCAGTTCATCACAAGTCTGAAGGGTGGCCCGACAGGACGCTATGTGACCGGCCAGGGTACCGACTTGGCTGACCAGTTCGATCCACTGCTCCGGAGTCCCACTGACGGTGACGGGACGGTCGGTCCCTACGGCTGCCCAATCGGGATGCCGCTGCAGGATACTGTTGCGCGAACTGTAGATGGCTGCCAGTTCCTGCTGACGTCGGTTGTAGGCAAGACTGTCCCGGTCGAAGGCTTCTTTGCGGGTGCGATAGGTGGTAGCTTTCTCCCTAAGGTCGAGGCAGGTAGCTTTTGCCGTTTGCTGCCAGTGGGGGTAGAACGGTTGCAGCAACGAGGAAAGTGTATCTGTCAGCCGCTGCTGTTCCTGTCCGGTCTTTGCGGCTTCCTCCTGGTACTCCCGAAGCAAGCGGTCATTGCTCTGCAGTTCGTTCAAGGCAGTGTTGCAGGCTTTTTCCGCTTCGGTTTTTGCCCGGTCGAGCGGTCGCTTTTCACTGACTAACCGGTTGATGACAGTCTGCAGTTGCTCCGAACGGGCGAGTTGCCGGTTGAGACAGGCAATGCGCTCCTCGGTGGCAGACAGGACAGTAGCCACCTGCTCTGTCAGGGGACGGAGAGGATCCAGTCCGTGAGAAGAGGCATGGAGGGAGACGGACTGCTGTTCACGGACAATACTCTGCTGTGCATCGGAAAGCAGCTTCCTTTTCCCTTCCAGTGTCCCTGCCTGCTGGTGATACCGGCTGTGCGCTTGCTGGAAGGCTGCTTCTGCGGCTTTCAGCTGAGCTTCTGCCTGCTGTCTGTTGGTCTCTAAAGGTGTCAGCAGGTGCTGGAAGTCGGTGTGCAGATGAAGGGCATCTATCCGCTGTCCGCAGAGGGGGCAGGTGTCTGCTCCTTCGGTCACGAGCCGGTGGCGCAGACTCACCAGCACTTCGTCCATACTGGCACTCATAGTAGCATACAACCCACGTGCCTTGTCGGCGGTTTCCTGGGCTTGTTGACGGGCGGCGGCAGCGGTGTCGAGGCTCACTCTTTCGGTGGCGACGATCTGCGCCAATTCCCCCGTCTCCTTGTGCAGCCGGGCAGCTTCGTTCAGTCTCTTTTCCAGCGCCGCTGTCTGTTCCTGGAGGCGGCACAATTCTGTCTTGCGATGGTTGAGCGTCGCTGCGGACTGCGTCAGTTCCTCCGGATGCAGGGATTTGCGTTCTTCCATCCGGCGGTCTATCTCCGTTTGCTGAGCATCTACGATTTGAGTAGCCCGGAGCAACTGCTGCCGTGCCGTTTCTATCTGTGCGGCAAGTGCCGTTTTCCGGGTCAGTGTCTCCTGCTGCTTGCGGAGCTGGTCGGCCAGGACGAAAATGCAGTCATCGTACCGCTCCAGCTGGTGGCAGAGGGTTTCGGATTGGGTGAAAAGAGTCACTCGGCCGGCTTGGCTTTCCAGCCACTCGTCTTGTCGGCGGAGGTCTTCCTGCTGTACCTTCGCTGCCATTGTTTGTGCGGACAGACAGGCAGAAAGGGTACAGAAGGTCTCTTTCAGTCGGACTTCTTCCTGCCGGGCAGCGATCAGCCGGTCGTAGGCGGCTTTCCGGTCCGCCAACCGTTGCCGCTCGGTGACGGTAGTTTCCCAGTCGGTCAGGAGCTGCTGGTGAGCCTGGTATTCCGGACTGGCCAGCAGGTCGGCGAGCTGTTTTTGTTCCCGCTCGGCTGCCTCCCTGGCCATCGTGCCGCTCGCCAGCAGTTCAACGAGTCGGAGTGTCTCTTCATGGGCCTTGCCGGCTTTTTCCACCTGTTCCCGTTCTTCCGCCAGCCGCCGGGTGGATTGTTCCAGTGCCGCCACCTCTTCGGGCAGCAGCGTATGCCCTTTCTCGGTATCGTAGGCTGTCTGTGCTTTCTCAGCAGCCTGTCGGGCATTGGTGAAAAGCCTTTTGATGGCCATTCCGTAGGCAGTGAAATGTTCCGTGTTGGTCAGCTGTTCCAGTATCGATTCCCGTTCCACCTTATCACCTGTCAGGAAAGCGGCGAACTGCCCTTGTGCCAACATCGCCATCCGCCCGAACTGTTCGAAGGACAATCCGATGGCAGCGAGGATGGGCTGTCCGGTCTTTGCCTCTACCCTCGTCCAATCGTCGGTTCCCGCTTTCACTTCCCAACGGGGAGTGGCATGCTTCATGGGCCGCAGTCCGGTCGACTTGTTCCGAAGTCCCTTCGACATACCCAACGTGAGTCGGGCACGGTATTCCTTCCCATCGTTGCCGGTGAAGACGACTTCGCTATAGCAGTCGTCTTTCTCCGAAATACCCAGGCGGGTATATTGCTCGATGCTGTTAATGCCGATGCTTTCGCCTTCCTCGCTCTTGAAATCGTTGTTGATTTTGTTGGCTACTCCCACCAAGCGGGGGGTTTTCTTGTAGAGGGCCATGGCGATGCCGTCGAGGATAACGGATTTTCCGGCTCCCGTGTCACCGGAAATGAGGAAAATGGCTGCGGGCGTACCAGTGAAGTCATCGTTCAGTCCGTTCTCGAAATCAATATCCGCTCTTTCAACAGAGGCGATATTCCGTAAATGCAGTTCCTTGATTTTCATGATGGCTGTTCCTCCTGAACAGGTGTTTTCCGTTTGGCCGCCTTCATCCGGGCTGCCTGTTGTTCTTCCTCTTCCATCCGCCTGACTTCGGCCTTTACCTCATGGAAAGCCGATTTCAACTCCTCCCAATCCAGTTCGGGGTACTGGCCGAGTGTCTTTCCGATAAATTCCATCGGGTCGGTCATCTGCTGTAGTTCGGCCACTTCGAAGACAGGTCTGGGTGTTTCTGCTTCCGTACTGCCCGTTCTGCCGGTCCATACGATTTTCGGATTATACCGGACCTCATCGCCATAAGGAGCCAGCAGGTCATAGATGCGTTGGTTGAAAGTGGAAGACAGCGAAGTCCGATAGTCCACCCTCAAACTGAAGTACCCCCTCGCGTGAGAAGCGGAAAAGTCCTTCACTGCCTGCAACGCCTCCTCCTCGGAAGTAAACGACGAACCGCTGAGCGGTAACGTATAGAAGTGCCGCCACTCATCGATACGCAGTTGGCGGATATGTACATCGCCCCCATGTTCAGGGATGTCTACCACACTGACCGTATGGGGATACTGCTCGTCGCAACTGACATGAAGGGCACTGCCGGCATACCGGATGACCCCGGCCGGATAGGTCACTTCCATCAGCTGTCCATCCTCCTGATGTCCGATGGTCTGTGGCTTGTGGATATGCCCCAATGCCAGATAGTCGTAACCGGCTCCCAAGGCATCCACTTCTTGTGTCTTGATACTCCCTACTTCAAAGCCATGTCCTTTGGGGTCCATGCCCGCCACCGCCTGATGCCCCATCATCACCACCGGTTTTCCCTCCGTATTCAATGCGGCCACGCGATCCAGCACAGCCTGCAGCTGCCGCCGCCTGTCGCCGGTCATGTACGGGAAGGCCACCACCCATCCTTTCTCCAGCCGCACGATGTACTCATCTTGCCAGCCATCCGGTCCCTCCAGCCGCTCTATAGCCGGTGGAAGGCCGACCAAACGGGTGCCGGCCCATCTCCATACGGCACTGTCGGCCTGTATACGGGAGGCTGAATCATGATTGCCTGCCACAATGACGATGGCCATGTCCGGACAACGGCGATGCAAGCCGACAAAACTCTCGGTAAACGCTTTCTTCACGGTGGCAGAGGGCTGCTGGATATCAAACACGTCGCCACTCACCAGCAGGGCATCCGGCTGTTCTGACACGCACCACTCCTCCAACTGCCGGAAAAAATGCCGGTGCTCGTCGCTCCGGTCGTAATTCTGGTAAATGACCTGTCCCAAATGGAGGTCGGCCGTATGGATAATTCTCATGGCGATGCTGCTTATTCTTCGAAAGTGAGCGACAGCTGCCCGTCGCCCAACAGGTTGAAGGTCTTCCGATGATAAGGAGTGGGGCCGTACTCGGCAATGGCGGCACGGTGCTTACGGGTAGGATATCCTTTATTGCTCCGCCAGTCGTACTGGGGATATTCCTCCGCCAGCCGGTTCATGTATTCGTCGCGGTAGGTCTTGGCAAGGATGGAAGCGGCGGCTATAGAAAGATACTTTCCGTCGCCTTTTACCACCGTAGTATGCGGCAGGCCGGGGTATGGAGTAAACCGGTTGCCGTCTATCAGCAAGTGCTGGGGACAGACGGTCAACTGGTCGATGGCCCGGTGCATGGCCAGGAACGACGCTTTCAGGATATTCATCCGGTCAATCTCTTCGGGGGTAACGACACCGACGGCCCATGCCAAGGCCTCGCGCTCGATGACCTCGCGCAAGGCATAGCGTTGCCGTTCGGTCAGTTGTTTGGAATCATTCAACTGCTCGTGGCGGAAATCGGGCGGCAAGACCACAGCGGCGGCATACACCGAACCGGCCAGACATCCCCGGCCTGCCTCATCGCATCCAGCCTCTATACAATCTTTATGTAAATAAGGTAACAGCATCTTCTTATCCGAACATTTTGCTGACCCGTTCGATACCAGCCACCAGCGTGTCTATTTCTTCACGGGTAGAATACAGTCCCAGCGAAGCACGCACCGTGCCTTCGATGCCCAGACGGCGCATGAGCGGCTCGGCGCAGTGATGGCCGGTACGGACGGCAATGCCTAAGCGGTCGAGCAGGGTGCCCATGTCGAAGTGATGGATGTCGCCCACGAGGAACGAAATCACACCGCCCTTGTGTTCCGCTTCGCCGAAGATACGCATTCCGGGAATCTCCTTCATACGCTGCGTGGCATAGACCGTCAGTTCGTGCTCGTAGGCAGCGATGCTGTCCATGCCGAGAGCCGACACATAGTCGAGTGCCTTGGCCAAGGCAGTAGAACCGATGTAGTCGGGCGTACCCGCCTCGAACTTGAAGGGCAGCTCGTTGAAGGTGGTCTTCTCGAAGCTGACGCTCTGTATCATCTCTCCGCCGCCCTGGTAAGGGGGCAGCTTGTCCAACCAGTTCTCCTTTCCGTAGAGTACACCGATTCCCGTAGGCCCATAGACCTTATGTCCGCTGAACACGTAGAAGTCGGCATCCAGTGCCTGCACGTCCACCTTCAGGTGGGGAATGCTTTGTGCTCCGTCGATGAGTACCGGTACGCCGTGAGCGTGGGCAATCTCGATGATACGTTCCACGGGATTGATGGTCCCCAGCACGTTGGACACGTGGGCTACGGACACCAGCTTGGTCTTGGGTGAGAACAGTCGCTCGTACTCGTCCATCAGCAGTTCGCCCCGGTCGTTCATCGGGATGATCCGCAGACGGATGCCCTTACGGGCTGCCTGTAGTTGCCAGGAGACGATGTTGCTATGGTGCTCCATGACAGAGACAATCACTTCGTCACCTTCCTTCATCTGGCTGTCGGCGAAGGTGGATGCCACCAGGTTGATGCTCTCGGTGGTACCGCGCGTGAAGACAATCTCGGAGATGCTGCGGGCGTTGATGAAGCGGCGCACCGTTTCGCGGGAGGCTTCGTGCAGGTTCGTGGCCTGCTGCGACAGAAAATGCACGCCCCGGTGGACATTGGCATTCACGGAATAGTATTCGTCGGCGATGGACTCGACCACACAACGGGGTTTCTGGGTAGTGGCGCCGTTGTCGAGATAGACCAACGGCTTGCCATAGACTTCTCGTCCCAGAATCGGGAAGTCCTCGCGTATTCGGTTGATGTCGTACATATACGGGTCTCCTTATTTACAGATGGCACATCCCTGACACTTGTTCAGCTCTCCGCGGAAACGCTTCTCGACCAACAGGTGCAGGCGGTCCTTCAAGGCCTCCATCCGAATCTGGTCGATGACTTCGTTGACAAAGGCGAACATCAGCAACAAGCGGGCTTCCTTCAGGCTGATGCCACGCTGCTGCATGTAGAACAGGGCGTTCTCATCCAGCTGTCCTACCGTTGCCCCGTGCGAGCATTTCACGTCGTCGGCATAGATTTCCAGCTGCGGCTGGGTGTACATGCGGGCTTCGCGGGTGGCGCAGATGTTGCGGTTGGTCTGCTGGGAGTTGGTGTGCTGCGCTCCTTCGCGTACCAGCACTTTCCCGGCAAAGGCACCTGTCGCCTGGTCGTCCAGCACATACTTGAACAGCTCATTGCTGGTGCAGTCGGGCACTTGGTGGTCGATAAACGTGTGGTTGTCCACTTGCTCGTTCTTGTCGGCAATCGCCATGCCGCAGAGGTTGATTTCCGCTCCGCGTCCTGCCAGGGTCACCTCGGTGGTATTGCGGGTGGTGCCGTTGTGGAGGGTCATGCCGTTCAGCAGGACATTGCTGTCTGCCTCCTGGCGCACATAGAGGTTGTTGAAACGCACGGTGCTCTCGTGGGTTTCTTCCAGTTCATAGAGGTCGAGCACGGCATTCTCGCCGACAAAGACTTCGGCCACCTGTGTGGACAGGAAGTTCACATGGTCCATGGCATGGTCGCACACCAGCAGTTTGGCCTGTGCGCCTTCCTCCAGGACAATGAGTACCCGGCGGTTGACCATGAAATCGACATCGGCCCGCAGGATGTTGACCAGTTGGATGGGCTTTTCCATCACTACATTGCGGGGGACGTACATCAGCACACCGTCTTGGGCGAACATCGTGTTGAAGGCGGTGACGGCATCCTTCGACGTGTCCGCCAGTTTGCCGTAAAACCGTTTCACCAGGTCGGGATGTTGCTGTGCCATATCGCGCAGACTGCCGAAGAGCACTCCCTCGGGCAGGGCGGCCGAAGGCTGTACGTGCTTGTAGAAGGCATCGTTGACCACGAAGTAGAGCGAAGTGCTCATGTTCGGCACATCGCACTTGAACACCTCGTAGGGGTTGACCGGTATCTCCAGTCGGTTGAGGTTGAGGCCATAGTCGGGAGCGAAGCAATCGCCTACCTCGGTGTATTTGTACTTTTCCTGCTTTCGCGTGGGGAAGCCTGCCCGTTCGAAATCGGCAAAGGCCCGTGCCCGGGGCGCATTCAGCACCTCGGAGCTGTGCCGGCAGATCATCGCCTCACACTGCGAGAAAAGGTCGATATATTGCTGTTCTGCTTTCATCATTCTTTGCGTCGTTGAAAAAGGTTGAACATGTTCCAGGGGTTATCTTTACATCTCACCCAGTTCCTTCTTGATCCAGTCGTAGCCTTTTTCTTCCAGTTCCAGGGCCAGTTCGGGACCGGCCGTCTTGACAATGCGTCCCTTGTAGAGCACGTGTACGATGTCGGGCTTGATGTAGTCCAGCAACCGCTGGTAGTGGGTGATGACAATGCAGCTGGTTTGGGGGGTCTTCAGCTTGTTCACGCCCTCTGCCACGATGCGCAAGGCATCAATGTCCAAACCGGAATCTGTTTCGTCGAGGATGCTCAGCTTCGGTTCGAGCATGGCCATCTGGAAGATTTCGTTGCGTTTCTTTTCGCCACCCGAGAAGCCTTCGTTCACCGAGCGGTTAGCAAGTTTGCTGTCCAGTTCAACGATCTCGCGCTTCTGGCGCATCAGCTTCAGGAACTCGCTGGCCGTGAGTGCCGGTTTCCCTTCATACTTGCGCTTCTCGTTGACGGCGGCCCGCATGAAGTTCACCATACTGACACCAGGAATTTCCACCGGGTACTGGAACGACAGGAACAGTCCGGCATGGCTGCGGTCGGCCGGTTCCATCGCCAGGAGGTCTTTACCGTCGAAGGTCACCGTTCCTTTGGTCACTTCGTAGGCAGGATGTCCCACCAGGACATTGCTCAACGTACTCTTGCCCGATCCGTTCGGACCCATGATGGCATGCACCTCGCCTGACTTGACCGACAGGTTAATGCCCTTCAGTATTTCTTTGCCATTGATACTGGCATGTAAGTCTTTTATTTCTAACATAGCTGTATTGTTTTCTTCTTATCCTACACTGCCTTCCAACGATACCGACAGCAACTTCTGTGCTTCTACGGCAAACTCCATGGGCAGCTTGTTCAGCACTTCCTTGGCATAACCGTTCACAATCAGTCCCACCGCATCTTCTGTGGTGATGCCGCGCTGGTTGCAGTAGAATATCTGGTCTTCTGAAATCTTGGAAGTCGTGGCCTCGTGTTCCACGACGGCCGTCTCATTGTGAATATCCATATAAGGGAACGTGTGGGCCCCACAATGACTGCCCAGCAGCAGCGAGTCGCACTGGCTGTAGTTGCGGGCATTGTCTGCCCGCTCGGCCACACGCACCAGTCCGCGATAGGAGTTCTGGCTCTTTCCGGCACTGATGCCCTTGCTCACGATGGTAGAACGCGTGTTCTTGCCCAGGTGGATCATCTTCGTGCCCGTATCGGCCTGCTGGTAGTTGTTGGTCACTGCCACCGAATAGAATTCGGCCGTAGAGTTGTCGCCGCTCAGGATACAGCTGGGATATTTCCACGTGATGGCAGAACCGGTTTCCACCTGTGTCCACGACAGCTTGCTGTCTGCGCCCTTGCAGTTACCGCGTTTGGTGACGAAGTTGTAGACCCCTCCTTTGCCTTCGGCATCACCTGGATACCAGTTCTGTACGGTAGAGTATTTCACCTCTGCACGGTTCATCACCACGATTTCCACAATGGCGGCATGGAGCTGGTTTTCGTCGCGCATCGGGGCCGTGCAGCCTTCCAGGTAGGAAACATAACTGTCATCGTCGGCCACGATCAGTGTCCGCTCGAACTGTCCCGTATTGGCGGCATTGATGCGGAAGTAGGTAGAAAGTTCCATCGGGCAGCGCACTCCTTTCGGAATGTAGACGAACGATCCGTCGCTGAACACCGCCGAGTTGAGGGCGGCGAAGAAATTGTCACGGTAGCCCACCACCGAACCCAAGTACTTCTTCACCAGGTCGGGATGTTCGCGCACGGCTTCACTGATGGAACAGAAGATGATGCCCTTCTCCATCAGGGTTTCCTTGAAAGTGGTCTTGACGGACACCGAGTCCATCACGGCATCCACCGCCATTCCGCTCAAAGCCAGCCGTTCTTCCAAAGGGATGCCCAGTTTGTCGAAGGTCTTGATGAGTTCTGGATCTACTTCGTCCAGACTTTTCGGCCCGTCTTTCTTTCGGGTCGGGTCGGCATAATAGGAAATGGCCTGGTAGTCAATTTCAGGAATGGTGAGATGTGCCCAAGTAGGCATCTCCTGTGTCTGCCAGTAACGGAACGCCTTCAGGCGAAAATCGAGCAGCCAGTCCGGCTCCCCCTTCTTTTCCGAGATAAGCCGCACCACGTCTTCATTCAGTCCCTTGTCGATGATGTCGGTATGCACATCGGTGGTGAAGCCGTACTTGTACTTCTCCTGCGTCAGTTCCTTTACATATTTATTGGGTTCTGTTTGCATATCTGTCTCTTTCTATATCTCAGTTTCTAATAGTTGCTCTGTAACCGTCTTTACAGCGGGCATAAATACCCCCGAGAACTTTTCCAGCGGATAGTAGAACGCTGAAGATTCCTTGACTGTTCCGGCGATTAACTCATTTTTCGAATCCATAAATTCCACTAACTGAATGAACAGGCTGGCCACCAGCAGATACTTGATGGCACCCAGTCCGGCTCCCAGCCAGCGGTTGACAAAGCCCAACTTGATCAATTCAAGTGTCTTGGTCAACATATAGGCCACTATGGACAAGCCGATGGGCACTACCATCCAAATCAGGAAAAAGGCCAACACCTGGCCAAAACCGACAGATGTCCCCATCTTGACTGCCAGGTATTCACCGGCCGCACCAAACAGGGCACGAGCAATGAACAGCCCCGCCACCAGCCCCACCAGACTGGCCACTTGACGGACCAGTCCTTTCATGAATCCCTGAATGGCCCCCAGCAGGAACACTCCTGCTATAATCATATCTATCGTTTCCATCGTTTAAATGATGAATGAAGAATTTTCTTCATTTTTCATTTATAATGTTGCTTTCACTTCCACTTCTTCGTAGGTCTCGATGACATCGTTTACCTTCAAATCGTTGCAGTTGGTCAGGCTGATACCACATTCGAAGTTAGTACCTACTTCCTTCACATCGTCCTTGAAACGCTTCAGGGCATTGATGGAGCCGGTGAACACCACAATACCATCACGGATAACACGGGCCTTGTCGGTACGCTTCACCTTACCTGTCTTAACCATGGCACCGGCCACAAGGCCGACCTTACTGATATTGAAGACTTCACGCACTTCGATGGTAGCAGTCACCTGCTCCTTCAGCGTAGGTGCCAACATACCTTCCATGGCCGCCTTCACTTCTTCGATGGCATCGTAGATGATGGAATACTTGCGGATATCCACACCTTCCTGCTCTGCCTGCTTGGCTGCCTGCGACGACGGACGTACCTGGAAGCCGACGATGATGGCGTTCGAGGCCGCTGCCAGCGAAACGTCGGACTCGGAAATCTGTCCCACGCCCTTGTGGATGACATTCACCTGAATCTTGTCGGTCGACAACTTGATGAGCGAGTCGCTCAAGGCTTCTACCGAACCGTCCACGTCGCCCTTGACGATGACATTCAGTTCGTGGAAGTCGCCCAAAGCCAGACGACGGCCCACTTCGTCGAGAGTCAGCATCTTCTGCGTGCGCAGCCCCTGTTCGCGAGCCAGCTGCTCACGCTTGTTGGCAATCTCACGGGCCTCCTGGTCAGAATCGAATACATGGAAGGTATCCCCTGCCGCAGGAGCACCATTCAAGCCCAGAATCAGGACCGGTTCGGAAGGACCGGCTTCCTTCAGCCGCTGGTTACGCTCATTGAACATGGCCTTGACCTTGCCATAGGACGTACCAGCCAATACGATATCACCGACATGGAGCGTACCATTGGACACCAGTACGGTGGCCACATAGCCCCGTCCTTTGTCGAGCGAAGATTCGATAATGGAACCCGTCGCCTTGCGGTTGGGGTTGGCCTTCAGTTCCAGCATTTCGGCTTCCAGCAGCACTTTTTCCAACAGTTCCTTCACCCCGATACCTTTCTTGGCCGAGATGTCTTGCGACTGGTACTTTCCTCCCCATTCCTCCACAAGGAAGTTCATGGCAGCCAGTTCCTCTTTAATCTTGTCGGGATTGGCGTTCGGCTTATCTATCTTGTTGATGGCAAACACGATGGGGACACCGGCAGCCATGGCATGATTGATGGCCTCCTTGGTCTGCGGCATCACATTGTCATCGGCGGCAACGATGATGATGACCACGTCGGTCACCTTCGCTCCGCGCGCACGCATGGCAGTAAACGCCTCGTGACCCGGCGTGTCCAAGAAGGTAATGCGACGTCCGTCCTCCAGCTTCACATTGTAGGCACCGATGTGCTGCGTAATGCCACCCGCTTCGCCGGCAATCACATTCGCCTTACGGATATAGTCGAGCAAAGAAGTCTTACCATGGTCCACGTGACCCATCACCGTCACAATCGGCGCACGCGGCTGGAGGTCTTCTTCATCATCCTCCTCTTCCTCAATGGCCTGAGCCACCTCGGCACTGACGTATTCCGTCTTATAACCGAACTCTTCGGCTACCAGGTTGATGGTTTCCGCATCCAGACGCTGGTTGATGGAAACCATAATTCCCACACTCATACAGGTAGAGATGACCTGCGTCACGGAAATGTCCATCATGTTGGCCAATTCGTTGGCCGTAACGAATTCCGTCAGCTTCAGCACCTTGCTTTCTTCCAGTTCCAGCTCTTCCTGTTCCAGCTGACGGTTCTGGATGTTCTCGCGCTTCTCCTTGCGGTACTTGGCCGCCTTGTTCTTCCCCTTGTTGGTCAGGCGTGCCAGTGTTTCTTTCACCTGCTTGGCCACATCTTCGTCGCTGACCTCCTGCTTGGGCACCGGTTTCTTGCTGAAACGGTCCTTATTGTGCTTTCCGCCCTGTCCGCCAGGTACATTGCCCGCTTTCGGCGACTTGTCTCCACGCTGGCTGCCACCGGCAGGCATGGCCGCAGCCGCCACGTCCACCTTTTCCTTATTGATACGGTTACGCTTTTTCTTTTTCGCTTCTTCCGCTCCGGCCGTCTTGTCCTGCTTGTCATCCGTCTTACGGATTTCCTTGATGATGGCATCCTTCATCTGTTTGCGCTGTTCCTGGCGCAACTTGTCTTTTTCCTCCCGTTCTTTCTTCTTCTCTTCCCTCGACTTCTTCTTGGGACGGGTAGACTGGTTCAGGGCAGCAAGATCAATCTGCCCCACGACATTGATTTTCGACTTGAATTCGGTCGGACGAATCTTAAATACTTCGTCTTCTTTCCGTTGCACACTCTCAGTGGCTTGTGATTCTTTCTTTTCTTCCATCCGTATAGGTTTGGTATCTGTTTCCCGGTTGACCGGCTGTATCAGTTGTTGTTGTACTTCATTTTTTTCTGTTAGTTGCTGGCGGGTTGGCTGATTTACCTCCGGTTGTCCAGTCTTCGGCAATTCCTCTATCTGAACCTCGGAGACAGTAGCAGTTGACTCCTGAGCCTGTTCGGCCACAGGCTGGGCTTCCACTTCCGGAGCCACCTCGGGCACAACGGCCTTGGGTGTTTCCTCGGCAGCGGCAACCGGAGTTGTCTCGTCAATCGTCTTCACTGTCTCCTTACCACTCTTCACTGGTTCTTCAGCAGGTTCCACCACAGCCGGCTTTACCTTCTTTTTCCGTAAGCTATCCAAGTCAATTTTCCCCACAGGCTTAAATTTCGGGCGAATATCTTCGGGTACCCTCGTCTCTATTTCCACAGTCCGCTGCGCAGTTGCCGCAGCCACCTTCACCCTGTCTTTTCCCTGTCGTCCTTGAGAAATTTTTTCCGACTCTATCTTCAAATCCTTGTCCTTGCTGAAAGCTTTCACAAGCAAGGCATATTGTTCATCTGTTATCTTGGCATTCGGATTGGCCTCCACGGAATAGCCCTTCTTCTGCAAGAAGTCAACCACGGTGGAGATTCCTACATTCAAATCTCTGGTTACTTTATTCAATCGTATGGTCATAAGCAATATTAGTTTTTTAATAGAGTTGGAAATAATAATTTCAAGGCCCTTCTGTCGGAGGGTTCCGGACACTTTCCCCGACAATGCAGCAGCCATTCACGGGAAGCGTCCGGCAAGGATATCCAGTCCTTATTGCTTGTCAAACTCGGCTTTGACGATTCTCAATACATCATCCACCGTATTCTCTTCCAGATCCGCTTTCTCAATCAGCATTTCTCGCGGAGCGTTGAGCACGCCCTTGGCCGTATCGATGCCGATAGCTTTGATAGCATTGATGACCCATTCGTCAATTTCATCCTTGAACTCATCCAGATAAATGTCTTCGTCCATGGTGTTGCCATCCAGTTCGCGGTAAACATCGATGGTATATTCGGTCAACATGCTGGCCAACTTGATGTTCATGCCTCCCTTACCGATGGCCAACGAAACCTCCTCGGGCTTCAGATAGACTTCGGCACGCTTCTCGTCCTCGTGCATGACAATGCTCGACACCTTGGCCGGGCTGAGGGCACGCTGGATAAAGAGGGTCGTGTTGGCAGTATAGTTGATGACATCAATATTCTCATTGCGCAATTCGCGCACGATGCCATGAATACGCGAACCCTTCACGCCGACACATGCACCGACCGGATCGATACGGTCGTCGTAGGACTCGACAGCAATCTTAGCGCGTTCGCCCGGGATGCGGGCAATCTTCTTAATCGTAATCAGTCCGTCGTTGATTTCAGGCACCTCCTGCTCGAACAGCCGCTGCATGAACATCGGCGAGATACGGCTCAGGATAATCTTGGGGTTATTGTTGCGGTTGTCCACCCGCTCAACGACCGCACGCGCCGTTTCTCCCTTGCGGTAGAAATCACTGGGAATCTGCTCCGTCTTGGGCAAGAGCAGTTCGTTGCCCTCATCATCGATCATCAGGATTTCCTTTTTCCAAATCTGGTAGACCTCCGCACTCACGATGGTTCCCACCTTGTCGATATACTTGTTGTACAGACTGTCTTTCTCCAGCTCCAGCACCTTGGCCGCCAATGTCTGGCGCAGATTCAGGATGGCACGCCGTCCGAACTTCAAGAAGTCCACCTGGTCGGTCACTTCTTCGCCCACCTCGTAAGAGGCATCGATCTTGCGGGCCTCACTCAACGAAATCTGCAGATTGGGATTCATCAGCTCCTCATCGTCCACCACCGAACGGTTGCGGTAAATCTCGAAATCGCCCTTGTCGGGATTCACAATCACATCATAATTCTCGTCGGTGCCGAACATTTTGGCGATAACGCTGCGGAACGACTCTTCCAGGACGCTCACCAGGGTGGTACGGTCGATATTCTTCAATTCCTTGAATTCCGAAAATGTGTCAATCAGGCTGACAGCTTCTTCTTTTTTCGCCATATTATTTAAAGGTAATTAAGTATTTGGTATATTTAATCTCATCGTATGTAAAAGTCACATCCTGCTGTTCCAAATGCGGACGCTTGGCACCTTCGGGCTTCACCTTTACAGTAATGGTCACCGTAAAGTGATCGGCATCGGCATCGGCCAATACACCCACGTACTTCATGCCGTCCTTGGCCAGCACCTCCACATCCTTACCAACGTAATTCAGGTATTGCTGCAGCACCTTGAAGGGCTGCCCCACCCCTGCTGATCCGACCTCGAGTTCATAATCCTCCTCCTCACGGTTCAACTTCGACTCTATGTACCGGCTCAGCTCTACGCAGTCGTCAATCCACACCCCTTCGGCATGGTCAATTTCCACTACAATCTTGTCATCCGGGCTGACCATTACGTCTACCAGGAAGTAATCCTTTCCCTCCAGCCATTCATTGACTATTCGGGTCACAACGTTTTTATCTATCATGCGTTCAGTTTATAAGAACAAAAAAAGGAGCTTAACCGCCCCTCCACCTTTCATTCATTTCGGTGCAAAGGTAAGAATAAATCTATGTATTGCAAAATATTAGGATTAATATTTGTTTTTTTAACGAAACAAATCTATCGCCGGCTATTCTTACCGGACGTCACAGACTGTCTGGCACTGGAATGGCCGCTCTCTGCAGAGCCGTCCGTCCTCCACGACGAAGAGAACAGAGGACGGACTCACGGCTAAGAAAAAGAAGGGCAAATGCTTGGCGATGTGAAGGGAAACGACTACCTTTACCGACAATTCCAGGAACAGCACAGCCTGGAAAGAAAAAACGAATTACTAATAAAATATATCACATGAACCGTACTCATCTATTTTGTATCGCACTCGCTCCCTGGCTGGCCCTCGGAGAGATGCATGCCCAAAAGGCCATGACCGTCGGTGATCTCGTGGGCTGGAAACGAATCACCGCTTCCGTCCTATCGAACGACGGGCAGTGGGCGGCCTGTGTCGTGGCCCCCTGGAAAGGGGATGCCGAAGTACAACTGTATACAACAGACGGGAAACAGACTGCCACCTTCCCGCTGGGCACCGAGGTAGCGTTTTCGGCCACCTCGCGCCATGCCGTCATCCAGGAAGCACCGGCCACCGAAGTGGTGGAGGCCCTGAAACTGAAGAAAACCAAAAAGGAGAAGATGCCGATGAACCGTCTGCGCATCCGTGACCTCCGGCAACAGAGCGACCGTTGTATCGACTCGTTGGTTTCGTACCGCCTTTCAGAAAAGGGGGAGTGGCTGGCATATCGTTGCGGACGACAGGACTCCGTGCTCCATCTCTGCGCCACCGACGGCAGCAAGACATTCCAGTTACCCAACGTATCCGCCTATGGGTTTGCCCCTAAGGCCGAGGTGCTCTATTTCGTCACTCCAGACAGCACCGCCTATTACCGCCCTGGGCTCTACCGTTGGTCGCCGGAAACCAACCAGCCTATATTAATAAAGGAAGGTAAAGGACGGTTCAGCCAGACCGCTTTCAATGAAGGTGGTACGCGACTGGCTTTCCTCTATACGGAAAAGACGGACAAGCAGGCCATCGAAACCACGCTTTGGTCGGCAGAAGGGACACAGGCAGCCGTACAGCAGTTGGACCGGAAGAGTGCGGGCATGTACGCAGGATGGTACATCAGTCCGAACGGAAGTCTCCGTTTCTCGAAGGACGGGAACCGTCTGTTCTTCGGAACAGCCCCACTTCCTTTACCAAAAGACACGACTGTGCTCGCAGAGAACCGTCCCGACGTACAGGTGTGGAGTGGCAACGAACCCGTACAATACACGGTTCAACAATTCAACGTGAAGAAAGAGCTCAAACGTACCTACACGGCCTTGCTCCGGTTCTCAGACGGAAAGATGGTACAACTGGCCGACACCCTGCTTCCCCAAATTTCCCTGACACGGAGTGGCAAGGGTGACTATGCCGTTGCTTCCACCACGACCCCTTACTCGCTTTCCTCCATGTGGGAAGGGCGTTCGCGAGCCGATTATTACCGGGTGTCATTGGCCACAGGCGAACGTTCGCTGCTGAGCCGTGCCGACTACGGACACTACCGGCTGTCGCCCGAAGGAAAATACGCCTACGGTTACAACGAGACCGACAGCTGCTGGTACAGCTTCGAACTGGCCACCGGCGAACGATGCCGCCTTTCCACGCCGGCCTCCTTTGCCGCCTGGGATGACCAAAACGATACACCAGACTATCCACGTTCTTTCGGAGAAGCCGGATGGACGGAGGGAGACCAACAATTGCTGGTCTACGACCGGTATGACATCTGGGCGTTCCACCCCACTGCCGCCAAGGCCCCCGAACGGCTCACAGCCGACGGACGTGAGCGGCACCGCCGGTACCGCCGGGTGAGTCTGGACGAAGAACAGGAATCCGTCAGCCTGAGTGAAAAACAGCTGCTGCTGGGATTCGACGAAGGCACCAAAGCCACCACCGTATTCTGCACCCAGCTGGGCAGCCGCAAGTCACCCGTCGAACTGGCAGGAGGCCTGTTCCAGTATGGAGGGCTGAAAAAAGCCAAGGAAGCAGAACGGGTAATGTTTACACGCGAAAACTTCGTTACCTACCCAGACCTTTACACAACCGACCTGTCGTTCCGGAAACCGGTACAACTGACACACGGCGGACAGCAGCAGGAAGGATTCATCTGGGGTACCGCAGAACTGATCCGATGGACTTCCTTCGACGGGGTAGAACTGGAAGGAGTGATTTACAAGCCAGCCGATTTCGACCCCAACAAGAAACACCCGCTGTTGGTCAATTTCTATGAGCGCAACGCCGAAACGCTGCACAAATACCGCATGCCGGAGGCACACCGCTCCACCATCGATTACCACCTGTATCTGAGCAACGGCTATGTCATCTTCAATCCGGACGTGCGGTACAGCCTCGACGGATTCCCGGGAGAGGACTGCTACAACTGCGTCATGCCAGGCATTGCTACCGTGGTTTCGCAAGGATACATCGACAACCGGCGCATCGGTGCACAGGGTCACAGCTGGGGAGGCTACCAGGTGGCGTACCTGGCCACACGTACCAACCTCTTTGCCGCCATAGAGTCGGGAGCACCGGTTGTCAACATGTTCAGTGCCTACGGAGGTATCCGTTGGGGATCCGGACTGGCCCGTTCCTTCCAGTACGAACATACGCAAAGCCGTATCGGAGGGACTCCTTGGGATGCCACAACCCGCTACTTCGAGAACTCCCCGCTGTTTTTCATGGACAAGGTGCACACCCCCATCCTGATCATGCACAACGATGCAGACGGACATGTACCTTGGTACCAAGGTATTGAATATTTCGTGGCCCTGAAACGCCTGGGACGTCCGGTATGGATGCTGAACTATACGGGCGAACCGCATTGGCCGTTGAAGAAAGCCAACCAGATTGACTTCCAGACACGCATGTTGCAGTTCTTCAACCATTACCTGAAAGGAGAGCCACAACCGAAATGGATGTCGGAAGGGGTGCCTGCCGTGAAACAGCCTTTCGAACTGGGCTATTGACCGAACCGTCCCTACTGAGAGACAGCACACAAGGGGGCGATGGGATAAGCCATCCTTCCTGCTGATTATCAACCAGCATTCTTTATTCCTAACCTCTTTGCGTGCTATCTTCCCTGTTAGAGAGTGTGTCAAATTCAGCATCGCCTATCTAATTGTCATTCTGAGCGCAGCGAAGAAGGACAAGCAAAATGAAAGGCGATTTTTATTTTGACACATCCTCTTCTTTCTTTTTCCCGAAAAATCAGTTGGAACCAGCCGGAATGTAAGATTTTATACGTATATTTGCAACGATTGATTTTTCACCTAATCCGCATCGCCATGAAAACACTCGTTGTCTGTTTCCTTTTGCTCATCACTGAAACGCTTTTCTGTTTCGGAGCAGACAATACCCTGTTTTTCAGCCAACACAGCTTCACCTTCCTGACCGAAGAGAACGAACTCCCCGATAATTATGTGGATGACCTGTTGAAAGACTCCCATGGATACATCTGGATTGCCACTCACAAAGGCTTGTGCCGCTACGACGGTTATCGGGTGGTTACCTACGACACGAAATCAGCCCATATACGGCTGAAAAGCGGTTTCGTACACAAGTTGTGTGAAGATGCCCAACAACGGCTGTGGGTGGGCACCGAATCGGGATTGGACATCGTCAATCTGCAGACATATACTTCGGTGAGCCCACCTGCCGTGCTCGGCAAGGCGGCCGCCTCATTGTCGGATGCCTACATCACTTCGATTTACAAGGACCTCCACGGCCGCCTATGGATTTCTACCGAAAATGAATTATGGTGTCTGGCTTTCGGACCCGATGGAAACGTCTGCGATTGGCACAGGCTGGAGCAGAAAAGCATCTCCCCCATCCTGGCCATCACGGATCTGAGCGACAGGCTGTGCGTAGGCATCGACAACAATCTTTACCTCATCGAAACCGTTACGGAACACCGGTTGAAGAGAAAGCCCCTGTCTGAGCAGATCCGTCCCTTCAGCGAAGACTGGCGGATTCAGTGCATGGCCGTAGACGGCGATTACCTCTGGGTAGGCACCAACAGAGGACTGTTCAACTACCACCTGAAGACATTCGAACAGACCCGTTACCGCTATTCCAACCACCGGCCCGGCATGTTGAGCCAAGCATACATCACTGACGTGAAAGTGACGGAGAACGGGCGGCTGATTGTCGCCACGCTCAATGGTCTGAATGTGTTCGACCGGGAAACACAGACCTTTGAATACATCCGGCAAAACAACACACAGCCTCAGCAATCGCTCAACTGCAGCTCAATCAACTGCCTGCTGACAGACGGACCGAACATCTGGGCGGGCACGCAAACGGGAGGAATCAATCTGCTGACTCCCAAAAGCCTGAAAACCGTACTGCTGACCTGTACTGCCAATACCCTTGCCGAAGACCATGAGGGCAACATCTGGGCAGGTGTCATCGAAGGGGGATTGAACCGATTCAACAAGACCAACCAAACCTTTACCACCTTCAAGTTCCAGAAAGAAAATCCCCACTCCATCAGCAACAACACCCTGACAGGCTTGCTGATTGACCGCAAGAACCGGCTCTGGGCCTATACGTGGGGAGTAGGCATCAATCTGCTCGACCTGAACATCCTCGGCAACCAACGCTTCAAGCGGCTGGAACGGGAAGACAGCATCGGACTGGAAAGCGATTTCACCAGCAGTGCCTGCGAAGACCCGCTGGACGGAGGTATCTGGTTCACCACCACACGGGGACTACATTACTACGATACCGAGAAGCAGCGGTTCACCCATGTGAAGTTCCCGGAGGCCGACAAGGAATTCGAATCGGTAGGCATCGCCATCATCGACAAAAAGAAACGGTTGTGGATGCCGACGTCGAAGGGAGTATTCATCCTTGACCTCTACCCGTTTCACCAGAATCCCAGCCATTTGAACTATATGTACCTGAAATACCGGCTAAGCGACCCGAAGTCGTTGCGGCAGGAACGCATCAACTGTGTCTTGCAGGCCCACGATGGCACCATCTGGCTGGGCTCCGACGGCAACGGGCTGTACCGGCTGGTGTCCGAACAGGGACGTGAATTTGTATTCACGAACTATACCATGTCCGACGGACTTTCTGACAACAACGTATTGTGCATGACGGAAGACGGAGCCGGCTACATCTGGATGACCACCGGATACGGTCTGTCGTGCCTCGATCCTTCGTCAATGGTATTCACGAACTATACCAAGGAAGACGGACTGCCGGGCAACCAGTTTCATCGTCAGGCCTGCTTCTATTCGGCCAGCCGCGACCTACTATATTTTGGCACCCTCAATGGAATCGTGTCGTTCGGCCCTACATTACCGAAGAACCTGCCGTCACCGGCAGAGCCCCCGACGACCCGTATCAGCCGCCTCAGTATAGACGGACACGTGGTGTATCCTCCTTCGCAGACAGATTCGGTGCGACAGCCGGCCAATCCGGCCCAGGGTGTCATCCTCCACGAAAAGGGAGAGGGATTTTCCATGGAATTCTCGACCCTGAACTACGGGAAACTGAACCGGGTCAGGTATGCCTATCGTCTGAAAGGGCACGACGAAGATTGGATAGAAACCAAACCAGGCGAGAACCGGGCACAATACACGCGTTTGCCGGCTGGGAAATACATCCTTCAGGTACATGCTACCGATGAAAAAGGACACTGGAGCGAAACCATCACAGAAGTGGAAGTCTACGTACAGCCTTATTTCTACAAGACAGGTACTTTCTGGATGGTCGTCCTGCTGATAGCAGGAGGAATCGGTATGGGAGGCTATGCACGCTTCCGCCAACGCCATGAGGCTACCCACTCTTCACCGCCGCCTGCATCCGGGCAGCTACAGACAGCCACGGACAACCAAGCCGTACCGACAGTAATTCTTCCGGATGCTCCCGGCCCGGAAACGGGGACATCCGTCCCCTATTCGAAAGACAAGGAATTCCTGGCCATGGCATACGACGTGATCAATCAGCACTATAAAGACCCCGATTTCGGGGTAGATGCCTTTGTCCACCACTTGGGGTACAGCAAGACACTGGTGAATACTCGCCTGCAGGCATTGAGCGGCTCGTCCATCGGTCAGTTCATGAAGAATTTCCGCCTGGACCGAAGCAAAGAACTCGTAGAACAACCGGGCAGTCAGGCCTCCGTGTCCGACCTGGCGTACGCAGTAGGCTTCAGCGACCCGAAATACTTTACCAAATGCTTTAAGGAGCGGTTTGGTATGCCGCCCAGCGAACTGCTGAAAAGACGGAAAACTGTCAGTCAAGCATCAGACTCAAATACGGATGATACGCTTCCAGCAGCCAGTCAGTCAGAAGGGGAATCGTAAAACACCTGCCTTCTCCTGAAGGAATCTTATCCCCTTCACCGGTCTGTCCTAACCGATGGCAGTTTCCCGCTTCGAGCCGGTACCAACCATTGTTTTCGAGAATCTCGTCATCGCCCGTCACACCCACCCATCCGCTATAGGTCGGATGCTGGCGGGCATAATGCTCCAGGGCGGCCTCTACCGCCACTACCCTCGCCATCCCTGACTCCAGTCCGGCCCCTGCGGCAGGATGGTACCCTACCACACGGTCCACCTGTAAGTAATGCCCCAACTGCGTCAATACATTGTCAGCATGATACCCCTCTGCCAGCACCAGTTCCTTGACCCGGCAACCCCCTTCTTCGTCCGGCACCCAAAAAGCCACACCTGCCCGACAGCCGTTCTCCCATACCTGCAACCCTCCGCCTCCGTCGAGAAGAAGGTCCTGACAGATGACCTGAAGATCATCCGCATCGTGTAAGACACAGCAAGGCCATGCCGTCCATCGTTCGTTCAAGAAGGTATAAACCGGACTGTCTTCCATCAGTTCTTTACCTGTCAATTCACTGAAAGTCAATACAGGGGGAAAGTTATCAACAGGTCTTTCATACCTGTTGATAACTATCTTTTCCACGGTCCGATGGAAACAAGACACATACCCGGAACGGGCATAATAGACCTTCAGTCCCTCCTGCGCAGGAATCAGCGTAGAGAAATACCTACCTTGGGTATACATACTCCGATGTGCCTGTGCCAGCAGCCTACGCATCCATCCCTGACAACGGTAGTCAGGATGTGTACAGGCTCCGGAAACATAAGCCATAGGGACAAGGGACCGACAGCCCATCGTCATGTCATAGGGGATGGCCTGCAACGCAGCCACCAACCGGCCGTCGTGTTCCAAATAATGGTTGACGGACTCCGTAAACCGATGTTCGAAGTACAGATTGACGAAGTCCTCCGAATCGTCGAAACACAATTGCCACAGCCGGCGGGTCTCTTCTTTCGTATTCATATCAACGTAACGATGTATTTTTCCAGCAGCCGGAACGGCTGGTAGGACAGTTTCGACCTTCTCAAGCCTTCCAGCCCGAGGTCTTCCTCGCGATTCAGGTACGTGAACTGCGGGGAAATATGGTTGGCAAACTCATAGTTGATCATGGCATAGGCCCCTTCGACGCGGGTGTCCGCCTTTTCCACACACGTATCAAACGTTTCCGAGTTGATGGGAGCACCATAGGTAAATGCCACGATACGTCCATCTACCCTCAAGACGCCTCCTTCAATGTCCAGCTCCTCCATGTGCTGCAAGGCGGTTGTCATGGAACGGCATTCGTCCTGCAACATCTGTTCCTCGCCGTCTTCCTTGGCCTCACACCAGTCTTTTTCCAGGCGCAGACACTCCGGCACCCATTCAGGTGTCAGCGGCAGGTACTGATAATCGGGACAAACCGTCTTGAAACGGTTGATATGATTCCGCTTCGGCTGGAAACGCTTGCCGCTCAGGGTAGTCAGATCAGACCGGAGGTAGATATAATCGAAATAGTCGCGGTCGAGCTGGAAATCAAACCGTTCGGGAAATTCCGATTCCAGTTCAGCACGTGTGCTGGCACACACCCCCGTCATCTTAAAGGGAACCCCTTGCAGACGGGCATCCTCCATCATGGCTTCCACCACCGGTTTCAGGGGGCCTTCTCCCAACGGCATCATATACGCCAGCTGATTCTCATTGACCAGAAAGCGAAACAGCAGAAAATTCCGCCACTCTGCTATCTGCGTATGGTAATAAAACCGCCAGCTGTACAGATTGGCAAACGAAAGATCACAGTTCTGCCGGCGGCTGCCCAACGTATACCGCTGGACCAGCTCCTTGTCGGCCAACTCTAACGGACGAAACTCTATCATACAGCCATCCCAATCAATACAATCCCAACAAATGAAGAATGGTCGGAGACAGCAAGGCCGTCAGGATTCCGTTCAAGGTCAGTCCCAGACTGGCATAAGCTCCATACTTACCGCTCACCTCCATAGCCTTCGAAGTACCCACAGCATGAGAAGCGGTTCCCATTGACAATCCTTGGGCGATAGGGCTGCCTACCCTGCCCACCTGAAGCACCTTGAATCCGCAGATAGCCCCAAAGAGCCCCACTACAATGACGACAGCCGCCGTCAAGGAAGGTATGCCGCCAATGGCAGTCGACACTTCCATCGCAATAGGAGTAGTGACCGACTTGGGGGCCAACGACATCACCACTTCCGGAGTCGCCCCCAGGAGCTGGGCAATGACAGTGACCGAAACCAGTCCTACCACACAACCCGCCAGCTGGGACACCAGAATGGGCAACAGCTGCTTACGAATCATCCGCAGCTGCAAGTACAACGGAACACCCAGTGCCACGACAGCCGGCTTCAACCAGAACTCGACCAACGAACCGGCATCGGAGTATGTCTGATAAGACACGCCAGAACACTTCAAGAAAACAATCAGCAATGCAATGGCCAGCAAAATGGGATTGAGCAATACCCACCCCGTCTTACGCTGCAGACATTTGGAAACGAAGAAGAAGCCAAACGTGATGGCCAGCAGAAAAAACTTATTTTCTAAAAATTCCATACTTCCTCACAATTTGATGAACCCAACCTGTTACTACCAATACCAATACGGTACTGACCACCGTCGCCACGACAATAGGCCAGAACTGAGCCTGTATGACATCGAAATACAGCATCAGCGCCACTCCCGACGGAACAAAGAAAAAGCCTAAATTGGCCACCAGGAAATCGGAGAGTCCCTGCACCCATTCCAATTTCACCCACCCTAACTGAAGAAACAGGGTCAATAATAACATGCCGATAATACTGCTCGGCAACTTAATACCCGTCAGGTAAACCAAGAGTTCACCCAAGGCCAGACATCCAAAAAGGATGGAACATTGACGTATCATACGCAATTCTCATTAACTAAAAACCGAGGCAAAGATACAAATTCCACCACAAAAGCGGGAAACGGAAGGGAGAAAATGAAAAACATGCCCTTAAACATATCCGATTTACAAAATTGTGACTAAAAAAAATCAATGTTTGCCAACTTCATGTTGCAAATTTGCGTAATTTTGCAAGGTCGTAATGGGACTCCGTTACCGCACACAATAGCAATACGTATTAACAGGTTATATAACACTAATAATAAAAGAACAATGGATTTAATTAGTCAAATCGTTGAACGCGCTAAAGCCAACAAACAGCGCATCGTCCTTCCCGAAGGAACGGAAGAACGCACTCTGAAAGCTGCCAATCAGATATTGACAGACGATGTAGCCGACCTGATTATTTTGGGTAACCCTGACGAGATCAAGGGCCTCGCCAACGAATGGGGACTGGACAACATTGCCAAGGCCACGATTATCGATCCGGAAAACCACCCGAAAAAAGAAGAATATGCCCAGCTTTTGTGCGAACTGCGTAAGAAAAAGGGTATGACCATCGAAGAAGCCCGCAAACTGGTAGTGGATCCGCTCTACTTGGGCTGCCTCATCATCAAGGCAGGAGATGCAGACGGACAGCTGGCCGGCGCACGCAATACTACCGGTAACGTGTTGCGTCCTGCACTGCAGATCATCAAAACAGCTCCGGGCATCACGTGTGTATCGGGCGCCATGCTGATGTTGACGCAGGCTCATGAATACGGTGACAACGGTGTATTGGTTATGGGCGACGTGGCTGTGACTCCGATGCCGGATGCCAACCAGCTGGCCCAGATTGCCGTCTGCACCGCCCGTACGGCACAGGCCGTGGCCGGTATCGACCCGCGCGTGGCCATGTTGAGCTTCTCGACCAAAGGTTCTGCCAAGCACGAAGTGGTAGACAAGGTAGTGGAAGCCCTGGGCATTGCCCGCGAAATGGATCCGACACTGAAGATTGACGGTGAGCTGCAGGCAGATGCAGCCCTGGTTCCGAAGGTAGGTGCCAGCAAGGCTCCGGGTTCGGAAATTGCCGGTAAAGCCAACGTACTGGTCGTTCCCTGTCTCGAAGTGGGCAACATCGGCTACAAGCTGGTAGAACGTCTGGGACACGCCACCGCCATTGGTCCGATCCTGCAGGGTATCGCCCGTCCGGTGAACGACCTGTCCCGCGGTTGCTCTATCGACGATGTCTACAAGATGATTGCCATCACAGCCAACCAGGCCATTGCTGCCAAAGCCCAGTAATTCACATCCCGTTTTTCTAAAATACACATACCCATGAAAATATTAGTTCTCAACTGCGGCAGCTCATCCATCAAATACAAACTGTTCGAGATGAGCAACAAAGAAGTACAGGCACAAGGTGGCATCGAGAAAATCGGTCTGCCGGGCTCGTTCTTGAAACTGACATTGCCCAACGGTGAAAAGAAAATCATTGAAAAAGACATCCCTGAACATACCGCCGGCGTACAATTCATTTTTGACACCTTGACCGGTGCTGAATATGGTGCGGTGAAAGACCTGAGCGAAATCAACGCTGTAGGCCATCGTGTGGTACACGGAGGCACCAAGTTCAGCGGTTCGGTGCTGATTGACGATGCCGTAATTGCCGGCATTAAAGAATGCTGCGACCTGGGTCCGCTGCACAATCCCGCCAACCTGAAGGGAATCGACGCCGTACAGAAACTGATGCCGGAAGTACCGCAGATAGCCGTATTCGACACCGCTTTCCACCAGACCATGCCTGACTATGCCGCCATGTATGCCATTCCCTACAAATACTACGAACAGTACGGCATCCGCCGCTATGGTTTCCACGGAACGTCTCACCGTTATGTCTCGAAGCGTGTATGCGAATTCTTGGGTATTCCGCAGGAAGGTACCCGCATCATCACCTGCCACATCGGTAACGGCGGCTCCATTGCTGCTGTCAAGGACGGCAAGTGTGTCGACACGACCATGGGTCTGACCCCGTTGGAAGGCCTGATGATGGGCACCCGCAGCGGTGACATCGACGGAGGCGCTATCCTGTACATCATGAAGAAAGAAGGCCTTACTCCCGACGAAATGTCGACTCTGCTCAACAAGAAGAGCGGTGTGATGGGAATGTTCGAGAAGTCGAGCGACATGCGCGAACTTGATGCAGCCGTCAAGGCAGGAGAAGAGCGTGCCATCCTGACTGAGAAGATGTATTTCTACCGCATCACCAAGTACATTGGTGCTTATGCCGCAGCCATGGGAGGCGTAGACATCATCCTGTTCACAGGAGGTGTAGGTGAAAACCAGATCAATGCCCGCGAAGCTGTCTGCGAGCCACTCGGATTCTTGGGCGTGAAACTGGATGCTGCGAAGAACCAGGTACGTGGCGAAGAAGCCGTTATCTCGGCCGACGACTCGAAAGTGAAAGTCTGTGTCATCCCGACCGATGAAGAACTGATGATTGCTTCAGACACCGCCGACATTCTGGCGAAGCTGTAATCGATACTCCCGACCTACGGAGCTATCAAGTCCAGCCTTAATGGCTGGACTTGATAGTTATAACAATGAGGAAAATAGGATATGTATACTCATCTATGGATGCCGTTCATCAAAGAGTCACATTTTCAAATGTTTCACCTGCTCCCCACGAAGCTATTTCAGCATTCGAAATCGACAACGTTCCCTGTTCTACCTTCACGTTCATCGTATTTCGAGAACCTTTCTGAAGTGTAAAAGATGAGATTTCTTTGCTGACAGTCACTTGCTCAGAATCAATTTGATAAACGACAGAAAGAGTAATGGTTTCATTATCTATAGGATTCACCAACATTTCTGATTGTTCATTTACAATAGCCGATATAATAGCATGTTGAGAATTGGCCGTTGAAGATATTTCTTTTGTCGTAAGATTACACGTGTTATCCGCAGATAACACATCAGAACTCAATCGAATGTGTATCAACTGTACGGCTTCATCCATCGATGATTTATCGAAAATAAAAGAGATCCTACTCAATACATGTTGGAAAGCATTCTCCCCTGTAAAAGACAAAGTACCACTATTCGAAGAATACGATGTTGTCGTAGAAGCTACCAGAAAATCATAAGCAGCCATTCCATCAAGAGTTCCTGCCTGAGAAGAAAGATCCGGCATCGGAACGGCAGTGTACGAAGCGGCAGGCTGCGACCCACAAGGATAGTAGGCATAAAACGTATAATTTCCCGTCTTATCCTTCCAATATACAGAAGACTCTGAGGTCCAGGAGCTCCCACTATATGTCCATTTCCGAGCCGTAGCTTCCCAAGGTACAAACAGACCTATACAATCGTTCTCACTGAAACTGACCCCATTGTCACTGTTCACTACAGTACGTGCACTTGACGCATCTTGCGCTATCGAGGCTTCCAAGCGCATTGGCATCATTTCCTTTTCTGTTTCCAATGGCAATGCTTGTTCTTGACAAGCCGCCATTACGGCCATTAGCCCTCCAAAATATAAATACTTCATTCTCATAGATATTGATTTTTATTTCAATAATCCATGTCGCCTCGATTTGTCCACCCCAACTCACCCCTAAAAATCCAAGAATTTACGATACGTATCAGCTATCAACCTCAAAGTCAAGGCATGTACGCTGAATGGTAAAGGGCCGTACCTTGGAGTCAGCTACGGCAACGTGTGCCGGATGTGTAGCGTAGGCTTTGAGCGCCTCAGCACTTTCCAGGCTGCTGTCGAGCATGACGTCGCAGGTGGATGATTCAAGTCTACCTTCGGTAATCACCTTGATGTCCAGAAGTCCCGGTACCTTGCCTGCCAATCCTTCCAGTCCCTCTTTCATACCTTGTTTCACTGTGGCTTTCTCCTCAGCCGTCAGTTCCGGATTCAATGTCCAAAGAATAATGTGTCTAACCATTTGTCTGATTGTGTTATTGTTCATTAATACAAAGTGGATGCAAATGTACATAAAAAGATGAAAGCCTACAATTCTTCATGGGGGAAATCATCCTAGACCATTGCGTTGCAGCTGATGACAACATTCCGCCACAGGTAATCGCTATGAACATCCGTTGGAAAAGCCACCAATGCCGGATAATCCGGACGGCACAGAATGCCCTACCAAGCGGCCAGGAATAAAAGATAGCCCAACGCCCTCCATACTACATACATCTTGTTCATTTCCATTCCGTTTTATGGGTAAATAAACTCCCTGCCCGCAAGGCAAGCGAAAGCGATTTTATTGGAATGCAGAAAGAGGAACTTCACCTATCCACGGCAAGGGTTTCACCTTGACCTTAAACAAATGCAAGACCGTTGCTGCCGTATTGATGGTATTGTTGGGTTCCGTCAAGACCAAATGTACCAGATTCTACCCACATCGAAGAATCACTTGACTGACGACGAGTATATGTCCCATCGCTATTGAAAGTGTATATATCATTGTTATAGGTGTGTAACCACTCACCGATAATCAATGAGAAAAGAGAATCCGTTCGCATCACCGACAAGACAGTTCCATCCATAAGTGTGAACTTGACAACCGAGGGGTTGGTCGTGTCTACATCTGTAAAAAATGAAGCTGAAGACGCGGAAATCTTTGTCCAAACATGACCACTGTCCACCGACAGATAGACTGCATCTCGTTCCCATGAACCGCTGACACCCGATGAAATCAACTGAGAACCGGTCTTGACAATGGGCAACGGGGCCGGAGCACCATCGCGACCATCCTCACCATCTTGTCCATTTCGACCTCTTCACCATCAGCACCATCCCGTCCATCTTCACCATCCTGTCCGTCCGCACCATCCTTACCATTCACAGGCAACGGTTGTCCATTGGCATCCACCAAAATCTGCCCATTGAGCACCCAACAATACCGGCCATTGCCCATATCCCTAATACTTAATTCCGGACTAGCTCCATCCATCCCGTCTTTTCCATCACTACCATTCGTACCATCCTTGCCGTCGGCTCCATCTTCGCCATCCTTTCCATCAGTACCATCCTTACCATCAGTACCATCCTTACCATGATAGACCGCCAAGGACTGCCCATTGCTCAACTGCAACGTATAGCCCTTTCCACCTTCCATTTCCGTAACTGACACGATGGAATAATTATTCTTCACGGCATCCATCACAGACTGTAAAGAACTGATATTCACATTCATCTCCTTACAAATATCCTCGAGTTTCTCCACCCGTGCGAACAAGTCATCTACCCGTGCCCACAAGTCATCGTCCTTTGTATCGCATGCAGGCAACACGAACATAACAGCTACAGCAACACTACCGACCAACAATAATCTACCGATTCTGTATTTCATTTCTTAATCCAATCCAGACCTTCCCAGTTCCTGAAGGTCGTTTATATATACGTGAAGCGTGGAACTGCAATGCCACGTTCTGAATTGGAGGTCCTAGGAAAACCTGAGATACAGATATGATAATAGCAGCCCACGCTATAGCGTGAGAACCACTATACCAACTCTTGTATCTCAATCGAAAATTTCCTAGGTTTCCAATTCACAAGATAAGCATAACGCTGCTAATCATTTCATAAACAAGTATAGCCATCAATGCGCTCATCCGTTGGCTATGGCACAAAGGTAGGATTATTTCTCCAAACCTCCAAAAATTCTAAGGCAGGAAAGAAGGGTAACTGTGACGTACCACTTCCCGTCCCAGCCATCCCAACATAATCGGTTTCTCAGCATCTGTTTTCCTCACGACTGTGAGGGAGAACATCACTCAAGATAATGCACCACCGGGAAAAGTGTCTTGTCATCCTTACCCGTAGGATAAAGTGATTGCACTTGTTCAAATAGCGGCAAGAATCTCCGCAGAAAGGTCCGAATATCTTCATTCCGACTGCCCGCCAACCATCTTAGCGAAAAGCGTAAAGACCTGTTCAACACTCTTCTTGTCGGCTACCGGAATATGGATGCTGGTTTCTCCCGTAGCCTCATCCGTGCGGACAATGGTGTCAATCAGGTGACGGGTAGCTTCGGGAGACTGGAGGGTCCGGGCCAGCTGACTGAAGAACGACAAACCTTGCTCCACTAACTGCTGCGGCGAAGAAGGGGCCGTGTCCTCCCTTTCGACTGTTCCTTCCTCCCTACGCGACTCCTGAGGAAGCTCCACCGCATCCTGTTCTTCGGATACTGTTATCTCCGGTGCATCCTGCTCCTGGAAGGGAAGCTCCAGCTGGCGGTCGTCCTGTTCCAGTTCGTTCGGCATCACGGTGGAGGCAGTCTCCTCTGTTTCCGGATTTTCACAATAGCTACCCACCACTTCCACAATCTGCTTGAACTTGTCATTGCCGACAAAAATGGAATCTTCACCATCGTCGAGCACTCCATTGAACATGTCCTGCTTGAAGCGGAGTTTGCCTATCATCTGTTCTTCGATGGTTCCTTTGGAGATGATATTGATGACCTGAACGCTGCGGTGTTGCCCCAGGCGGTAGATGCGTCCGATGCGCTGTTCGAGTACAGCCGGGTTCCACGGAAGATCAAGGTTGATGATCAGCGAAGCGGCCTGCAGATTCAATCCCGTACTGCCCGCATCGGTAGAGAGAAAGACCCTGCACTCGCTGTCGGTCTGAAAGCGCTGCACCATCCTGCCCCGCTTCTCCGAAGGTACTCCACCATGCAGGTACTCGAAAGCTACATGCCGGTTCTCCAGTTCTTTCGCCAACAGGCGGGCCATCCGTTCCCATTGGCTGAACACCACCACCTTTCCGTCCGAAGTCAGTATCAGGTCGTCAATGATATTCATCGCCTCGTCTATCTTAACGTCGTAACGGGTCTTCTGGTCAAGGACATACGTGCTGTCGCTCACCATTCGCATCATGTTCAGGCAGAGCAGCAGCCTGCGACGGTCCACTTCGGAGAGGAAATGATGGGTCTTCCACTTATGAATCAGCCGGGCCACTGTCTCCCTATTCTCCTCATGAATGTCCATCTGTTGCTGGGTGACAGGGACGAGCAGGTTCTTGTCCTGGCGCTCAGGCAACTGCAGACGGACATCACACTTGCGGCGGCGTATCAACCGCTGCCGCACCCGGTCACCGATGGCATTCAAGTGTTGATAGCCCACCACTTTCCCCGTCTCGTCGGTCACGATTGACTCTTGACGGAACAAGTAATAGGGTCCCAGACAGTACTGATCGACCAGTTCCATCACCGAGAAAAGTTCCTCCAACTTGTTTTCCAGCGGAGTACCGGAAAGTGCCACCATATAGCGGGCGTCAATACGGCGGGCAGCGATGGCAATCTGTGTCTGCCAGTTCTTCAGCCGCTGCACCTCATCCAGAATGACCATATCCGTGTGAAGCCGGCCCAGGGACTTGACATCATTGGCCATGGAATGATAGGAAACAATCTTGAAAGAAGCTGTCTGTTCATACAACTGCTGACGATGCAGTGCATTCCCTTCCACGATGAGGACATCCGCCCCCGTAAACCGTTCTATCTCACTTTTCCACTGGTATTTCAACGAAGTGGGACACACCACCAGCACACTGTCTGCCAGATGATGAAGACGGAGTACCTCTGCCGCCGCAATGGCCTGGATGGTCTTTCCCAATCCCATCTCATCGGCTATCAAGGCACGTCCTTTGACAACGGCAAAACGCACGCCTTCCTTCTGATAGGGATAGAGGGGCACACTCAGCAGCGTGTCCAGCTGTTTGTCATCCAGTTCCTCTACCATCTGCTGCCGAAAATGGCTTTCCCGCTGTTCCAGCACAAAGTCAAGGGCATCACTGTAACAACGGAAGGTATCACTGATAGAAGACGCTTCCTGCAGAAATCTCGGAAAAGTCATGCATGCGGCATCCAGCAATACCCCTTGTCGGTCAAAGTACCGCTCGGCCAATGCCTGGAACTCCTCTTTCCGGTCGCTACCGATGCGGATGCACACCTTCCTGTCATCCCGATAGGAAAGGTAAACCGAAGTATAAGGCGGCACCTCCTTGTATACCTTGAACCTACAGTTCTTCTTCAGCCACTCCTTCGTGGCTTCCAGGTGTTTGCATGTGCCCAGCCTTGAGGTCTTGAAGTCCATACAAGAGCAATAGTTCCAGGGACTGTCTACACCTCGATAGACCACTTTATAAGTCTGTCGGGTCTTGGGATTGCGGACACTGTATTCCCCCGGAAGCAACTGATCATCGACGGCCTCTATGGCATAATTCTCCTGTTGGGCCATCTGCTTGCGGAGAGCAATCTGCCACTCCTGCAGGGTCATATTGTCAGGTTTCAGTAAGTTGGAAATGCGTTTTTCCGTCTGTTTCTTTGTTCGGGTCTTCTGTTTCGCCATGGTTGGATAGAGTATTTCAGGTTGATAGGGGCAAAAGTACGTTTTTCCCGACAGACTTCCAACACATGTACAAAAAACTCACACATTTCTTTTCAACCAGGTAGCGAATAGGGCCTCCCCCTTCCTATTGATGGGTTATTTCAGAACAACCAGTTCCCCTGCCCGGGTATCCACCTGCTGCACTTCCCCGCTGTCGGGCAAGACAATGCGGAGCGGGCCTCCCTGCTCGGAGTAGATACGCAGCCGGACAACCTTTCCGTCCTTGCGTTCGGCAGAAACGAGGAATCCGCCCATAGCCCGCAGGTTGTGGAACGCCACATCCTTCCAATCGGCAGGAATGGCCGGAAAGACCCGCACGATGCCCGTATGGCTCTGCAGCAACATTTCCTGAACGCCGGCTGCAAAGGCGAAGTTGCCTTCCAGCGTAAACGGACGGTAGGTGAAGCGCGACTTGCCGGTGCCCGACTGGTCGCCGTTGACATGGAACGTATTGGGCAGGCAGAAGCACTGTGCAAAGGTCCGCAAGGCATCGGCCGCCTCCTCACCGTTGAACGCACGTGCCTGCATGTTCGCATACCAGCTGTAACTGTAGCCGCACCAATAGTCGGGACCATAGTCCTTCAGTTTCTGCAGCGTGGCGCGGATGATGCGCCGGTCCTCTTCCCCATGGCTCCAGTCTATCAGTCCCAGCGGATGAATGGCCAGCGCATGCGAGAAATGGCGGTGCGAAGCGTTGTAAGGGAAACCCTTTGCAAAGGTCAAGGCCCCTTCCTTATCCACATCGAAGGCCGGCAACTGCTGTTCGGCTGTCTTCCAGCGGGCACTCTCTGCTTCCAGTTGCAGTTCGTCGGCCAGTTCAGCGGCTGCCCGGAACAGAAAACGCATCAAGGACAGGTCATAGTTCGTCATGTCGGTGAACCAAGCCTGGAGGGAGTTGTCGAAGATTTCAGGACTGGAACTGTATTCCAACCGGCGTACCCCGTCTTCTCCCACCGTCGACTGCTGTTCCAGATAGACGGCCACCTCCTTCAGGAACGGATAAGCCCGTTCTTCTAGGAAACGCCGGTCGGCCGAATACTTCCAGTGAAGGTAGAAATGCTGTGCCAGCCAGGCTGCCGTGGTCTGCGACATGGAGTATTGGATCCATCCTCCCATCGGCTCGCCGGTCAGCGTGCAGACACCCGGTATGTTCATCCCCTCCGTTTCAAAATACTGGCGGGTAAACTTCTTGTACGTATCCCGCTGGTTCCACAGCGTGTTCAGATAGCCCAGCCCTTCGGAGAGATGGTTCCCGATGTAGACCGGCCAATAGCTGAGCTGCGTATTCAAGTCATGATGGTAGTCCCCCTTCCAAGGCGGCAAATGCCCGTTGTCGGCTGTCCATACAGCCTGCAGGGAAATCGGAGTGGAGTTCTCACGGGAAGCGGAACCCAATTTATACATTTCATTGTCATACTGTTTCTGCAGGACCGAGTCCGGCAAATACACGGCCGACTGTGCCCAGTAGCCGTCCCAATAGGCCCGGTGGGTCTGATAATCTTTGGCGATACCACGGTGCAACGCCTCAGCAGTCACCTGTTCGGCACGGTCGCTGACCAACGACGACGTCACACTCCACGTACCCAGCAGCGTTTCGCCTTCCTGATGCCAACGGACAGCCACCTCATAGAAATAGTCCCCATAGCCTTTCTGATGATATACCAGACAGTTATCCTTGGCCTCAATAGTGCCCTGTTCATAGCCCAACCGCTCCAGACTCTGTCCGGTAACTGGACTCTCTTCGCCCGCCAGGTGGTCCTTCATGTACACCGGAGCATTCAGGACAGGAGCCAACGGAGTCTTCAGGTGCTTGAAAATAAACCATCCCACCGGCTGGTCAGCCTGTACGAATGTCTGCATCGTAACGCCGTTAGGCCAGTTCACCTCACACAAGGCATTGTTCAGGAACAGACGCACCTGTGAAGGTGTACCCAGCTGGGCCATCGGGAACTCGATGGCCGCTCCGGGTATTTTCGAAGGAGCTGCATTACGGTTGTACGGATGATCGAACTTCTGCTGCACCGGCAGGTAGTTCTTACTGCGGATATGTTGCTTCACCCAGGCAAAGCGGTAGTTGTCGCCCGAAAGGCTGTCATTGGGGCGCAAGTCCCACAGGTCTGTGCGGTCGAGTGAGAAGCGCAAGGCATCCTCTTTCTGCCAAACGAGCGTCCCCACAGTCGCATTGCCCAAAGGAATCCCTTCGTCCCAACTGTCGGCCAAGGAGTTGAATACCAAATCGCTTTTGGAAGCACACGTTTCACACAAGTCGGAAGATGGTGTCTGACAGGCCACAAGCCCTGACAGCCCCACCGTCATCAAGAATGTTTTCACTAATCTGAATTTCATGGTCTGTTCATTTAAATTATTTCTACTATATACATGAAGACTGCCATCATAGGCATCCATGGTAACGATTGCAAAATTAGCAGAAATCTCCCGATAGGAAGTTAGACAATATTCTTCTGATGATGGATTTTCTTCTGATGGGAATAGGTTATCAATTCGTCAAACAACGTAACAGCTGCACTTAGGGTTTTCCTTGATCCGTACACGCGAGAGGACGGCATTCCCTGTGATTACACCTCCTCGCACACCACCATATCGACACTGCGGTAGATGACGACCACCTTGTGCAGCGTGGTGGTCTTGACCGAAGTCCGGACAATGTCGCTGGCGGCATACCGGTCCACCTGCGCCTTCGCCTGCTCCAGCAGCTGGGCAATCCGTTCGTCGCTGTCTGCGGAACGGGCATACTTCAGCTCGATGATGTAGGAATGACACATGTCGCGGTAGTTCTCCAGTAGCGGCAGCAGGAAGATGTCGGCATAGCCGCCCTGGTTGTCCAGCTCGGATACTGGACGGTAGAACTTGCACCGGCTGGTCAGGGCCAGCGTGAAGCCGTGCACGAACGCCTCGCCCTTCTGGCGGTCGCGCTGAGAGGCAAAGGTATGCAGCCGTTCGGCTATGTACGCAAAGAACGGACGACAGTCGCCGTCGTAGGCCATCATCTCCTCCTTCTCACGCAGCTCGTATTCGTCGTAGCACAGCTGGTTGTCGTGGTAGTTGGAGAGCAGATAGGCGAAAATCTGCTCGCGCACCACCTCGTTGGGTATGACGAACCGGGTGTTCCCCCGATGCGTACCTGCAAAGGTGATCATCCCGAAATAGTAGAGAAGGCTCACGAAGTTGTCGGGGTCAGCGATGCGATCGGCTGGGAAATGCTCCTTGATTTCGCCCGTGATGTACCCCTGCTGCACCAGACGCTGGATGACGGAAGCGTCGTGCGCGAACTCCTTGTCCTTGCGGATGAACATACGTATCTTCTCGTAGTCGAAGCGGATGTTCGAGTCGAGCATATTGTCTGGAATCCGGAAACCGCTGCGCTTGTACTTGTCCAGGAAATAGAACACCATGTTGGAATTGTACATCGTTGTCTCCCCGTAACATCCTGCCGCGAAGCAGTAATTGTCATAGTAGGGCTTCATCACTTCCAACAGCTCGTCCACACTGTGACGATACGGCTCCACCGAGGAATAATACTCCAGCATCCGACGGACTTCTTCTTCCGTAAAGCCAGTCAGCTCATTGAAATTCTCGTCCAACGAATAGTTGGAACCAATGTTGAAGCCGCTGGTCAGGTCGTCCATCGTCACAGGACTGACCCCCGTAATGAACAGCCGTTCGATGGCCTTGTTCGTCCCGTCCTTGATGACATCGTAGAACTTCCGGATATACCCTTCGCCGTGTGTCTCCTTGCGGTACTTGTCCAAATGGGAAGGGTCGGAAAGTATCTTGTTCGTGAAGTGGTCGTACTCGTCGATGAACAGGTATATCTTCAGGCCCAACGACTGGCACAGGTCACAGACATAGTTAAGTTTATCCACGGCAGTAGGCAACTGTTCCAGCTGTTCGACTGTCTGCTCCGGAAGATAGGGCTCATACTTCTTACAAAAAAAATAGAAAGAATTCTTGCAATACTTGTCCATTGCCTCCTGGTAGTTGTCCAGATCGGCATGGATGGCGGCGAAGTTCAGTTCCAGTATCAGGTAGCTGTTCCGCTCCGGTGTGGGATGACTCCCGATGTACAGGCCGCCGAACAGTTCTTCAAACCGGTCCTTCAAATTCATGTCGTAGTAATGCGCCAGCATCGACAGTGTCAGCGACTTGCCGAAACGGCGCGGGCGGATGAAGAAGAAGTACTTGTTCGCCTCCTCTATCCGCTCAATGAAACGCGTCTTGTCTACATAATAGCAGTTGTCCCTGATAGCAGTTGTCCCTGCGCAAATGCCCGAAGTTCATCATCCCATAAGGGATGCGCTTCGGCTTCGTCTTTCCACTGGTCTGTTCCATAGTTCTCTTCGTTTTTATCCGGTTCCGGCTTTCTGCCGGAAACAAAGGTAGGATTACCTTAATTCCGCAACACTATTACAAATACAACTTTTTAAGTACCTGAGCAACAAAAAGTTGCTCAGGATTTTGCCATGTCAGATTTTTCACCTATCTTAGTGTAGCAAATCAAAATATGTATCAAACCCGACAGACATGGTAAAGGTAGCAATAAAATCCGAGAAACTCACTCCTTTTGGAGGAATATTTTCAATTATGGACACGGCTCTTTCATTTAAGGAGAAAAAGATGACAAAAGCTCCCTTACCCGATTCAGTGCGAATTGGGCAAGTTTCCTTGGCTGTATTTCAGACAGTTATCTTTTTCTTAAAATCAAACTTTTTTCATTTTTGGGCTAAAAATCGTATCAATAGGGTAAAGCTCTTCGAGATATGTCTCATCAGTTCGGCAAAGCCTTTTTTCTTGTCGGCCTTCTTTCTGCGCCGTCCTTTCCATGCGGAAAATATGGTGCAGACTATCCTTTGAATGGTGTCAA
>JALEPZ010000081.1 GCA_022767125.1 Phocaeicola plebeius
GTGCTCAGATTGACATCGCCAACGCTTTTGGCTTCAAAATCCCTGAGGGCTGTGCCCCAAAATACACCTCCCGGAAGAAGGATGCACCTCATCGAGGCCGCCCATCAAAGCCGAAAACCTCGGAGCTGGAGCATTAATTGTACAAAATGAATCAAAATTCACGATAAGTATGGGAAAAATGAACACAGAATATAATGGTAAGTGCTGATTTGTACTTGCTTGTATCGTGAAATGAAATATAAAATGTCATCAATAGCAACCAAAGAAAAGACGGATTGCAGCGGATGCAATGTGTGTGCGGAAGCATGTCCGAAGCATTGCATAGAGATGATTCCCGATAGAAAAGGATTTCTTTATCCGAAGGTTAATACTGTAACTTGTGTCGATTGTGGAGTTTGTGTGAAAGTATGTCCGTTTGAGGAAGGAAATATAAAACTGAATAGCCCTCTCACCGCTTATGCAGCATGGAACAAAGACCGTGAGAAATATCTTTCCAGTTCATCAGGTGGAGCGGCATATGTGCTGTCCGAACATGTCATCCGTATGGGCGGTGTTGTATATGGCTGTACCTCAGACACAATGCGTATCCGGCATATCCGAGTGGAGAAAGTATCCGAACTTCATAAGTTACAAGGTTCCAAATATGTGCAAAGCGATGTGCGGGGATTGTTCAGTCAAGTAAAAGCCGATTTGCAGGCAGGAAAGCCGGTGCTGTTCATCGGCACTCCTTGCCAGGTGGCAGGATTGAAAAACTACATAAAGCGAATCCCGGAACATCTGTATCTGGTGGACCTGATTTGCCACGGTGTCCCGTCATGGCAGATGTTGCACGAACATATTAACCATATCATGAAAGGCCGTCCCGCGGAACAGCTGTCCTTCAGAAAAGGACAGCTGTTCCGCATCGAGATAACATCTCGATGCGGTACAGTGTATTCCTCCGAACCTTACGGAGATACGTATTTCAGGGCGTTTCTGGACGGTATATCATATAGGGAAAGCTGCTATCATTGCCCGTTTGCACGCAAGGAAAGGGTAAGCGATATCACGATAGGAGACTTTTGGGGATTACGTGATGCCGATAAGCTCCCTTCGAAAAGCGAAGAAGGCGGTATCAGCGTATTGCTGCCCTCCTCCGTAAAAGGTGAGATGCTGATAAATGCAATCAAGACGGATATGTATATCTATGAGCGTAGCGTCGAAGAAGCGGTGACAGGAAATGACCAATTGCAGTCGCCGGTAAAGGACTGCATGCGAAACAGAGTGTTCCGCACTTCATATACGTTACTTCCATTTGAGCAGTCTGTCTTTATAGCCACTGCCAATCATAAATTCAAGACTCTTTTGAAGATAGTCGGAAGAAGAATACGCAGATGAGCACCGCCGATAACAAACGTATGGCCCGAAACACGATATTCCTCTATCTGAGGTCTTTTGTTTCAATGGTTATATCGTTATATACATCAAGGAAGATTCTTGAAATACTTGGAGTCGATGACTTCGGTATCCTCAACGTAGTGGGCGGTGTGATAGCCATGTTCACATTCTTGAGCGGTTCTATGTCGGTCGCAACTCAACGATTTCTCACATATGAGCTTGGCCGTGGAGAAGGAGGCGATTATAAGCATGTGTTTTCCATGACATGTATTATTCATGGATTGCTTGCTTTGATATTCGTTCTTCTTGGAGAAACCATCGGATTGTGGTTTGTGAATACTCAGCTGATTATACCGGTAGACAGGATGGTGGCAGCCAATGCAATTTATCAGATGTCGATTGCTTCGGTTGCGGTCGGTATACTTCAAACACCATATAATGCTTCCATTGTAAGTTATGAACGTATGTACGTCTATGCTTATGTCGGTATGGGGGAGGCTTTTGCAAAGCTGCTGATTGTATATCTGTTATTGATTTCCCCTATCGACAAGCTGATAACGTATTCGCTTCTGTTTTTCTGTGTTCAGTTGACGGTATGTGTCATATATCGTGTGTATTGTATCAGGAATTTCCCCGGTTGCCATATCTCATTGGAATGGGATCATGGGTTATTCAAATCCATAGCGGGATTTACCGGCTGGAATATGTTCGGCACGGTGGCATGGCTGTTTAAGGATAGCGGAACCAATGTATTGCTGAATATTTTCGGCGGGCCGGCTGTGAATGCCGCCCGGGGGATTGCCTCGCAGGTTATCAACGCTACTACCGTGCTTGTGAATGGATTTCAGAATGCCGTAAATCCGCAGTTGGTAAAAAGTTATGCTTCAGATGACAAACAGCAGACTTGCAGTTTATTGTGCCGCAGCTCAAAATTCTCGTATTATCTGATATATATCATTGCATTGCCGGTATTGTTCGAATGCGACTTCTTATTGGATTTGTGGCTGGTTGATGTCCCCGCTTATGCCGTCCTTTTTACGCGCATTGTGTTATTGGATTGTCTGATAGGTACATTGAGCGGACCAATGATAACCGCACTTATGGCTACCGGCAATATCAAGTGGTATCAGATTGTTGTCGGTTCGTTCATCCTTGTCCATCTTCCTGTGTCGTGGCTGTTCCTCAGAGCCGGATACCACATATCCATACCTCTGATTGTGTCTCTGATTGTTGTTTCAATTAGTAATGTTTTGAGACTCTTGTTTTGTAAAAAGCAACTTGGATTGTCAATACGGCATTATTGTAGAATGGTTGTTCTTCCCATCGCGTCAGTAACAATAATCAGCGGTCTCATTATGTTTGTTGTTCATAGCCGGCTTGGCTACGGTTGGCTGTGTTTGGTATTGACCACAGCGGTAAGCACGGTTTCTATCATAGCATGTATTTATGCCATTGGGCTTGATCGTGGAGAGCGTGTTTTTTTGTTGAATACAGTCAGGAGACTAAAAATCCATAAGCGAAACCGTTACAAGATATGAAAGTAGGCATCATCACATTTCATGCATCGCATAACTACGGTTCCATGTTGCAAGCCTACGCCTTGCAGCAGACGGTATTGAGATTGGGCCATGAATGCGAAATTATCAATCTTCGGACAAGTATTCAGAAGAGATACTATCAGCCTTTTTTATTGCAACCGGGCAAACGCAAGAAAGCAAAAGCCATAAAACATCCGATCTTGGCGATTGACGATGTCAGGAAATACTGGAAATTTGAGAAGTTCCTAAAAGATAAATATATTCTCTGTCCCCGGACATACTCTACGGCAGAAGCTCTTAAAGAAGACCGTCTTGATTATGATTTCTTCATTTCCGGCAGTGATCAAATCTGGAACACCACTTGCCTTGATTTTATGACATCCTATTTCTTGGATTTTGTGAAAACCGGGAAACGAATTGCTTACGCTCCAAGCATGGGAGGAGTTCCACACATCAGTATCGATGAGAAGTTTTTCCCATTCATCAGGGAAAATATAAAGAAATACGATGCGATTTCCGTCAGAGAAGAGACCACGCTCGCTCGAATTAAAGAAATAATGGGGGATTCGGATGACCTTGACATATCTATTGCCGCCGACCCCACACTATTACTTGACAGAAAAGATTGGCTGGATCTCACCGGAGAGAAGGCTATTATCGATGATGACTATATATTGCTTTACACTCCGTGGTATGACAATTGGATGAAACTTGTCTATGAACGCGCTATTGAACTGGCCAGACAGCATAATCTGAAAGTAGTGTGTACATTACCGGATGCCACTAATTTATATGGCAGAATCAAAGGATTCAAATACTATACGGCAGTCGGCCCTTTGGAGTTCCTGAATCTGATGAGACATGCACGCTATGTAGTATCCGCTTCGTTTCATGCGGTTGTCTTTTCCATTTTATTCGACAAACCGTTTTATGCGTATGATGGAATGAAGGATGGCAGAATTTCTAATTTATTGAAAATTGCAGGCCTTGAGAAATATGCGGAAGAAACAGAGTGTTTGCTGCCGGAATTTGACGGTGAGGAAGCAAGGAAGCGGTTGGCTCCATACATTAACCGGTCTGTTCTGTTTTTAAAAAATGCACTTAAATGATGAAAATGCCTGAAATATCAATAATAGTGCCCGTATACAATACGGAAAAGTGGCTCCGTAGATGTGTGGACTCGATACTCGCACAGACGTTCACCGACTTCGAATTGCTGCTCATAGATGACGGCTCGACCGACGGCTCTCCGTCCATCTGCGACGAATACGCCGGAAAGGACAGCCGCGTCCGCGTCTTCCACAAATCCAACGGAGGCGTCTCTTCTGCGAGAAATTTAGCAATCGCTAACTCTGTGTGTGTGTGGGGGGGGGGATTTAACATTTATTGATGCCGATGATTGGGTAGAGCCTGATTATCTTGAAAACTTATTGGCCGGGAAAGGATGCGACCTTAGCGTATGTAATTACAAGATAGACGGTTCTGATATGGTTTGGAATATCAATATCAACAATGGCATACAAAATAAGGATGGCATAAGATATTTGTTCATAAGCGGTCAATATTCCGGGTGTTCGTTCCTCGGGCCGATTTGCAAGTTGTTTAAATCCGCAATTATTTCAAGGAATGTTCTAAAAATTAATTAACTGACAGTCAGATATATCTGACGATAATTCGATATAATTTTGTACCTTTGCAGTACCAAACGACGTAATCATGAAGAAAACGACGATATATAGGAGACCGATGGATGAGAATCTCT
>JALEPZ010000083.1 GCA_022767125.1 Phocaeicola plebeius
AGAGATTCTCATCCATCGGTCTCCTATATATCGTCGTTTTCTTCATGATTACGTCGTTTGGTACTGCAAAGGTACAAAATTATATCGAATTATCGTCAGATATATCTGACTGTCAGTTAATTAATTTTTAGAACATTCCATTAGTCATTATGTCATTAAGACACCTGCAATGTGTCATCGTCCGCCCGATGGTTCACCGGTCGCCATTCTGGCACAGCAGGAAGTGAGCCCCCTCCTCCGGTTCCAGGGAAAATCACGTGCCGGAACAACTGCACTTGTCGACTAACAAGAATAGCTGTTATTATCCCTTTACAATAGCCATTGTCAGGTACTTACGATGGCTGTTCTTGAAAAATCGCACTGAGTTAACGACGTTAAACGACGTCGGCCCGGCGGTCTTTTCCTAACTTTGCTCCTGGGAACGGGAAGACAGGACCGGCTCACCCCCAGTCTGTCCGAGAATTGTTGTTCCGCTTTCCCTTTTCCCCTGTCCTCCTGAGCAAAGCGAAGGATCTGTAAAGCGTAAGTGGATGTATTCAGTCGCTTCACTCCGTTGGCAGGGCAGTTGGATAGGGGCTCCAGGTTTTCGGACAGGCTCTCCCGATTGGTTGATTAATCAGAAAAATAGGACAATCTCGCATATACCCTCTTTGTTTTGGTTATTCTTCGTTAAAGGGCAGATTTCGTGTTGTCTTTTTTGCTAATTTTGTGCCGAATAAATCAAGTAGAAGTGGACACGGGAACAGGTGGAAACCCGTGGCATTTCGACGCGAGTATGGATAGGAACCAAATAACAGTTAGTTAAGATATGAACAAAATGAACAGAAGATTTTCTTCGCAACGTATGGCCCTGCTTGCAGGGGGAATAGCGTTGCTGACTGCTTGTGGCGGAGGCCAGGGCGGCATGAAATTAGGTGACGACCAGTACGCTGTAGAGGCAGTGGCAGTGACATCGAGCCGTCAGGCGGAACAGTATCCGGCGACCATCAAGGGCACGCAGGACATCGAAATCCGTCCGCAGGTGTCGGGCTTCATCGTGAAGTTGTGTGTGGACGAAGGAGCTACCGTCCGCAAGGGGCAGGCCCTGTTCCAGATCGATCCTACCCAGTATAAGGCAGCGTTCGACCAGGCTGCAGCCGGAGTGAAGTCGGCCGAAGCCAATCTGAAGACGGTGAGCGAGACGGAAGCAAACAAGAAGATGCTCCACGAACAGCGCATCATCAGCGATTTCGAATACCAGACCGCCATCAACAATACCCTCTCGGCCCAGGCCGCACTGGCCCAGGCGAAGGCAGCTTATGCCAGTGCCAAGCAGAACCTGGGATTCTGCACGGTGACCAGCCCTTCGGACGGTGTCATCGGTACGTTCCCCTACCGCATCGGTGCACTGGTAGGCCCGTCGGTGGCCCAACCGCTGACCACCGTGTCGCAGATCGGCAACATGTACGTGTACTTCTCAATGACCGAAAAGCAGTTGCTGGAAATGACCCGCACGGGCGAGACGCTGAAGGATCAGCTGGCCAAGCTGCCGGCGGTGAACCTGCAGCTGGCCGACGGATCGATGTATGGCGAACCGGGGAAGATTGACGCCGTGAGCGGTGTCATCGACCAGACGACCGGCTCGGTGAGCCTGCGGGCCGTGTTCCCCAATTCGCAGAGCATCCTGCGCAGCGGCGGCACGGGCAATGTGGTCTTCCCCTATGCGATGGACAATGTCATCGTCATCCCGCAGAACGCTACGGTGGACATCCAGGACAAGAAGTTCGTGTATGTGCTCCAGGCGGACAACACGGTGAAATATACGGAAATCAAGGTGTCGCACCTCGATGATGGCCGCACCTACCTGGTGACCGAAGGCCTGAAGGCGGGCGACAAGATTGTGGTGGAAGGCGTGCAGGCCTTGAAGGACGGCCAGCAGATCACCCCGATTACCCGTGCCGAGAGTGAGGCCAAGTTCCAGCAGGCCATGAAGGACCAGCGTGAGGGCAACCTGGCAACGGCATTCAATTAATCATTCTGTCTTTCATTAACATCCAATCGCGTGAAATAAGTATGAAATTAGATAAATTCATCAACCGTCCGGTGCTCTCCACCGTGATTTCCATCCTGATTGTCATTCTGGGTGCCATCGGACTGGTGACGATGCCGGTGACACAGTATCCCGACATCGCTCCTCCTACCGTGCAGGTCAGCGCGACCTATACGGGAGCCAGTGCCGCCACTGTACTGAACTCGGTGGTGGCTCCCCTGGAAGACCAGATCAATGGTGTGGAGAACATGATGTACATGACCTCCACCTCCTCCAACAACGGCTCGGCCAGCATCGAGATTTACTTCAAGCAGGGAACCGACCCTGATATGGCCGCGGTGAACGTGCAGAACCGTGTCTCCATGGCACAGGGCCTGCTGCCCGCCGAAGTGACCAAGGTGGGTGTCACGACCCAGAAGCGCCAGAACTCCATGCTGATCGTGTTCTCCATCTATGACACGACGGACAAGTATAACATTGAGTTCATCGAGAACTATGCGAAAATCAACCTCGTGCCGCAGATTCAGCGTGTGCGCGGTGTGGGCGACGCCAACGTGTTCGGTCAGGACTACTCCATGCGTATCTGGCTGAAGCCCGACGTGATGGCGCAGTACAAACTGGTGCCCGCCGACGTGTCGTCCGCACTGGCGGAACAGAACGTGGAGGCCGCTCCGGGACAGTTCGGCGAACGGGCGGACGGTACGTTCCAGTACACCATCCGCTACAAGGGACGCCTGCAGCAGCCCGAAGAATTCGAGAACATTGTCATCAAGTCCTTGGCCAACGGACAGGTGCTCCACCTGAAGGACATCGCCGAGATTGAGATGGGCCGTCTGGACTACTCGTTGGGTAACAAGGTGAACGGCCACGAGGCGGTGACCTGCGTGGTTTATCAGATGGCGGGCACAAACGCCACCGAGACCATCAACAACATCCAGCAGTTGCTGGAGGAGGCCAAGGCCACGCTGCCTGCCGGCCTCGACATCAATGTCTCGCTGAATGCCAACGACTTCCTGTACGCTTCGATCTACGAGGTAATCAAGACCCTGTTCGAGGCGTTCGTGCTGGTGTTCATCGTGGTGTACATCTTCCTGCAGGACATGCGCTCCACGCTGATTCCGGCCATTGCCATTCCGGTGGCCCTGGTGGCCACGTTCTTCGTGCTGAAGCTTATCGGCTTCAGTGTCAACCTGCTGACTCTTTCGGCCATGGTGCTGGCCATCGCGATTGTGGTCGATGACGCGATTGTGGTGGTCGAGGGTGTGCACGCCAAGCTGGACCAAGGCTACAAGTCCTCGCGCGAGGCCTCCATCGACGCCATGAGCGAGCTGGGCGGTGCCATCGTGTCCATCACCTTGGTGATGATGTCCGTGTTCGTGCCGGTGAGCTTCATGAGCGGTACGGCCGGTACGTTCTACCAGCAGTTCGGTGTCACCATGGCGGTGTCCATCGCCTTCTCGGCCCTGAACGCGCTGACCCTCTCGCCGGCCCTGTGCGCCTTGTTCCTGAAGCCCCATTCGGCAGACGGACACGAAAAGAAAATGACGAGGGTGGACCGCTTCCACGCTTCGTTCAATGCCGCCTACGACGCTGTCCTGAAAAGCTATAAGAAGCGCGTGGTGTTCTTCATCCACAAGAAGTGGCTGTCGTTCGGCCTGGTAGGCGCTTCCATCGTGCTGCTGGTGTTCTTCATGAAGATTACCCCGACGGGCATGGTGCCCAACGAGGATACCGGAACCATCATGGGTGCGGTGACCCTGCCGCCGGGCACCTCGCAGGCCGAGACGGAGAAGACCCTGGCGCGGGTGGACAGCCTCATCGCCGCCGACCCGGCCGTGCAGTCGCGTACGCTGATTCAGGGATTCAGCTTCATCGGCGGCAAGGGCCCGTCGTACGGATCGTTCATCATCAAGCTGAAACCGTGGGAGGAACGCTCGCTGATGCAGAACTCCGACGTGGTCTATATCTCCCTCTTCATGCGTGCGCAGAAGGTCATCAAGGGCGCGCAGGTGCTCTTCTTCACCCCGCCGATGATTCCGGGCTACTCAGCTTCGAGCGACATCGAGCTGAACATGCAGGACAAGACCGGCGGCGACCTGGGCAAGTTCTATGAAGTGGTGCAGGAATACATGACGGCCCTGAAGGCGCGTCCGGAGGTCAACTCGGCCCAGACGTCGTTCAACCCCAACTTCCCGCAGTACATGATTGACATCGACGCGGCCGCTTGTAAGCGCGCGGGCATCAAGCCGACGGATATCCTCTCGACCATGCAGGGGTACTACGGCGGTCTCTACGCTTCCAACTTCAACCGCTTCGGTAAGATGTACCGTGTGATGATTCAGGCCAATCCGGACGCACGTGCCAACCTGGAGTCACTGAAGGGCATCAAGGTGCGCAACGAGAAATTCGAGATGGCTCCCATCGAGCAGTTCATCTCCGTAAAGAAGGTGTATGGCCCCGACAACATCAGCCGATTCAACAAATACACCTCCATGAAGGTGATGGTGGCACCCGCTTCGGGCTACACCTCCGGCCAGGCGCTGCAGGCCATTGCCGAAGTGGCGAAGACCAACCTGCCCGCCGGTTTCGGCTATGAGCTGGGCGGTATGGCGCGTGAGGAGGCCGAGACCAGCGGCAGCACCACCGGTCTTATCTTCGTGCTCTGCTTCGTCTTCGTTTACCTGCTGCTGAGTGCACAGTACGAGAGTTACATCCTGCCGCTGGCGGTGCTGCTCTCCGTCCCCTTCGGTCTGCTGGGCAGCTTTATCTTCGTGAACGGCTTCGCTGCGTTGGGCAGCATCCCGGCCCTGAAACTGATTCTCGGCTCCATGTCGAACGACATCTACATGCAGATTGCCCTCATCATGCTGATGGGTCTGCTGGCCAAGAACGCCATCCTGATCGTGGAGTTCGCGCTCGACCGCCGCAAGCAAGGCATGAGCATCTCCTGGGCGGCCGTCCTGGGTGCCGCCGCCCGTCTGCGACCCATCCTGATGACGTCTCTCGCCATGATTGTCGGTCTGATTCCGCTGATGCTGGCCATGGGCGTAGGTGCGCATGGCAACCGCACGCTGGGTGCGTCGGCCATCGGCGGTATGTTGATTGGCATGATTTTCCAGATCTTCCTGGTGCCCGTGCTCTTCGTGGTCTTCCAGTGGCTGCAGGAGAAGTTCAAGCCCATCGAATGGGACAGCATGGACGAGAGCGAGATAGAATCGGAACTGGAACAGTATTCTCCTAATAAATAAAGAACAGATGAAGAAACGTATCATAGGAACTTTGTGTGCAGCTGCCTTGTTGAGCAGCTGCCACATCTACAAGTCATACGACCGTCCGGAAGAGCTGGCCGACGAAATCGCCGGCATCTACCGCGACCCGGCTTCGGCGGCCGGTACGCTGGCAGCCGACACGGCCAACATAGGCAACCTGCCCTGGCAGGAAGTGTTCCGCGACGCCAAGCTGCAGGCCCTGATTGAGGAAGGGCTGGCCAACAACGTGGATGTGCAGGCTGCCGCCCTGCGGGTGAAGGAAGCCAAGTGGATGCTCACTTCCGCCCGCCTCTCGTACCTGCCGTCGCTGAACCTGGCGCCGCAGGGAACCCTCACCAGCATGGACGGAGGGGATGTCGTAAAGGCCTATACCCTGCCGGCCGCCGCCAGCTGGGAAATCGACCTCTTCGGGAAAATCCTGAATACGCAACGGGGCCAGAAGGCGGCCTACCTGCAGAGCCAGTATGCCCAGCAGGCCACCCGCTCGGCCATTATCTGCAACATTGCCAACATCTACTACTCGCTGCTGATGCTCGACCGCCAGGTGGAAATCACCGCCGAGACGTCTGCCCTCTTCAAGGAAAACGTGCGGGCCATGGAAGCCATGAAGGTGGCCGGCATGACCAACGAGGCCGGCGTGGCACAGATGCGGGCGGCCAGCCATCAGGTGGACGCTTCGCTGATGGACCTGAAACGCCAGGTGCGCGAGACGGAGAACTCGCTGTCGGTATTGCTGGCCAAGGCTCCGCAGGCCGTTGACCGATCGACGCTCGACGAGCAGGTGATGCCGACGGAACTGACAGCGGGCGTGCCCGTGCAGCTGCTGGAGAACCGTCCCGACGTGAAAATCGCGGAAATGACCTTGGCCCGCGCCTACTATTCGACCAACCAGGCCCGCGCGGCCTTCTATCCCGGACTGACCATCACCGGTACGGCCGGATGGACCAACGGGTCGGGCGTGACGGTGGCCAATCCGGGCGTGTCGCTGCTGCAGGCCCTGGCTTCGCTCACCCAGCCCATCTTCAACCACGGCAAACTGGTGACGAACCTGAAAGTGTCGAAGGCCGAGGAGGAGATTGCCCGCATGGAATACCACCACACGCTTCTGTCGGCCGGAAAGGAAGTGAGCGACGCGCTGTTCCTGTATGACACGCAGAACAGGAAGCTCGTGGAGGACCGGGGACGTGTGGAACAGCTCGCTACGGCCGTGACATCGACCAAGGCGCTTTTCCAGAGCGGACAGGCCACCTACCTCGAAGTGCTCTCCGCCCAGCAGAACCACCTGAGCGCACAGCTCAGCGAGGTGGCCGACAACTTCCAGCGGATGCAGGCGGTTATCAACCTCTACAGTGCCGTGGGCGGTGGACGATAAGAATGTGAAACCTTTAAAAACAAGACTATAACCATGATCAGTCCTTTAGCATATATTGACCCGTCGGCCCGGCTGGGAAAGAACGTGACTGTCCATCCCTTTGCCTACATCGACAAGAACGTGGAAATCGGCGACGGCTGCGAGATTATGGCCCATGCCAGCATCCTGAGCGGTGCCCGTCTGGGACAGAACAACAAAGTGTACCAGGGAGCAGTGGTGGCCGCAGAGCCCCAGGACTTCAGCTATACGGGCGAGGATTCGCTCTGCATAGTGGGAAACGACAACATCATCCGTGAGAATGCCGTACTGATCCGTGCCACGCACAGCGGCGACGCTACCGTGGTAGGGAACGGCAACTTCATCATGACGGGAGCCCGCCTGTCGCACGACGTGAAGGTGGGCAACCGGTGCATCATCGGCAACGGCTCGCAGGTGTCGGGCAACTGCCAGATCGACGACTGCTCCATCCTGACCTCGAACGTGCTGATGCAGGGCGGCACCCGGCTGGGCACGTACTCGGTGGTACAGGGCGGCTGCCGCTTCACCAAGGACATCCCTCCCTACATCGTGGCGGCCCACGACCCCATCGAGTTCTACAGCATCAACACCCACGTGCTGCAGCGTTCGCATTTCTCCGAAACCCTCTTGAAGCACATTGCGCAGGCCTACCGCATCCTCTACAAGGCGAACACCTCCCAGCACGATGCCCTGATCCGCATCCGCGAGCAGGTGCCGGGCAGTCCTGAAATCGAGAACATCCTGCGGTTTGTCGAAACCTCCCGGCTGGGAATCATCCATTGATGCAGAACCGGCTGTCGCATACCTTCTGGCTGACCTTGCTGGTGGTGGGCGGACTGTTGTCCCTCCACCGGCTGCCTACCCTCCGTCTGGGCGGAAAGCCCTTGCGGAGGGTTGACATGCTGGCCGATGTCCGTCCCGACCCGGTGCGCACGGCGGCGGTCCCTGCCGATACCGACACGGTGGCCGTACCGCTTCCTCCGCTTCCGCTCCGTCCGGACTTTGCGGACACCTGCAGGGCGGGCGTGACCTGTATCGAGGAATATCCCGACTCGGCGGGCGAAGGGGGTATGCACCGGTTTTATGAAGCCGTCCTCCAGCGCCACAGCCTGGGCCGTCCGGTCCGCATCGCCTATTTCGGGGATTCCTTCGTCGAGGCAGACATCTTCACGGCCGACCTGCGTGCCCTCCTGCAGGAGCAGTACGGAGGATGCGGGGTGGGCTATGTGCCCGTTACCACGAATTTCCCCGGCTTCCGTCCCACGGTGCGCCATTCCTTCAGCGGGTGGGAGAGCCACTCCGTGACCGATTCCGTCGGGTTCCGCCGTGCGTGGCAAGACCTTTCGGGCCACTACTTCTTGCCACGTCCGGGGGCCGAAGTCACCCTGGAGGGACAGCGGAAGTACGCTTCCCGGCTGGATACGTGCAGGGTGTCGTCGGTGTATTTCCTGACGGCCGACTCCCTGTGGCTCACCGCCACGGTGAACGGGCACACGGTGCATAGCCAGGCCGTTGCCGGCGACAGCCTGCTGCAGGCCGCCCGGGTGGAGGGCCGTATCGGCAAGGTGACATGGAAGGTGGAGCGCTGCGACTCGACGGTCCGTTTCTTCGGGGTTACGATGGACGATACGGAAGGCATCGCCGTGGACAATTTCAGTACCCGCGGCGGCATGGGCACACAGCTGGAGCACATCCCCGACGAGATACTCCGTGCCTACAACCGGCTGCGGACCTACGACCTGGTAGTGCTGCACTACGGGCTGAACATCGCTTCGGAGGGGGTGACCAACTATTCCTACTACACCGACCGGCTGGAAAAGGTGGTGGAGCGGTTCCGCCGTTTCTTTCCGCAGGCGTCCCTGTTGGTGGTCGGCGTGGGCGACCGCGATGTGAAAGACCCCGAGACGGGCGAGCTGCGTACCCAGTCGGGCATCCGTCCGCTGCTGCGCTACCAGCAGGCATTGGCCGTCAGGCAGCATGTGGCTTTCTGGAACCTCTTCCAGGCGATGGGCGGCGAGGGGAGCATGGCCCGGCTGGTGGAGGCAGACCCGCCGCTGGCCAATCACGACTACACCCATATCAACTTCCGGGGCGGCCGGCAGCTGGCCTCCCTGCTCTATGAGGCATTGGTCAATGGGCAGGAAAATTTTGAAAAGCGAAAAGCGTATGAAGCATTGCCGTAACCTCTGGACAGGGCTCCTCCTGTTGGTGTGGGGAGGAAGCCTGCGAGCTGTTGCCCAGGATGCCCTGCCCCGGCAGGCGGCGGCCGACTGGCATTCCGGACCGGTCTTCCCTTCGCGCGAGATACAGCGTCTGCTGCAGCTGGTACCGGTGGAGCCGGCCTGTCCGCCCGCCTTCCGCGATGTGCAAGAGAACCGTCTCGACGATCCGACCGGCTCGCTGGCGGACTTCTTCGGGCAGCTGGCGAACCCCGTCCGTCCGCTGCGTATCGTCCACATCGGCGACTCGCACATCCGTGGCCATGTGTTGCCCTATACCATGCGCTGCTGTCTCGAAGAAGACTTCGGGGCTGAGGCCGTGGAACCGGTTCCCGTCAGCTACCGCACCAGCGGCCTGGCGGTAGAATCCGGCAAGGCCGGACTGGTCTACCATATCCTGGGTGTGAACGGGGCCACTTGCGGCTCGTTTTCAACCCCCGAACGCCTGCAGCAGGTGGCCGATTTGCACCCCGACCTGGTCATCCTGTCGTTTGGCACCAACGAGGCGCACGCCTACCGCTACTCGCCCGAAGAGCATCGTCGGCAGCTGGACGGGCTGGTCAACCGGCTGCGTCAGACCTGTCCCGGTGTCTGCTTCCTGCTCACCACCCCTCCCGGTGCCTACGTGCGGGGCGGGCGCAAGGGCAAGGTGGTGAATCCGCGCACTCCGCGGGTGGTAGCCACCGAACTCGATTATGCGGCTCGCCACGGACTGGCCGTGTGGAACCTCTATGACATTGTGGGCGGTGCGAAAAGTGCCTGCCGCAACTGGGTGGCCGGGAATTATTTTCAGCGCGACCGCATCCATTTCACCCACGAGGGATACCGGATGCAGGCCCTTTTGTTTCACGAAGCATTCATTAAAGCATATAATCAGTATGTGGTCTCTGGAAATGAGTAAGATAGGAGAGGTGTTGTCCTACGATCCGCACCAGCCGATGATTTTCAGTTCAGGCGTGTTCCTGTTCCTGTTTTTGGGCTTCAGTGCCCTCTACTGCCTGTTGCGCCATCGCACATCCGCCCGGCTGCTGTTCGTGACGGCGTTTTCCTACTATTTCTACTATAAAAGCAGCGGCTGGTATTTCTTCCTGCTGCTGGTGGTGACGCTGAGCGACTACTTCCTGGCCCGGCGCATGGAGCGCACGGAGGGAAAGCGGCAGCGGAAGCTGCTGGTGGGTGTGAGCCTGTGCGTCAACCTGGGACTGCTCTGCTACTTCAAGTACACCAACCTGTTCTGCCAATGGCTGAGCCCGTTGTGGGGCGGCACGTTCCATCCGCTGGATATCTTCCTGCCCGTGGGCATCTCGTTCTTCACCTTCCAGTCGCTCAGCTATACCCTCGATGTCTATCGCCGGCAGCTGCAGCCCTTGCACAGCCTGCTCGACTATGCGTTCTATGTCTCGTTCTTTCCCCAGCTGGTAGCCGGTCCCATCGTGCGTGCCCGCGACTTCCTGCCCCAGATACGCCGTCCGTTGGTGGTGACCGAGGCCATGTTCGGGCGGGGGGTGTTCTTCCTGGTGAGCGGACTCTTCAAGAAAGCCGTCATCTCCGACTATATCAGCGTGAACTTCGTGGAGCGCGTCTTCGACAATCCCGCCCTGTATTCGGGCTTCGAAAACCTGATGGGGGTCTATGGGTACGCGCTCCAGATCTATTGCGACTTTTCGGGCTACAGCGACATGGCCATCGGCATCGCCCTCCTGCTGGGGTTCCACTTTCCCGACAACTTTCGCTCTCCTTATCAGTCGGCCAGTGTGACGGAGTTCTGGCGGCGGTGGCACATCTCCCTGTCCACCTGGCTGCGCGATTACCTGTATATCTCGCTGGGAGGCAACCGGAAAGGGAAGTTCCGCACGTACCTGAACCTGATTGTCACCATGCTGTTGGGAGGTCTGTGGCACGGAGCGTCGCTGAACTTCGTGGTGTGGGGAGGACTGCATGGCGTGGCCTTGGCCCTCCACAAGGGGCTTCGTGCCCTGCTGCACCGTCCGAAGGACTACCGCAGCCAGGGATGGAGACGGGTAGGGGCCGTCGTGCTGACCTTCCACTTTGTCTGCTTTTGCTGGATCTTCTTCCGGAATGCCACCTTCGAAGCCTCCCTGACCATGATCCGGCAAATCCTGACCGCTTTCCATCCGGAGCTGTGGATGCAGTGGGTGCAAGGCTATTGGCAAATCGTTGCCCTGATGGCGACGGGCTATCTGCTGCATGCCTGTCCCGACCGCTGGCAGGAGGCGGGCAGCCGCATGGTGGCCCGTTGTCCGCTGCCGGTGCAAGCCTTCTTCCTGCTGGTGGTGATTTACGCAGTGATTCAGGTGAAGAGCAGCGATATCCAGCCCTTCATCTACTTCCAGTTCTGAACCCCGATGCATACAGGTGGGGCGCCGCTTGTATGATATTCCATGAAAAAGGATATTTCTTCGGGGTGATACTGGTAAAAAATCGGTTACTTTGTCCCTCGAAAATCATCCTATGTTATCAGACCATGAAAAAACTTTTTGCAGGACTGCTCCTGGTGATGGCCATGGGGACAGCCACCGCTTCCGAAACCGGAAGAGACTACGTGAATTTCAATGAGGGATGGCGCTTCTTCAGGGGAGATGCGCCTCGGGCGGAACAATCTCAATACGATGACAGCCAGTGGCGAACCATAGATGTTCCCCACGATTTCCAGATAGAACAAGACTGGGTGCCGCCCTCGGCCGAAGAACGCCCCGACAACAGTGACATCGGTGCCAACGTGAGGAGCCGGTTGAGCAGCCGCGGCTTCAAGGAGATGGGAATCGGCTGGTATCGCAAGACGTTTGTCCCCGACGAGGCGTGGAAGGGCCGGCGGGTAGTGGTCGATTTCGAGGGCATCATGTATGTGGGCGATGTCTACCTGAACGGAGAACGTATCGGGGGCACGGACTACGGGTATGTGGGATTCGAAATCGATGTGACCCAACGGCTGAAATACGGTGAGCCGAACGTGTTGGCGGTGAAGGCGGATACCCGTGAGCCGCAGAACTCGCGCTGGTATACGGGAGGAGGCCTGTTCCGGAACGTGAACGTGGTCGTGACCGACCCCCAGGTGTATCTGATGCGTCATCCGCTGTATATCACGACCCCGCAGGTGTCGGAGCAGGAGGCCACCGTCAGTGTACAGGTGGAGATGGCCTGCTTCACCCAGCAGAAGACACTGAAGACCGAACTGCTCATTACGGACGAAAAGGGACGTGAGGTTGTCCGCCAGGTGGAAGAACTGCCTTTCGACCGAAGGATGCGTACGTGTGAATATCGGTTAAAGGACGTACGGCTGGAGCATCCGTCGTTGTGGGACTGTGAGCATCCCTCCTTATATACGGCCCAGGTGACCGTATGGCACGAGAACGGTGAGGTGGCCGACCGGTTCAGCCAGCGCTTCGGCATCCGCAGCCTGGAATTCTCCCCACAGTACGGACTGAAGCTGAACGGGAAAAAGGTGCTGCTAAAGGGAATCGCCAACCATCATACCTTGGGGGCATTGGGGGCTGCTGCCTATCCGAAAGCCATCGAGAAACGTATCCGCCTGCTGAAAGAATTCGGGGTCAACCATATCCGTACGTCGCACAATCCCTACAGCGAACAGTTCATGGACCTGTGTGATGAATATGGCATACTCGTGGTGGACGAACTGTACGACAAGTGGCTGGACCAGTATTGTGGCGGCCGTACGCCGTGGGCGTTGCTGTGGCAACGCGACATCCCGGAGTTCATCAAGCGCGACCGTAACCATCCTTCCGTCGTATTCTGGAGCCTGGGCAATGAGTTGCAGACCTACTGGAACCTGCCGTATGCCGACTGGGGAGTGACTCCCTACCGGATGCAGCGAGAGTTGCTGAAGCGGTACGATTCCACCCGGTTGGTGACGGTGGCCATGCATCCGCGCGGACGCAGCCTGTCCACGGATTCGCTGCCGGCTCCGCTGGTGCACGAAACGGATATTGCCGCCTATAATTATCGTTACATGTATTTCCCCGGCGACGGTCGGCGCTTTCCGCACATGATGTTCTATCAGAGCGAGGCCAATACCAGCAACATGGGGCCGAATTTCTTCGAAATGGATTTGGACAAGGTCATCGGACTGGCGTATTGGGGGCAAATCGACTACCTGGGCGAGAGCGGCGGCTGGCCGGCCAAGGGGTGGGCACAAGGCTCGTTCGATATGTCGCTGCAGCCGAAGCCCATCGCCTATTTGCTGAAGAGCATGTTCAGCACCGTGCCGGTGGTGCATATCGGCGTGATTGACAGCGATACGGAGCTGATGTGGAACGATGTGCAGATCGGTACGGCCCGCATGAGCGAACACTGGAACCGGAAGAAAGACGAGATACTGTCGCTCTATACCTACACCAATGCAGACGAAGTGGAACTGCTGCTGAACGGCAAGAGCTTGGGAGTGAAGAAAAACGGGAACGGGCGCGACCGCAACAAACTGAAATGGGACAGCATCTGCTATGCACCTGGATGGCTGGAGGCCGTGGCCCGTACGGGCGGAAAGGTAGTGGCCCGTCATCGCATCGAGACGGTAGGAGAGCCTCGCAAGCTGGTGGTTGTACCCGATACGGACGTCTGGAAGGCCGACGGGATGGATCTGCAGCACGTGCGGGTATATGCCGTGGACAGCAAGGGACGGCGTACTCCTTTTGCAGACAGCCAGCTTCGTTTCTCGGTAGAGGGAGACGCACGGATTGTAGCCGTGGACAACGGGAATATCGTGTCGGACGAACTGCATGCCACGACCGAACGGAAACTCTTTCATGGCGCCGCATGGGTCATTCTCCGGGCAGGGCATACAGCGGCAGAGGTGACGCTCACGGTAGAGAGCAATGATTTCAAGCCGGTGCGTCAGCGGATGAGGCTGGAAGAATAAACCTCAGCGAAAAAGAGGGTGTGTCAAATTCAGCGTCGCCTATCTAATTGTCATTCTGAGCGTAGCGAAGAAACAACGTTCAGAATGACAAGCAATATGACAGGAGCTTTTTATTTTGACACACCCTCTTCTTTGCTGATTCTCCCTTACGCCGCCAGCAGCAGAATCAGCAGCTGGGCGGTCAGAATACGCAGGAACATGGCCAGCGGATAGACCGTGGAGTAGCCCACAGCGGGAGCATCGTTGCCTGCCAGCTGGTTCGAATATGCCAGGGCAGGAGGATCGGTCGTACTACCGGCTACCAGACCCATCAGGGTGAAGTAGTTCACCTTGTAGTGCAGCCGGCCCAGCGTTCCGATGATGAGCAACGGCAGGAGGGTAATCAGGAAACCGACACCTACATACAGCAGACCGTCTCCTCCGACCACCGTCTGCCAGAAGTTGCCGCCTGCCTTGATGCCGACACTCGCCAGGAAGAGGGCCAGCCCCACTTCACGTAGCATCAGGTTGGCACTCATGGTGGTATAGGTCACCAGCTTGAACTTGTAGCCGAAACGGCCGATGAGAATGGCAATGATCAGCGGACCGCCTGCCAGACCCAGCTTGACCGGAGTGGGCATACCCGGAATGGCAATGGGCAGACTGCCGAACAGGATACCGACGAAGATACCGACGAAGATGGTGACGATGTTGGGGTGGTCCAGACGTTTCAGCTGGTTACCCAACAGGTCGGCCACACGCTCGATGCAGTCCTGAGGACCGATGACCATGACACGGTCGCCCACCTGCAGCTTCAGCTGACGGGCGGCGAACAGGTCCATACCCGAACGGTTGACGCGGGTCACATTGACACCATACATACTGCTGAAGTGCAGTTCGCCCAGTGTCTTTCCGTTGATGGCCGGCTGAGTGACGAGAATACGGCGCGATACCATGGCCTTGGCCTGCTTGCTTTCGTTGTCCCAGTCGATTTCCTCCTCGTATTTCGGACCGATGAAGGCGGAGATGGCCTCCGCGTCGTCCTGTGCGCAAACCACGTTCACGATGTCGCCCAACTGCAGGGTCGTCTCGCCATTGGGGATGTGTATCTGTCCGTCGCGCAGCATACGCGAGCAGACAAAGTCGCGGGCCAGGAAGGTCTGCAGCTGGCTGAGCTTCTTGCCGCAGAGGGCGCCATTCTGTACCTTCAGGGGAATGTTGAAGGGGATGAGGTGCGGATTGGCTGCTTCCTGCTTCTCAATCTCTTCAGTTTCCTTGTCGAGATTGACCCGGCAGATGACGCGGACCAGAATCAGAGAGAGGATGATGCCCACTACACCCAGCGGATAGGCGCAGGCATATCCCATCGCAATCTGCGGACCGGAATAGCCGATCTGCGACAGTGCCTCGTTGGCAGCACCAAGACCCGGCGTGTTGGTAACCGCACCACACAGGATGCCGACCATCATCGGCAGCTCGATACGGCCCTGCAGAGCATAGTAAATCACCAGTGCCACTGTGACATTGAGTGCCACAATGCCGACCGCCAGCAGGTTCAGCCGCACGCCTCCTTTCTTGAAGGAGGAGAAAAACGACGGACCTACCTGAAGGCCGATACAGAACACAAACAAAATTAACCCGAAGTCTTGGATGAAGGTCAGCGTGGAAACACTACCGGTAAAGCCCAGATGTCCCATCAAGATGCCTACAAACAAGACGAACGTGACCCCCAGCGAGATGCCGAAGACCTTGATTTTCCCTAACAGCACTCCTGCTGCAATCACGAACGAATACAACGCTACGATGTGAGCGATGGAATTTGGATTCGTCAATAAATCTTGTAGCCAATTCATATTAATTATTGTTTAAAAGATGCTGCAAAATTAAGTATTATTGCAGAAATGGTCAACTGATGGGCTATTTTTTTTCACCTTTCATGGTGTCTTGTGCAAGAAATTCGTATATTTGCCTTTGCATGTATTCCGAGGGTACATGTGGAGAGCAAATAATTATAATCTTAATGATACAAAAAACACTTATTCATTATGGCTGACAACAAGGAAATACTATTTTCTGACTTTCCTCCTGTGGCGACCCAGGACTGGATGGACAAAATCATGACCGACTTGAAAGGAGCCGATTTCGAGAAAAAGTTGGTGTGGAGAACCAACGAAGGATTCAAGGTGAAGCCGTTCTACCGGCGGGAGGACCTGGAGGGGCTGGCGACAACGGAAGCGTTGCCGGGGCAGTTCCCTTACTTGAGGGGGAACAAGAAGGACCATAATACGTGGTGGATTCGTCAGGACATCCGCGTGGAAGATCCGGCGGCAGCCAATGCCAAGGCACTCGACCTGCTGGGAAAAGGTGTGGACTCGCTGGGGTTCCGCCTGAAGGCGAAGGACCTTCATCCCGATTATCTGCGTACCCTGCTGAAGGATATCTGCTGCGACCGCATCGAACTGAATTTTTCCACTTGCCAGGGGCATACCGTCGAACTGGCTGAAATGCTGGTGGAGTATTTCCAGGAAAAGGGGTATGATCCCAAACGGCTGGTGGGGTCGGTGAACTTCGACCCGCTGAGCAAGCTGCTGGAGAAGGGCAAGGACACCACCCGACTGCTGGCCCAGGCCAAACGGCTGGTGGAAGTGCTGGCGGCTTATCCGAAGTTCCGTTGTATCGCTGTCAACGCGGTCGACCTGAACAACGCGGGCGCTTACATTTACCAGGAGTTGGGCTATGCGCTGGCCTGGGGAAACGAATACCTGAATCTGCTGGTGGAAGCCGGAGTGCCGGCTGCCTTGGCGGCCAAGAAAATCAAGTTCAACCTGGGCATCAGCTCGAACTATTTCATGGAAGTGGCCAAGTTCCGTGCCGCCCGTATGCTGTGGGCAGACATTGTGAAGCAGTACCAGCCGCGCTGTCCCCGTACAGACTGTCCGAACACGGCCCCCGACGGTACTTGCCTTTGTGCCTGCAAGATGAATGTGCATGCCGTGACCTCTACGTTCAACATGACACTGTTCGATGCTCATGTCAACCTGCTCCGTTCGCAGACCGAAGCCATGAGTGCCGCCATTGCCGGAGTGGACTCCATGACGGTCGCTCCGTTCGACACGGTGTATGAGACACCCAATGATTTTTCCGAACGCATCGCCCGCAACCAGCAGCTGCTGCTGAAGGAAGAGGTGCATCTGGACCGTATCGTCGATCCGGCCGGCGGTTCCTACTACATCGAGAACCTCACCGTAGCGATAGCCCGTCAGGCTTGGGACCTCTTCCTGAAGACGGAAGACGAAGGTGGTTTCTTGCAGTCGGCAGTGGCCGGAAGCATACAGGCAACGGTCAATGCCAGCAACAAGGCCCGTCATGAGGCGGTGTCGAAGCGGAAGGAAATCCTGCTCGGCACGAACCAGTATCCTAACTTCAACGAAATGGCCGACGGAAAGTCACCGGTCGTGGCTGCTTGCGGCTGTGGCGGCGGACATCACGATGCTTGCGAGAAGCCGTTCGATAAACTGGTGGCCGACCGGGCTGCCAGCGACTTTGAGGCATTGCGGCTGCAGACCGAACGTTCGGGCAAGCGTCCGAAAGCGTTCATGCTGACCATCGGCAATCTGGCCATGCGTCAGGCACGTGCGCAGTTCTCGTGCAACTTCCTGGCCTGTGCCGGCTATCAGGTCATCGACAACCTGGGCTTCAAGAGCGTGGAAGAAGGCGTGGAGGCAGCCGTGAAGGCAGGGGCAGACATCGTTGTGTTGTGTTCCAGCGATGATGAGTATGCCGAATATGCTGTTCCGGCTTTCCAGGCATTGGACGGACGTGCGATGTTCATCGTCGCCGGTGCTCCGGCCTGCATGGACGACCTGAAGGCAGCGGGCATCGAGAACTTCATCCATGTGCGTTGCAATGTGCTGGACACACTGAAAGCCTACAACGAGAAATTAGGTCTTTGATTTTTTGTCTCTTTGTGTTAAAAGATTAGCAGTATGAAACCGAATTTTAAACAAGTAGATATATTTGCTGGATTCCATCCCCAGGACGGGAAGGAATGGCAGAAAGAAAACAACATTACCGCCAACTGGCGGACGCCTGAACAGATCCAGGTGAAACCTGTCTATACGAAGGAAGACCTGGAAGGGATGGAACACCTGGACTATGCCGCCGGTATTCCCCCTTACCTGCGGGGCCCGTACTCCATGATGTACACCTTCCGTCCCTGGACCATCCGCCAGTATGCCGGATTCTCTACGGCCGAAGAGTCGAACGCTTTCTACCGCCGCAACCTGGCGTCGGGACAGAAAGGACTGTCGGTGGCCTTTGACCTGCCGACCCACCGCGGCTATGACCCCGACCACCCGCGCGTAGTGGGCGATGTGGGCAAGGCAGGCGTGTCCATCTGTTCGTTGGAGAACATGAAGGTGCTGTTCGACGGAATCCCCCTGAACAAGATGTCCGTCTCGATGACCATGAACGGGGCCGTGTTGCCGGTCATGGCGTTCTACATCAATGCCGGACTGGAACAGGGTGCGAAGCTGGAGGAAATGGCGGGAACAATCCAGAACGATATCCTGAAGGAGTTCATGGTGCGCAACACCTATATCTATCCGCCGGCCTTCTCCATGAAGATCATCTCCGACATCTTTGAATACACGTCGCAGAAGATGCCGAAGTTCAACAGCATCTCCATCTCTGGCTACCACATGCAGGAAGCCGGGGCCACGGCCGACATCGAGCTGGCCTATACGCTGGCCGACGGACTGGAATACCTGCGGGCCGGAGTGGCAGCCGGTATTGACATCGATGCCTTTGCACCGCGCCTTTCGTTCTTCTGGGCCATCGGCATGAACCATTTCATGGAAATCGCCAAGATGAGGGCGGCCCGCATGCTGTGGGCGAAGATCGTGAAGCAGTTCCATCCCAAAAATCCGAAGTCGCTGGCCCTGCGTACCCACTCGCAGACTTCGGGCTGGTCACTGACCGAACAGGATCCCTTCAACAACGTGGGCCGTACGTGTATCGAAGCGATGGCAGCCGCGCTGGGACATACACAGTCGTTGCATACCAACGCTCTCGACGAGGCCATCGCACTGCCTACGGACTTCTCGGCCCGTATTGCCCGCAATACCCAGATCTACATCCAGGAGGAAACCCAGGTGTGCAAGAACATCGACCCGTGGGGCGGTTCTTACTACGTGGAGTCGCTGACCAACGAACTGGCGCATCGCGCGTGGGAGCACATCCAGGAAATCGAGAAGCTGGGCGGCATGGCAAAAGCCATCGAGACCGGCATTCCCAAGATGCGCATCGAGGAAGCGGCTGCCCGTACCCAGGCCCGTATCGATTCGGGTGAACAGACGATTGTAGGTACCAACAAGTACCGCCTGGAGAAAGAAGACCCGATTGATATCCTGGAGGTGGACAATACCGCCGTGCGTCAGGAGCAGGTGGAGAACCTGCGCCGGCTGAAGGAAGGACGCAACCAGGAGGAAGTGGACAAGGCACTGGCCGCCATTACCGAATGCGTGCGCAGCGGCAAGGGCAACCTGCTGGAACTGGCTGTGGAAGCCGCACACGTGCGTGCTACGTTGGGCGAGATTTCCGATGCCTGCGAAGCAGTGGTAGGACGTTATAAAGCAGTAATCAGAACAATATCAGGCGTGTATTCATCAGAAAGTAAAAAGGATGCAGATTTCGCAAGAGCTTGCGAACTGACCGAAGAATTTGCCAAGAAAGAAGGTCGCCGTCCGCGTGTCATGGTTGCCAAGATGGGACAGGACGGACACGACCGAGGCGCGAAAGTGGTTGCTACCGGATTTGCCGACTGCGGTTTCGATGTCGACATGGGTCCGCTGTTCCAAACTCCCGAAGAGGCTGCCCGCGAAGCCGTGGAAAACGATGTGAATGCGGTGGGTGTTTCGTCATTGGCTGCCGGCCATAAGACGTTGATTCCGCAGATCATCGCCGAATTGAAACGCTTGGGCCGCGAAGACATCATGGTGTTTGCGGGAGGAGTCATTCCTGCACAGGACTATGATTTCCTCTATCAGGCCGGTGTGATGGCCATCTTTGGTCCGGGTACTTCTGTTGCCAAGTCTGCCTGCCAGGTGATGGAGCTGCTGCTGGACGAATAAAGAACCGGAGAGAAGCAATGACACAGAGGCACGGAGATACATTTTTTTTTCTGTGCCTCTGTGTTTAGCCGAATCAATTACCTTTGTTAAACAACTATTTTACACATTATATATTATATGAAGAAAATCTTTATCCTGCTTGTAGCGTGCCTGACCACTGTCGGCATCTATGCGCAGCAAGTGTCTGCCGAAGCGTTTCAGCGGTGGCACGAAAGCAAGTTCTCGATGTTCATCCACTTCGGGCTTTACTCCGAACTGGGCGGCGTATGGGAAGGTCAGCCCGTCAAGCGCGGCTACAGCGAGCAGATTCAGTCGTTCGCCGGCATCTTCAGTGACTGGTACGGCGAGACGGCACAGCGTTTCGACCCTGTCCGGTTCAATGCCGACGAAATCGTGGCACTGGCCAAGGAAGCGGGCATGAAATCCATTGTCATCACTACCAAGCACCACGATGGTTTCTGCATGTTCCGTACCGCCACCACGGACTACAACTCTTTCGATGCCACTCCCTGCCACCGCGATTTCGTGAAGGAACTCTCCGAAGCCTGTGCTCGGGGCGGCATCCGGCTGGGGCTGTATTTCTCGGTCATCGACTGGCATTTTCCGCACGCTTACCCCATCTCCAGCCACAACTGTGACTTCGTGACTCCGCAGCACCATGCCTTCTCCAAGCAGCAGGTGACGGAACTGCTCAGCCACTATGGTCCTATCTCGGAACTTTGGTTCGACATGGGGTCCAACACGCCCGAACAGAGCCGGGAACTCTATGAACTGGTGCACCGCCTGCAGCCCGACTGCATGGTGAGCGGCCGTGTGGGCAACGACCAGTACGATTTCGCCGTGATGGCCGACAACAGCTATCCCGAAGGTGCCTTGCAGTGTCCCTGGCAGAGTGCCGCTTCCATGTTCGACGAAACGTGGAGTTACCGCTCCTGGCAGGAACGGGGCAGCTCTCATGTCAAGGCGATGGAAAAGCTGCGCAGCCTGATCAGTGTGGTTGCCCATGGAGGCAACTTCCTGCTCAACATCGGTCCGAAGGGCGACGGTTCGGTCGTTCCGTTCGAGAGCGACGTACTGAAGGAGATGGGCAGCTGGCTGCAGCAGAACGGGGCAGCCATCTACGGCACGGAGGCTTCGCCTTTCCGTACCCGTTTCGACTGGGGCATGATCACCCGCAAGGCGAACCAGCTGTACCTCATCCTGTCGGGTACCCGTCCGTCCGACGGACGTATCGTACTTGATATTCCTGACAACCGGCTGCTGAAAGCGGAAGGAGAGCTGGCCGATTATGTGCAGAAAGGGGCGCAGGTCTGCCTGACCGTTCCGGCTTCTGCCTATGACGACCAGACCATCCGCGTGCTGACCCTGAGCTTCGACAAGCCGGTGGAACCGCGTCCGATGGCCATTCTGAAGGGGAATACCGTGCTGACCGCCCAGAATGCCACGCCCAACTACAGCTACTCCTGCTTCGACTATTACAGCAACTACCGCAGTACGGTCAGCTATAGCTGGAATGTCAACAAGAGCGGACTCAGGCAGCTGACGCTGATGTACACGCCGCAGGAGGTGGGCAAGGAAATCGGGATTCAGGTTGATGGGACTGCCTATACGGTGAAGCTGTCGGAAGGCAAGGCGCAGACATTGCCTGCCGCCCGTCTGTCGTGGGGCGATCGTTACCTGTGCGGTCCGGGCAGCAGTGTCTTCGACGGGCCGTCCGTACTGAGAACCGACCTTCAGCAGGCACCCGTCAGAAGGGGAAGCTGGCAGAAGGTGGAAAAGGAACAGGACGAGTTCCAGTCGAACATCCTCGAAACCTATTTCGTGATGCAGGAGGTGGAGAGCGCGAAGGCACAGGACTGCCTCGTGGAAGTAGGTGCCGGCAACGGCATCGAGGTTTACCTCAACGGCGAGTCAGTGATGAAGCACCTCAACCCTTACCGCTGCACCTTCCGCTCTGAGCAAGTGCTGCTGCCCTTGCAGAAGGGCAAGAACCAGATTGTATTGCGTGCCTACAACCGTTTCGAGAAGAAGACCGGTTATCTGCTCCGCCCGGCTGCCGAGCAGACGGTTTATCAGCAGACGTTTGTCTTGCCCGAAGCGGCTCGGGGTGCATCGCATACGCTGACCGTCCGCCAGAAGGGATTACCTTCACAGCATACGGACACTGAACTGGCGAACCTGCGCATCCTGTTGAAATGAGCGTAGTCTCCTTCTCTCAAAAAGAAGCCGCGGACCTGTGGGTCTGCGGCTTCTTTTTGAGAGCAAGTCAGGATTCGGTCGGTCAATGGATGAGGCATGGTAATCGATGTGTGGAGGAATGAAACGGTTCAAGAATCGGAAGGGCTCTCTTCTTTCGGCCTTTTCCGTTTTAGGCGTCCGCTCTTGCGCAGGGCCTCGGCGATAATCCACTGCAGCTGACCGTTGGTGGAGCGGAACTCATCGGCTGCCCATGCCTCAATGGCCGCCATTGTTTCTGCATCCACCCGCAGCACAAAGCTTTTCGTGGTCTCCTTCTTCGCCATACATCAATGGTTCAATGTTCCCGAATTGATGACGGGTTGGGCAGGCTCGTCGGCACACAGTACCACCAGCAGGTTGCTCACCATGGCCGCTTTCTTCTCTTCGTCCAGTTCCACAATCTCGTCCTCCTTCAGACGGTCCAGTGCCATCTTCACCATCGACACGGCTCCCTCCACAATCTTCTCGCGGGCACTGATGATGGCATCCGCCTGCTGTCGGCGCAGCATCACGGCTGCGATTTCAGGGGCGTAGGCCAGGTAGTTGATGCGGGCCTCCACTGCTTCCATCCCCGCCATCTCTAACCGTTCGTTCAGCTTCTGTACCAGTTGCTCGTTCACCTCGCTGCCGCCGTTGCGTAAGGTCAGTTCTGCCTCTCCGCCCTCGTTGTTGTCGTAAGCATACTCCCCGGCCACCTGCCGGAGGGCCGCATCGCTCTGTACCCGTACGAAATCTTCGAACGCCTTCATCCGTCCGGCTACGGAAGCACCTACCTCATTGGGCTTCTGCGCCATCGTCTGCGAATCGATGTCGAACAGGGCTTTGTACGTATCTTTCAGTCTCCAGACCAGTACCAGTCCGATGAGAATGGGGTTGCCCACCTTGTCGTTTACCTTGATGGGGTCCGCGTTCAGGTTGCGGGCACGCAGCGAAATCTTTTTGCAAGTGATGAAGGGGTTCACCCACCAGTAGCCCGTGCGTTTGAACGAGCCTCGGTATTCGCCGAAAAACAGCATCGCCCGTGCTTCGTTCGGCTCCTGCAGGACAAATCCTCCCCAGATGAAGCAGGAGACGAAAAGACCGATGCCCCCTGCGATGTAGCCAAAGATCCCCAACGTGTCGGGAAAGCAGAAAGCGGCTGCAGAAGCGGCAATGAGCAGTAGGTTGCCGAACAGGCAAGCAAAGCCGTTGGCAACAAGTCCTTTGAATTCAAATTCCTGTGTTTCCATGATTGTTTTGTTTTGATATTATTATGATATCACAAAAGTAGAGATTATTCCCATTGGTTGTTCTTCTGTTCGCTATGTTTTTGAGCAGTAAACAACGTAAAATAATCCTATAAAAGTTGGGGGCTTACTAGATTTTCCATACCTTTGTTCATGGACATAATTAAAGAATAAGTCATGAAACATCTGATTACCATATTAGGCTGTTGTTGGGCAGTGCTGCAAGGGCTGCAGGCACAGCCGCAAATTACCTTCCAGCAGGAAAAGCAGGAATTGGGATATGTGCTTTGGCGCCATCCGGTGACGGTGAACTATGAGTTTACCAATACGGGCGACCAGCCCCTGGTCATAGCGAATGTGACCACTTCGTGTGGCTGTACATCGGCCACCTGGACGCAGGAGCCTGTTCCCGCAGGTGGAAAAGGAACGGTGAAAGCTGTGTTTGATGCCGAAGCCATCGGGCGGTTCTACAAGGAGGTAGGGGTCTATTGCAACGCGGCTTCCCGTCCTGTTTACCTGGAGTTTCATGGGGAAGTGACCGCCGATGCCCGCAACTATAGCTTCACCCATCCTTACGCCTTCGGCCCGATTGGCTTGGACCACGACGAAATAGCCTTCGACGATGTCAACAAAGGGGATCAGCCTGTTCTGGAAATCGGGGTGGCCAATTCTTCTTCCAAGGACTATACGCCGGTGTTGATGCACCTGCCTCCTTATTTGAGTGCTGTCGCCGAACCGGACACGTTGCCCAAGGGCAAGACCGGCAAAATAAGGGTGACCCTGCATACGGAGAAGCTGCCGAAGCTGGGCATTACCCGAGCATCGGTCTATTTGTCCCGTTACCCCGGTGACAAGGTAGGCAGCGACAATGAGATACCCGTATCGGTGGCCTTGCTGCCCGACTTTTCGACCCTGACTCCGCAGGAACGGAACCATCCGCCTGTCCTTTCGCTGTCTGCAGCTGGCCAGGAACTGGTGTTTGAACCGTTGGAAGGAAAGCAGAAGAAATCGCAGACCGTTCTGATTACCAATACGGGACAGTCTACCTTGAGCATACAGGATATGCAGGTGTTCAGCATCGCCTTGGCGGTGAAACTGAACAAGCGGGTACTGAAGCCGGGCGAATCGGCCAAGATGAAAGTGACGGTGCTGGCCGAGAATCTTTCCCGGGTGAAAGGTACACCCCGCATCCTGATGATTACCAACGACCCGAAACAACCGAAAGTATCTATCCGAGTGAAAGCAACCTTAAAATAAATAGCGTATGGAACACCCCGAAAACAGTGAAGAATACAAGGGACTGACGGTCAACAAGGGAATTGAACAACCTGCTGCTGTCAACCCTTACCTGCAGTTCCGCAAAAAGGCTCGCCGCCGTCAGTTCTCGGTGGGTGAGTATGTGGAAGGTATCGTGAAAGGTGATGTGACGGTACTGAGCCAGGCGGTGACATTGGTGGAGAGTGTGAAACCGGAACACCAGGCGGTGGCGCAGGAGGTCATCGAGAAATGCCTGCCCTATGCCGGAAAGTCGTTCCGTATCGGCATCAGTGGGGTGCCGGGAGCAGGCAAAAGTACATCGATTGATGTGTTCGGCACGCATGTACTCGAACGCTACGGCGGCAAGTTGGCTGTGCTGGCAATTGACCCGAGCAGTGAACGGTCGAAGGGAAGCATCTTGGGCGACAAGACGCGGATGGAGAAACTGTCGGTTCATCCGGATTCCTTCATCCGTCCCAGTCCTACTGCCGGCTCGTTGGGAGGAGTGGCCCGCAAGACGCGTGAAACCATTATCCTTTGCGAAGCGGCCGGTTTCGACAAGGTGTTTGTCGAGACGGTAGGGGTGGGGCAGAGCGAAACGGCCGTTCATTCCATGGTCGATTTCTTTCTGCTCATCCAGCTGGCAGGCACCGGCGATGAGTTGCAGGGCATTAAGCGGGGCATCATGGAAATGGCCGATGGCATTGTCATTAACAAGGCCGACGGCAACAACATTGAGAAGGCCCAATTGGCTGCTGCCCATTTCCGGAACGCTCTTCATTTGTTTCCTGCTTCCGAGTCGGGCTGGATGCCTAAAGTGTTGACGTATTCGGGATTCTATGGCCTGGGCATTAAGGAAATCTGGGACATGGTCTATGAATATTACCATTTCGTGCAGGCGAACGGCTACTTTGAGCACCGGCGCAACGAGCAGGCGAAGTACTGGATGTACGAGACCATCAACGAACAGTTGCGCGACAGCTTCTATAATAATCCGACAATTGCGGCCTTGCTGGAACAGGAGGAGCAGGAAGTGTTGCGCGGCACTACCACTTCCTTTACGGCCGCCCGCAAATTGTTGGATAAGTATTTTTGCCGGTAAAAGAGGAGGGTGTCGGATCTCCAGACTGTCCGGGAGTCTTCATTCCACTCTCCTTTTTCCCTGTCATATCGAACGGAGTGAGAAATCTGTTAGCACAAAGAGATTGTCTTCAGATATTTCACTCCGTTCAGCATGACAGTTGGATAGGTGACCCAAGGATCTCAGACAGGCCCCCCCCTCCCTGATGATAGTCGTAGGGAGGTTTCCTGCCCCTCTGAAAGAGATGACAGGAAGACACGTGTTTACAGTTTCAGCTCGATGCCTCGGTAGAAATCCAGAATCTTCGTGCGGAACACATAGTCGTATTTCGCCTGGAGGCGGTTGGACACCGCTTTCATCCAGTTGGTGCGCGATTCGTTGTATTCGGTGGCATTGGCTTTTCCCTGTGCATACTTTTCCTTCATCAGCTGGAACGAGGCTTCGGCCGCTTCGTCGGCAGTGACACTGCTTTTCAGCTGGCTTTCCGCATTGAGGGCATTGTAGTAGGCTTGCTGGATTTCCTTGAAGAGCGACTTCTTGGCTTCTTCCAGCTGCCAGTTGAGGGTATTCTGCCGGATGCGGGCACTCCGTACCTGGTTGCGCGTGGCAAAGCGGTTGAAGATAGGCACGCTCAGCGAGAAACCGAAATACTGGCTGAAGTTGTCTTTCAACTGCGAGCCGAAACTGTTGTTCTGGTAGCCGTTTACTTTGTAGTAGTTGGTGCCGATGCCGGCTCCGAAACTCAGTTGGGGATAGTAGGCACTTTGGGCCATACGGATGCTGTGGGCAGCTCCTTCCAGGCGGTAGGTGGCGGCCTTGATGGCCGGTTTGGACAATACGGCCTCCTGGAAGATGTTTTCAGGAGCTACGATGGAGCCGGAGAGGTGACGCTCGTCGATGTCGGGAGAGACGATGCTGAAGCCGTCGGGGGTGGGCAATTCCAGCAGTTGGCTGAGGTCGAGCAAGGCCAGCCGGCAGTTGTTCTCTGCCTGGACGGCCGACAATTCGTCTTGTGCCACCCTCGACTTGGCTTCGTACCATTCGGCTTCTGAAGCCTTCCCGTTATCCAGATAGGCTTTTTTCTGTTCCAGCATTTCCTGGCTCAGGGCCACCTGTTGCCGGGCGATGAGGGCCAGTTCCTGGTTGTAGAGCACTTGCAGGTACAAGGAAGCAATCTGCAGGCTGATGTCATCCTTGGCTTTTTGCAGGTCCTCGGTGGCTGCCTTCAGGTTCAGTTTCTGCAGGGCAATGTTATGGGGAATCTGCAGGCCTGTAAACAAGGGCACGGAGGTGTTGAGCGAGAAGTTGGTGTTCTGCGTATTGATGCTCTGGTAGGTATTGTCAGCCTGCAGGCTGCGTCCGAAGTTGAACGAGTGGGAAGCGCTGCCGTTCAGGTTGGGCAGTCGGCTCCATTGGGCCGTGTTCAGGTCCACTTCCGACTGATGGCGGTTTTCTTCCTGTTGCTTGATGGTGAGGTTATGCTCGATGGCATAATCGATGCACTGTCTCAAGTCCCATGCCTGTTGAGCCGAAGCCGGCAGGGCCAGGGTGGCGGCAAGGAGGTAAGTGATGGTTCTCATGGCGTTATTCTTCTTTAAGCAAGCCGCGTACACGTTCTCCGGCTTTCAGTCCTTGTTTGATTTCTACTAACAGTCCGTTGCTGATACCGGTTGTGACGGTGCGGCGTTCGAATTGCTGCAAGGGTACGCTGTCGGTCATCACGTAGACGAAGGAAGAGTCGTTGCTGAACTCGATGGTACTCTCTGGGACGGCTATGGATCCGATGGCCTGTTCCAGGACGATTTCCGCATTGGCACTGTAGCCCGAACGGATGGTGACACTGTCGGGCACCTGGATGGCGGCCTTGATTTCAAACTGGTTGGCCCCGTTGTTTTCGGTGCTTTTGGGCGATATGTATTCCAGTGTCGCATCAAACGACATGTTCTGCAAGGCTCCCAGGGTAATCTTTACAGGGATGCCTTCCTGGATGCGTCCCACTTCGGTTTCATCCACATTGCCCCGGAAGATCAGGTCGCTCATGTCGGCCACGGTGGCGATGGTGGTGCCATCGTTGAAGGTGTTGCTCATGATGACGGAGTTACCCACCTTGATGGGCACGTCAAGGATGAGTCCGTCGATGGTGGAGCGAATAAGGGTGCTGCTGAACGAGGCACTGCTCTTGGTGATGCCTTCCTTGATGATTTCCAGGTTGTCTTTGGCCGCCTGGAGTTCTTCCCGTGCCTGTCGGGCCGTGAGCAAGCTCTTCTCATACTCTTCGTCACTGACGAGCTTGCGTTGGTAGAGTTGCTCCATGCGGGCAAGGTCGGTTTCGTATTGTCGTCCGTTGAGTTCGGCCAGTCGGACACGGCTTTCAGCAGAATTGAGCTGTCCCAGTTCGGGAATTACCTTGACCTTGGCAATGATTTCGCCTTTCTTGACTAACTGTCCGGCTTCCTTGTAGACTTCCGAGATGATGCCCGAAATCTGCGGCTTGATTTGTATCTCATCGCGCGGTTCAATCTTGCCGGTAGCTATGGTGCTCTGTTTCAAGTCGGCCACGGTGGATGTCTCGATGTTGTACACCTTTTCCTTGGGTTGCGATTTCCGGTACAGGAAAACAAAAGTTCCTACGAAGATCAGTGCTATCAGCACCAATACTGCAATTCTAATGTACTTTTTCATATCTGTCTTGTTATGCTTATTATTCCTCATTCTTCATTTCTTATTCGTCTCTCATGGCATCAATGGGTTTCACGGCCATCGCCCGGAAGGCAGGAGCCAGTCCGGCCAGCAGTCCCAGGAGGATCAGGATGACACACGATCCGATGGCTCCCCAAAAGCCAATCTGGAAATGGGCATCGCTGACGGTCTGCTCCACAATGTTCAGCAGGAACACGCCGAAGCAGATGCCGCCCATGCCCGCTACGATGGTAAGCACGATGCTCTCCGAGAGGATCTGTCCGAGGATGTCCTTGGGTTTGGCACCGATGGCCCGGCGGATGCCGATTTCGGTCGTCCGTTCCTTGACGGTCACCATCATGATGTTGCTCACCCCAATGGCTCCAGCCAGCAGCGTTCCCAGGCCGACCATCCATCCCAGCAGGCGGATGCCCGCAAACAGGTCGTCCATCATGCTGAACATGGCTTCGGCATTGAGCTGGATCAGGGCCTGCTGGTCATCGGGATGGATGAGGTGTGCCTGCTTCACCACCTCTGCAATCCGCTTCTCCAACGAGCTGATGCTGACACCCTGGCGGGCCGTGTAGCAGATGACTTGCACCTTGTTTCCAAAGTTGTAATTATGCTGCATGGTTGAGAAGGGAATGATGACCGAGGTCTCCGAGTCGCCGTTGATGGAGATGTTGCCGGTAGCCACATTGACCCCGATGACCTGGTAGTAGATGCCTCCCACCTTGATGAACTTGCCGCAAGGGTTCTCCTTGTCCGGGAAGAGCGTTTCGAAGATCTGCTTGCCGATGACGCATACCTTGCGCTGGTCGCGCACATCAATCGAGTTGATGTAGCGTCCGAAAATCAGGTTAGGCTCTTCTATCGCCGTATAGTCTGGGTACAGTCCTTTCAGTGTGCCGTTGATGCTGTTTTCCTGATAGACGATGCTGTTTCCCCAGCGGGCCAGGGTAGGCGTGACCAACTCCAGTCCGGGTATGGCTTTCTGCAGACGGATCACATCGCTGTTCTCCAGGTCCCAGTACCGGCCCTGCTGGAAGCCTTTGTACGCCTTGCTGGTCGTGTTGGCGCCGAGGAAGCCGGAATTGCTGGCAAAGCCCTTGAAGTTGGCGGACATGAGGTCCTGTACGCCCTGTGCGCTGCCCATGAGGGCAATGAGCATGAAGATGCCCCAGAAGATGCCGAAGGCGGTCAGTAAGCTGCGGGTACGGTTACGGGTGATGGTCACCAGTATCTCTTCCCAAGTATCTATATCAAAGTATTTCATAATCAGTCTGCTCTAAGTGCTTCAATGGGTCGGATGCGGACCGCCTTGAGAGCAGGGAACAAGCCTGCCAGCGTGCCCGCGATAATCAGGGTAAGGGTCGCCTGGATGGCGATGGAGAGATCGACCGTCGGGTCCTCGAAGACGGTGAACTGGAACATGCCGGCATCTACCACCTTCTTGCCCGCCACGTAGTTCATGTACTCCGTCACGGCCACTCCCGCCACCATGCCGAGGTAGCCGAACAAGGTGGTGATGGCAACGCTCTCCGCCACGATGAGCCGTAGGATGGACAGAGGCTTGGCACCTAGTGCCTTGCGGATGCCGAACTCGTGGGTGCGTTCACGCACGGTGATGAGCATGATGTTGCTCACGCCCACAATGCCGCTCAGCAGGGTGAAGATGCCGATCACCCAGATGGCAATATGCAGGATGCTGTTGGCGGTTAGCTGCTGCAGGTATTGGGTAAAGCGGTTCCATATCCACACGGCATTGTTGTCCGTAGGGTCGAACTGCTTGCGGCTGCCCAGGGTGCGGCGCAAGTCTTTTTCGAAAGCATCGTTGGTAGCTTCGTCGGTCAGTCCCTGGGTAGTGAAGGTCATGTTGTCGATGCTGTCTCCCTTGTGATAGACCAGCTGTACGGTGGTGAAGGGGGCGAGGGCAGAGGGCTGGAAACTGTTCTGGTCCGCATAGATGCCTACCACCAAGTAGCTGACTCCCTGCGCCTGTACCTGTTTTCCCAGCGGTTCGGACTTGGGAAAAAGGATGTCGGCCGTCTTCTCGTGGAGGACGATGACTTTCCGCTTTTCCTGCATGTCGCGTTCGTTGATGAACCGTCCCCGTTTCAGGGTGATGGGTTCCAGCTGGGGGTAGCTGGGAAATACGCCGTCGATGCCGATGCTCAGTCGTTCGTTGCCGTACGAGAGAAAGACTCCGCTTTTGCTGACAGTGGCACCCGACGAGAGGATGTGTTCGGAGAAGTCGGTGGAAGCAGCGGTGCGGTCGGCATCGCTCAGCGAGATTTTCCTGCCCTCCTTCAGTCCGTTGAATGGTTTTCCGGTCCATCCGGGATAGACCTTCAGAGAGTTCATCATCATGCTGCTCGATTGGTTCTCGAAGGCATGGATCAGTCCGTTGCCCGCTCCCAGCAGCACAATCAGCATGAAGATGCCCCAGGCCACGGCGAAGCCCGTCAGGGCGGTACGCAATTTGTTGCGCAGGATGGTTCCGTAGAGTTCTTGGAGTAAATCAATCATGGTCGTAATGTTTTATTTCATGTATCCGTTCTTTCCGAAAGGCGAAGCGTTGTGGTCGATGTTGTCTTCTATCCGTTCGATGATGCCGTCCTTGATGTGGATGATCTTGTTGGTCTGGTTGGCCACCCCGCTTTCGTGGGTCACGACGACGATGGTCAGACCCTCCTGGTCGTGCAGTTCCTTCAGGATGTCCATCACTTCCACCGAGGTCTTGCTGTCCAGTGCGCCGGTCGGTTCGTCGGCCAGGATGATCTGCGGTTTCGAGATGAGGGCACGCGCGATGGCGACCCGCTGTTTCTGTCCGCCGGACAGCTCGTTGGGCATGTGGTGCGCCCACTCCTTCAGTCCCAGTTTGTCGAGATACTCCAAGGCCAGTTCGTTCCGTTTTTTTCTGCCCACGCCTTGGTAGAAAAGGGGGAGGGCCACGTTCTCCATGGCATTCTTGAAAGAAATCAGGTTGAACGACTGGAAGATGAAGCCGATCATCCGGTTGCGAAGTTCGGCTGCCTTGGTTTCGCTAAGGTCTTTGATGAGGACCCCGTTCAGGCGGTACTCCCCTTCGTCATAGTTGTCGAGAATTCCCAATATATTTAATAAGGTGGATTTTCCTGACCCGGAGGCTCCCATAATGGAGACGAATTCTCCTTTATGGATGTGCAGGTCAATGCCTTTCAGTACATGAAGCGGTGCTCCATTGTAGTAGGTCTTGTGGATGTTGTTCAGTTCAATCATATTCAAAACGATGAGGGCAAGCAGTCTGTTTTGCCCGGTTAGTCTTTCTTTTTCTCATTTAGATGGTGCGAAGGTATGAAAAGTTACAATAGTACCTGAAAAATTGCCTGAAAAATTTGTCTGTTTTTCCTTCTTTTCTTACTTTTGTCAATACAATTAACCCTATAAGTGTAATATCATGACTATAAACATGGAAAAGCCCTACGTAGTGGGCATGGACATCGGCGGTACAAATACCGTGTTCGGTGTAGTAGATTCAAGAGGTAACGTATTGGCAACCGACTCCGTAAAGACTCAGCAATACGAAAAGATCGAAGAGTACGTGGATGCTGTGTGCAAGAAGCTTCTGCCGCTGGTTCAGCAGGTGGGCGGTGCCGAAAAGATCAAAGGTATGGGTGTAGGTGCCCCCAATGGCAACTATTATAATGGTACCATTGAGTTTGCTCCCAATCTGCCGTGGAAGGGGGTTATTCCCTTGGCTGCGCTCTTTGAGGAAAAACTGGGTATTCCGACAGCCTTGACCAACGATGCCAATGCAGCAGCTATCGGTGAAATGACTTATGGCGCAGCTCGTGGCTTGAAGGATTTTATCATGATTACGTTAGGAACCGGTGTCGGAAGCGGTATCGTCATCAATGGTCAGCTGGTTTATGGACACGATGGATTCGCTGGCGAATTGGGTCATGTTGTCGTAGATCCCGAAGGTCGTCAGTGCGGTTGTGGCCGTAAGGGCTGTCTGGAAACTTACTGTTCGGCTACAGGTGTGGCACGCACTGCCCGCGAGTTTTTGGTAAAGCGTTCCGAACCCAGCTTGCTGCGGAATATTCCGGCAGAAGAAATCCAGTCGAAGGACGTTTATGATGCTGCCGTGAAGGGTGACCAGCTGGCATTGGATATCTTTGCTTTCACCGGCGACGTGCTCGGTAAGGCGTTGGCTAACTTTGTGGCCTTCTCCAGCCCCGAAGCAATTGTGTTGTTCGGTGGTCTGGCTAAATCGGGTGACTATATCATGAAGCCTATCCAGAAAGCGATGGACGAGAACATCCTGAAAATCTATGCCGGCAAGACCAAACTCCTGCTGTCTCAGTTGAAGGATGCCGATGCGGCTGTGCTGGGTGCCAGTGCCTTGGGCTGGGAGGTTCGTGACATGACTATCTGATTGATCCGATAATCAGTTTTTTTTCGAATTGTTATTCAGAACGCAGTGAAAATCTGTCTGCATCAAGTGATGTCTTCAGATGTTTCACTGCGTTCTGCATGTCAATCAGTAGGTGTTTCCGGCTGATTCGCCGGCTCAAGGCTCGATGCGGAACCAGTCGATGTCGGCCCATCCGCCGTCGTTGCTGGTCAGGTGAGGACGGGTGCAGAACATACCTACCTTGGCCCCTATCCATTTGCCTTCTTTCACCTGGAACTCCTTGCCGAAGGGCAGGAACTTCTTCCCGTTGAGGCTGTAGCTGAGCTGGCATTTCACGAGGTGGTCATGTCCGCCCTCGCTGCCCCGGAGTTTCTCGCCGGTGTCCGTTATGCGGGCACGGAGGTAGATTTCCCCGTTTTTCAACGGCAGGGTGGCATGTACGGTTTCCTGTTTGCCTTTATCTGCCTTGGAACATTCCACCTGCGAAAGCACCAATCCGTTTTCTGTATTCTCCAAGATGAGGGCCGCATAGTCCAACCCCATTACCGCCAGTCCAGTCCGTTCGCCCGTATATTTGGCGATGGGCGAGAATTTCAGCTTCATGGTTGCCGTGAAACTGGGAGCAGGGAATTTCTGCAGCAGCATGTTCGGCACGCTCCACAGGCTGGTGTATTGTTCGTCTACCGGATACGAGTAAAGACGCAGACGACTCTCGGTTGCATCGCAGAAGTACCACTTGGGATTGGTATTGGCATTCCATTGCCATTGCAGGCCCAGTTCGTTGCTGTCGAACTCATCGCTTTCCTGTGGCGTGCAGATGGGTCCGTGGGTCCCGACATTCGGCTTGCGGTAGGTCAATACCGGTTCGCCGCAACCGTCCCCGTCCTCATCAATGCCGATGACCGGCCAGTCGTTCACCCATTGCATGGGCTGCAGATGCACCAGGCGTCCGGCCGCACCCACATCCTGGAAATGGAGGAACCAGTTCTCGCCGTTCGGGGTGTCCACCCAGGCACCCTGGTGAGGCCCGTTGATGGGGCTGTTGCCCTGTGCCATCACCGTACGCCATTCATACGGACCATATACCTGTTTAGAGCGCAACACCACCTGCCAGCCGGTGGGCACACCGCCTGCCGGATGGAAAATGTAGTAATAGCCGTTCCGTTTGTAGAATTTGGGTCCTTCACACGTTTCGTGTGTTTCATGTCCGTCGAAGACAATGCGCGACTGGGTCACGGTCTTGTCGCCCGCCGGGTTCAGTTCGCAGACAGCAATAACACTTTTCAGTCCTGCCCGGCTGCCGGCAAAGGCATGGGCCAGGTAGACTTTCCCATCGTCGTCCCAGAGCGGGGTCGTGTCAATCACCCCCTTGGCTGCCAGCACCAGTACCGGTTCGGTCCAGGGACCTTTCACATCGGTGGCTTTCGTCATGAAGATGCCTTGGTCCGGATCGCCCCAATAGATATAGAACTGCCCGTCGTGGTGGCGGATGCACGGTGCCCATACCCGGTTGCCGTGTTGCGGAAGGGTGTCAGTATGGGGAGCCAAGGAAGAAGGTATGGCAGCACTGACGATGCGCCAGTTCACCAAGTCCTTCGAGTGGAGGATCTGTAAGCCGGGCAGACAGCCGAAACTGGAGGAGGTGAGATAGTAGTCCTCACCTACCCGGCACACATCAGGGTCGGAATAGTCGGCATAGAGCACAGGGTTCTTGTAGGTACCGTCCCCTTGGTCGGCCACCCATACTTTTGATACTTGGTTCTCTTGGGCCGGCAGGCTGGGCCACAGGGCGCAGCCGGCCAGCAGTGTCATAATTAATTTTTTCATACGTGTCGTTTTTTCTGATAATACGTAGATAATCCGTTTACTCAATGAGCGTTACGGAAATCGGCTGTTCCAGGCTCTTTCTCCAGGTTTGGAGGTAGTCAAACCAACGGTTGGCATCCGGATAGCCGAAGGTTTCCTTTCGCGAGGTAAACGTGGTCCAGTACCGGAAGCTTGTCTGTCCGGAGGCACTCACGGTATACAGATAGTTGTCCTTGTCCTGCACTTCCTTCACCACGTACTTCTTGGGAATGAAGGTACCCAGTCCCACCGTTTCTTTCTTGTACTTCACCGTGTCGGTCACCGGCCAGTCGGTGCCCCAACTGCCCACCAGTCCTTCGTGGTCGGAGAACATGGCCTGGTCGGCACCGGCAATGTGCTGCACGCCGGTGGCAAACACTTCCTGTCCGAGCGGACGGTCGAACACAATGTCCACCTGAGCGTCGCGGTGGCCGGCATAGAGGGTATAACGGTTCACCATGTTCAGTTCGCTGCCCTGATACGCCCATCCTTTCACTTCTGCTTCCACCACGGCACGTACGGGACCGGTGGCAATGATGCGTTGGCCGCGGATAACCACTGGGGCCACGTGCGTGGCTTCCTGGCCGTTCCAGCCCTTCAAGGTACCGGCTCCGCAGCTGTTCCTCACCATGATGACATCGTCGCCGAATCCGCGCTGCAGCTGCTCGTCGGTAGGATAGAATAGGCTTTCCCCGATTTCCAGTCCTTTGCGGAATTTCCCGTAAAGGTCGGTGGTCTGTTTCTCGTTGAAGTAGATGCGCCAGGCGTTCAGTTCGCTTTCAAAGGCGATGCCGTGGTGATGGAGCACGGTGTAGGTGTCCGATGAGCCATAGGCAGCAATGGATACCCCTTTGGCATAGATGTTTTTCTTGTGGGTGCGGAACAGCATTTGTGCGTAGACACGAGGCGGATAGACCTTGTCGGTCTTTTCGGACGAGAGGGTCACCTCGATCGTTGTCTTGCTCTGGGCCGGCAGGTCGATGACAAAGGCCAGCTCGTCCGCCCGCAAGTCGCCGTCCATGTCGTCGAGCTGCGAAGGAATTTCCACCGTCCCGTTGCAGACCGTTGCCGACTTGACCGTGAAGTCCAGCTGAAGGTGGTCCAGTCGGACGACCACCGGTTCGTCGGTTTTGGAGTTGTTCCAAGGATTGGACACTTCCAGCTGTAAGGTTTTCGTGGCCGGCTCGGCAGCGATGGCTGTACCGGCAGTGGCCAGGAGGGCCAGACTGATGAGGGTAAATGCTTTCATACGGAAAAGAGTCAGAATGTTTGGTTGACTTAAAAAAAACAATCCCGAGCGAAGCGATGGTCCGGTCTCGGCCTGCCCGCGTAGAGTTTCCGATACCTTCTTCGCTTCGCTCAGAAGAAACAATGTTGGTTTAGAATTTCATGGTGACGGCCTCGTCTACTTTTTCATAGACTTTTCCGTCAATTGTCACGTTGGTCACTTCCTGCATCTTCAGGTTGTCACCGCCCTTCACGGTGCTGACCGTCATGTTCTTCAGGGTAGCTCCGTCAGCACGGTTCAGGATCACTCCATCCTTGGCCTCCGTAATGGTCAGGTTCTCCATCAGGATGTTCTGGATCGGCATTTCCGGCAGTCCGTTGAACAAGACGGCCCGTCCCACGTTCTTGGCGGTGACATCCTTGATGTAGATGTTCCGGAAGGCAGGTGTCTCTTCGGTGACGGCAGGCACTTCCGTTACCTTGATGCCGGCCTGATCTTCTTCACCCGGCCCCTTTCCTCCATAGAAGAGGTTGAATATCAATGCCTCGTTGGGAATGTTAATCATGTTGATATGGCTGATGTGGATGTTTTCCACCACGCCTCCTCTGCCGCGGGTACTCTTGAAGCGCAGGCCTACATCGGTGCCGAGGAAGGTACAGTTGTCAACATAGATGTTCTTGACACCGCCCGACATTTCGCTGCCGACTACGAAACCGCCATGTCCGTGCAATACCACGTTGTTGCGGATGATGACGTTCTGGCAAGGTTCGCCCCGGCGGCGGCCGTCAGCATCTTTGCCCGACTTGATGCAGATGCCGTCGTCGCCGGCATCGAAGCTACAGTTCTGAATCAAGGCGCGGTTGCACGACTCCAGGTCGAGCGCATCGCCGTTTTGCGAATACCAGGGGTTGGAAACGATGACCCCGTCGATGGTGATGTCCTCACACGACAGCGGGTGCAGACACCAGCTGGGCGAGTTCTTGAAGGTGACTCCTTCGAGCAGCACTTTCTTGCAGCCGACGAAGCTCAGCAGGACGGGACGCAGCCAGTCGCGGATGCTGTTCCATTCCTCCTGGGTGTTGATGCCCTCGGGCACATTGAAGTCCTTGCAGGCATTCGCACCTTTCAACGACCCTTCGCTGGGGTACCAGATGTCCTTCTCTACGACACCGCCCGAAGCCACGAGCTTTTTCCACTGGGCTTCCGTGAGCTTGTTCTTCTTCACCGGCCGCCACGTATCGCCGTTACCATCCATGACTCCCCGTCCGGTGATGGCGATGTTCTCGGCTCCCCGTGCCGAGATAGGAGCCTGACAGCGGCGGGTGTCCAGTCCTTCAAAGGACGTCTCTATAATGGGGTATAAGGAATGGTCGTCTGAGAATAATACCAGGGAATTGTCGTCCAGGTGCAGGCAGACATTGCTTTGCAGTACGATGGGGCCTGTCAGCCACAATCCTTTGGGGATGATCACCGTGCCGCCTCCTTGGCCGGACATTTCTTGGATAGCCTTGTTGATGGCCTCTGTGTTCAAGGTCGTACCATCGGCTACGGCACCGTATTCCAGAATCGAGGCGGTGCGGGCAGGGAACGACGGCAGCTGTACGGCATCCATTTCAAAAGGCAAGGTGGAATAAATGTCCTCAGCTGCTGTGGCTACGGTCGACTGGGGAGCAGATGTACATCCGGCAGCCCCGATGAGCAGAGTCGTCAGTCCGACCGACAAGCTCCACTGTTTCAAAGAATGTAAATTCATCATCTTGTAATCTTGTAACTATGTTTTTTAATAATATTAGTTCTGTATATATATTATATAATGTATAGCGGTTATCGTCCGAGGGGGTAGGTACTTCCTTCTACAAAATAATCCTTTGCTGCAGCGCTCTTCGCAGAGAACTGTCAGAAAGGATTATCCTTGCATTTTAACCTAATTCTAACCTTAAATAAATATTATGAAAAACCTCTTGATAACGATGGCAAAAGTAGAAATACTTTCAGAAACCGATGTGAAGATTTTGATTGAATACGTGAAAAAAATGGGATTTCCGTCCGGATGGTCGGACCACAGCGTGGAGAATCGTGTGGAAAAGATGGAAGAATTGTTGTTTTTTGCTTTTTGTATGTTCAAAAACATAAATAAGTGAAGAGAAGTTTGTATCTTTGCCCCCGAATAACTAACAATGATAGAATATGAGTTATAACTTACTGAAAGGAAAAAGAGGGATTATCTTCGGTGCCTTGAACGAGCAGTCCATTGCTTGGAAAGTGGCTGAGAGAGCCGTTGAAGAAGGTGCTGTCATCACATTGTCGAACACGCCCGTCGCTGTGCGCATGGGACAGGTTTCCGCCTTGTCCGAAAAACTGAACTGCGAAGTGATTCCGGCCGATGCTACCAGTGTGGAAGATCTGGAGAACGTATTCAAGCGTTCGATGGAAGTACTGGGAGGAAAAATCGACTTTGTGCTCCACTCCATCGGTATGTCCCCCAATGTCCGCAAGAAGCGTACGTACGACGATCTGGACTACGACATGCTGGAGAAGACGCTCGACATTTCCGCCGTGTCTTTCCATAAGATGATTCAGTCGGCCAAAAAGCTGGATGCCATCAACGACTATGGATCCATCCTGGCGCTGAGCTATGTGGCTGCCCAGCGTACGTTCTACGGCTACAACGACATGGCCGATGCCAAGGCGTTGCTCGAATCGATTGCCCGTAGCTTCGGCTACATCTATGGCCGCGAACACCATGTGCGCATCAATACCATTTCCCAGTCGCCCACTATGACCACGGCCGGATCGGGTGTGAAGGGGATGGACAAACTGTTCGACTTTGCCAACCGCATGTCGCCCCTGGGCAATGCCTCTGCCGACGAATGTGCCGACTATGCCATTGTCATGTTCTCCGACCTGACCCGCAAGGTGACCATGCAGAATCTGTTCCACGACGGAGGTTTCTCCAGTGTCGGTATGAGTCTGCGTGCTATGGCTACGTACGAGAAGGGCCTCGATGAGTACAAGGACGAGAACGGTAACATTATCTACGGATAAACCTTGAAAGGGAGTCATGAGATACTTTGTGTTCCTGCTGATAGGCTTGCTGGCCTTTTCTGCCTGTCGCAACGACGGGTGGAAGGGCGGAGCCGTGTCGGACAGGGACATAAAAGTAGCCCGTTATGACCGCCTGCAATACGAGGCGACGGCGCTGAACAGTGTAACGGCACAACAGCGGATGAGCCTGGAGTTCCCGAATGTCACCAAGCTGCTCATCGAGGATGTCCTCGAACTGGGGTCGGTGAACGAGCCTGCCATCAACGAACGCTTGTATGCCTACTACTCCGACACCACCTTGCTGCGCCTCATGGACGATGTGTCGGATAAATACAAAGATGTGTCCGACATCGAGCAAGGGCTCACCAAAGGGTTCGCCCGCCTGGAGAAGGAGGTGCCCGGACTGGTGGTCCCCCACATCTACACGCAGATATCTGCCCTCAACCAGTCGGTAGTGGTCACTGATAGCCTGTTGGGCATCAGCCTCGACAAATACATGGGGGAGGACTATCCCCTCTACCGCCGTTATTATTATCCCCACCAGTGTCGTTACATGAAGCCCGAGCGCATCCTGCCCGACTGCTTTGTGTTTTATCTCATGGGCCGTTATCCTTTTGAATGGCACCCTGCCCGTCGCACGCTGTTCGACCAGCTGATGTACCGGGGCAAGATCTATTGGGTCGTCGGCCGCCTGCTGGGCACGGCATCGCCGGAAGACCTGTTGGACTATACGGACGACGAGAAAGCCTGGTGCAAGGAGCATCTGCAGAAAGTATGTGCCTGGCTGGCTGCCGGCAACTACCTCCGCAGTACCGACCCCATGGTGTTGCGGGCCTTCACCCGTTCCGAACCCGGACTGATGTTCGAGGGAAAGCAGCTGCCTCCGAGCATCGGCATCTGGTTGGGTATCCAATGGGTGGAGAAGTATCGGAAGCTGCATCCCGACCTGTCTGTCGCCGACTTGTTGGAGAAGAATGATTTTCGTGATTTTTCCGTCTTATAACCTAACCGTCAAACCAGCCAACCAATTTCTGTTCTTTTCTATGGAACCAGCCATTTATCTGTTGCCTGTCACGCTGGGTGATACGCCCATCCATCAGGTCCTCCCTGTCTACAACCGCGACATTATCCTCGGTATCCGTCATTTCATTGTAGAGGACGTGCGGTCGGCCCGCCGTTTCCTAAAGAAGGTGGATGCGGGCATCTCGATTGATGAACTGACGTTTTATCCGTTGAACAAGCATACGCCGGCTGAAGACATCGCCGGTTATCTGAAGCCCCTGGAGGAAGGGCATCCGATGGGAGTGATTTCGGAAGCCGGTTGTCCGGCCGTGGCCGATCCGGGAGCGGATGTGGTGGCCATTGCCCAGCGGAAGGGACTGAAGGTGGTGCCGCTGGTCGGTCCCTCGTCCATTCTACTTTCAGTCATGGGTTCCGGCTTCAACGGCCAGAGCTTTGCGTTTCATGGCTACCTGCCGATTGAGCAGGGCGAGCGTACCCGCCGGTTGAAGGAGTTGGAGCAGCGGATCTATGCCGAACACCAGACGCAGCTGTTCATCGAGACGCCTTACCGCAACAACAAGCTGATGGAGGAGATTCTCCGTACCTGCCGCCCGCAGACCAAGATGTGCATTGCCGCCAACCTGACCTGCGAGGGAGAATACATCCGCACGAAGACCTTGCGGGAGTGGAAGGGCCATCTGCCCGACCTGACGAAAACTCCCTGCATCTTCCTGCTGTATAAGTAAGCTTGTTGGGGGTGTCCGTCAGTCCCGTTGTCATGCCCCGCAAGTAGTGGGAGAACCGTTCTTTTGTTCTTTTGATGCATCAGCCCGGTCAACAATCAACTCAGCAGCAGTATGTCCGTGTACGGCATAGTGCATTTTGTTTTGCATCTTCTTGTAGAACATTCTTGTTGTGGGAGCATCCCTGTTATAGTCAATGCTGGTGGCATATATGTCCGTGAGCTTCTGATAGAATCGCCGTTCGCTCATACGAATCTCACGGATTTCAGATAGCAGATGTTCAAAATAATCCTCGCCAATGAACGATCCGTTCTCCATACGCTTCTTATCTATGATATAGCCTCGGAGCGAGAACTGGCGGATGACAAAAGTGCACCATTGGCGGAATTGTGTTGCACGGATGGAGTTGACGCGATAACCCACGCTGATGATGGCATCAAGACTATAAAAAGCTGTTTGGTACATTTTTCCATCGGAAGCAGTTGTTTCCATTTTGGAAATAACTGAATCTACCATCAGCTCTCCTGAGTCAAATATATTCTTCAGGTGTTTATTAATAGCCGGTACACCCACATCAAAGAGTGTGGCCATTGCCTTTTGGGTAGCCCATATCGTTTCGTCCTTATATAATACCTGTATGCCATTCTC
>JALEPZ010000085.1 GCA_022767125.1 Phocaeicola plebeius
TGTGATTGAACTTATACGCGTCAATCGAACGTCTATGGTCAAGTGGCTTCATTTTTTAACGTAACTATTTGTTATTCACCTTATAAGGTTACGAAAAATTTGCCACTTGACCAAATTTTCTGACACTTATTTTGTTGAAAATCAGCAAAATAGCCCTATCCATAAGACCATAGCATCCACTATAAAAATACCCCTCTCATTGAGAATGCAACGCAATCTTAAATGAAAGAGCCGTGGGCCGCACAGCGAAAACGACATCTTAAAATTGTGTAATTACAGAAAATGTTGTACCTTTACCCCGTGGAATATAATACGAGCAAGAAAGATGGCCATCACAATTCAACAAGTCAGCTCGAAGAAAGAGCTGAAAACATTCATACGCTTTAATTACGAGCTGTATAAGGACAACCCTTATTCAGTGCCCGACCTCTATGACGATATGCTCCATACGTTCAACCCCAAGAAGAACGCGGCCTTCGAGTTCTGCGAAGCCGCCTACTTCCTGGCCTACAAGGACCAGAAGGTGGTGGGGCGCGTGGCCGCCATTATCAACCACCGGGCCAACGACACCTGGAAAGCCAAGGAAGTGCGCTTCGGATGGATTGACTTCATCGACGATGACGAAGTGTCGGCCGCCCTGCTGCAGACCGTGGAGAAATGGGGCAAGGCACGCGGCATGGACACCATCGTGGGACCGCTGGGCTTTACGGACATGGATGCCGAAGGAATGCTGATTGAGGGCTTCGACCAGCTGAGCACCATGGCGACCATTTACAACTATCCCTATTACCCGCAGCACATGGAGCGGCTGGGCTACGAGAAAGCCACCGACTGGGTGGAGTTCAAGCTGAAAGTGCCCGAACAGCAGCTGCCCGAACGCTTCAAGCGCGTGGCGGAAATCATCCTCCAGAAATACAAGCTGAAAATCGTGAAACTGACCCGCAAGGTCATCAAGGAGAAGAACTACGGACAACGGATGTTCGACCTCATCAACGAGGCGTACGCACCGCTCTACGGCTTCTCGAAGATGACGCAGGGGCAAATCAGCCAATACGTGAAGACCTACCTGCCGCTGCTGGACCTGCGCATGGTGACGGTGGTGGAAGACGAGGCCGGCGAACTGGTGGCCGTGGGCATCTCGATGGCCTCCCTCTCGGAAGCCCTGCAGAAGGCCAAGGGACGCATCCTGCCCTTCGGCTGGTTCTACCTGCTGAAGTCGCTCTACTGGAAACGCTCGAAGACCCTCGACCTGCTGCTGGTGGCCGTGAAGCCCGAATACCAGAGCAAGGGCGTGAACGCCCTGCTGTTCTACGACCTGGTGCCCGTGTACATGCAGATGGGATTCGAGTTCGGAGAGAGCAATCCGGAACTGGAAGACAACAAGAAGGTGCAGTCGCAATGGAGCGCCTTCGACCCCGTGCTCCACAAACGCCGCCGGGCCTTCCGCAAACGCATCGACTAATATCCTAATATATAAATAAGGTGGGGAAAAATGGAAGAAGACAAATTGAACGAACAAGAGCAGACGGCTCCCGCCGTGTCCTACACCGAGGAGAACATCCGTCACCTGAGTGACATGGAGCACGTCCGCGTGCGTCCCGGCATGTACATCGGCCGTCTGGGCGACGGTTCCCAGGCCGAAGACGGTATCTACGTGCTGCTGAAGGAGGTCATCGACAACAGTATCGACGAATTCAAGATGGGGGCCGGCAAGCGCATCGACATCCAGATGGAGGACAACCTGCGCGTGTCGGTCCGCGACTACGGCCGAGGCATCCCCCTGGGCAGCCTGGTCGATGCGGTGTCGATGCTGAACACAGGAGGAAAATACGACACCAAGGCCTTCAAGAAAAGCGTGGGCCTGAACGGTGTGGGCGCCAAGGCAGTCAATGCCCTGAGCCGCCGCTTTGTGGCCCGCAGCGTCCGTGACGGACAGCTGCGCGAAGCCGTCTTCGAACGCGGGGAACTGCTGTCGGACACGACGCAGCCCACCGACGAGAGCAACGGCACGTACATCTTCTTCGAACCCGACGACACGCTGTTCGTCAACTACCATTTCCGGCAGGAGTTCATCGAGACGATGCTCCGCAACTACACCTACCTCAATACGGGGCTGTCTATCTACTACAACGGCCACCGCATCCTGAGCCGGAACGGACTGGAGGACCTGCTGAACGACAACATGACGGCTCCCGGCATCTACCCCATCGTCCACCTGAAGGGGGAAGACATCGAAATCGCCTTCACCCACAGCTCCCAATACGGCGAAGAGTATTACTCGTTCGTCAACGGCCAGCACACCACCCAGGGCGGCACCCACCAGAGTGCCTTTAAGGAGCACCTGGCCCGCACCATCAAGGAATTCTACGGCAAGAACTATGACTTCCAGGATATCCGCAACGGACTGGTGGCCGCCATTGCCATCAATGTCATCGAACCGACCTTCGAGAGCCAGACCAAGATCAAGCTGGGCTCGCTGACCATGGCTCCGGAAAAAGACTCGGAAGGGCAGCCTTATCCCCTGTCGGGCGTGAGCGTGAACAAGTTCGTGGGCGACTTCATCAAGGAGAACGTGGACAACTACCTCCACAAGCATCCCGAAGTATCGGAGGTGCTGCTCCAGAAGATCCAGGAGTCGGAAAAGGAGCGGAAGGCCATTGCCGGCGTCACCAAGATAGCCCGCGAACGGGCCAAGAAGGCGAACCTGCACAACCGCAAGCTGCGCGACTGCCGCATCCACCTGAACGACCCGAAGGGCGGAAAGAAGGACGAGGACGACGATCCGCGCCTGGAAAGCTGTATCTTCATCACCGAGGGCGACTCGGCCAGCGGCTCCATCACCAAAAGCCGCGACGTGAACACCCAGGCCGTGTTCAGCCTGCGCGGCAAGCCGCTCAACTCGTTCGGACTGACCAAGAAGGTGGTCTACGAGAACGAGGAGTTCAACCTGCTGCAGGCGGCGCTGAACATCGAGGACGGACTGGACGGACTGCGCTACAACAAGGTCATCGTGGCGACCGATGCCGATGTGGACGGCATGCACATCCGCCTGCTGATGATTACCTTCTTCCTGCAGTTCTTCCCCGACCTCATCAAGAAGGGCCATGTGTTCATCCTGCAGACCCCCCTGTTCCGCGTGCGCAACCGCAAGAAGGGGGTCTACGAAACCATTTATTGCTATTCGGACGAGGAACGCATCGCCGCCATCGAGAAGTTGTCGCCCAACCCCGAGATCACCCGGTTCAAAGGACTGGGAGAAATTTCGCCCGACGAGTTCCGCCACTTCATCGGCAAGGACATCCGCCTGGAGCAGGTCAGCCTGCGCAAGACGGACGCCGTGAAGGAACTGCTGGAGTTCTACATGGGCAAGAACACGATGGAGCGCCAGAACTTCATCATCGACAACCTGGTAGTAGAAGAAGACCTAGTAGACTAAGCACATGAGAAGAGCCATTTTCCCAGGGACTTTCGATCCCTTTACCATCGGCCACGACTCGGTCGTGAAGCGGGCGTTGACCTTTATGGACGAAATCGTCATCGGCATCGGCGTCAACGAGTCCAAGCGTACCTGGTTCCCCACCGAGCAGCGGGTGGCCATGATCCGCCGGCTCTATGCCGACGAACCGCGCATCCGGGTGGAAGCCTACAGCGACCTGACCATCGATTTTGCCCGGCGGCAGGAGGCCCGGTTCATCATCCGGGGGATCCGCACGGTGCACGACTTCGAGTACGAAGAGACCATTGCCGACATCAACCGCAAGCTGGCGAGCATCGAGACCATCCTGCTCTTTACCGAGCCCGAACTGACCTCCGTGAGCTCGACCATCGTGCGCGAACTGCTGCACTACGGCAAGGATGTCAGCGAGTTCCTGCCTCAGGGCATGAAGATGGAACCATAATCGCGGGCAAGCTCCGCAAAACCCCTTAACGAACAACCGGAACAATCATCACAGACATGAAACGTTACATCGTAGGACTATGGGCGGTATGGATGAGCCTTCATCCGCTTTTTGCCCAGAACAACAAGCTGTTGCAGTCGCCGGCCCGGAAACTGCAGATGGCCGAGTTTGCCATCTCCAACCTGTATGTCGACCCGGTAGACGAAAGCAAGATGGTGGAAACCGCCATCATCAGTATGCTGGAGAAACTGGACCCTCACTCCACGTACGCCGACCCGGAGGAAGTGAAAAAACTGAACGAACCGCTGCAAGGCAACTTCGAAGGCATCGGCATCCAATTCAACATGGCTACCGACACCCTGTTCGTCATTCAGCCCGTCTCGGGCGGTCCCTCCGAGAAAGCCGGCATCCTGGCCGGCGACCGCATTCTGGAGGTGAACGACACCGTGATAGCCGGGGTGAAGATGGGTACCGAGGAGGTGATGCGCCGGCTGCGGGGCAAGAAAGGCACACGGGTGGAAGTGAAGGTGCAACGCAGGGGAGTCGACGGCCTGCTGCCGTTCACCCTGGTGCGCGACAAGATTCCTGTCTACAGCCTCGATGCTGCCTATATGGCCGACGAACGCATCGGCTACATCCGCATCAGCCGCTTTGCGGCCACTACGGCCAAGGAATTTGCCGAAGCCCTGGTGAAGCTGCAGCGGAAGGGCATGAAGGACCTGATCCTTGACCTGCAGGGCAACGGCGGAGGCTACCTGAACGCCGCCATCGACATCGCCAACCAGTTTCTGGGCAAGAACGAACTGATTGTCTATACGGAAGGACGGCGGAACCCGCGCACCGAATTCCACGCAGAAGGCAACGGCAGCTTCACCAACGGAAGGGTCATCGTACTGGTAGACGAGTTCTCGGCTTCGGCCAGCGAGATTGTCGCCGGTGCCCTGCAAGACTGGGACCGTGCCGTCGTGGTAGGCCGCCGCTCATTTGGCAAAGGACTGGTGCAACGCCCCATCGACCTGCCCGACGGCTCCATGATACGCCTCACCGTGGCCCGCTACTACACGCCTTCGGGCCGCTGCATCCAGAAGCCTTACGAAAGCATCGAGCAATACAACCGCGACCTCATCGACCGCTATAACCGGGGAGAGATGGTGAGTGCCGACAGCATTCATTTCCCCGATTCGCTGAAGGCCACGACCCTGCGGCTCGGACGAACGGTGTACGGCGGCGGAGGCATCATGCCCGACTGCTTCGTCGCGGTGGACACGACCTATTTCACGAACTATTACCGCCAGCTGCGCGACAAGGGCATCCTGGTGCAGCTGAACCTGCAGCTCGTTGACCGTCACCGCGCTGAATGGCAGAAGCAGTACCGCCACTTTGCCCAGTTCGACCAGGACTTCGACATCCAGCCGGCCCACCTGGAACAGCTGCGCACCCTCGGCGAACAGGCCGGCATCCCCTTCGACGACGCACAATACCAGACCTCACTTCCCCTCATCCAGGCCCAGCTGAAAGCCCTCATCGCCCGCGACCTGTGGGACATGAGCGAATACTTCCAGATCATCAACCGCCTTAACGAGAGCGTGAAGAAAGCCCTGGAACTGCTGCACCAACCGGATGCCCTGACGGAGAATAATCCCCGCAGACAGCAACAAAAGTGAATAAAGAATTATTTTCTTAATCGCTTGTATAGAATAGGGAAAATCCCTACATTTGCAAATAGTGAAAGTCGGCATTTACGCAGAATTTTTAGTTCTAACAGTTAAATAATTTAAATTCAATCATTTATGTGGTTAAGTAATTCATCTATTGGAAGGAAAGTGGTGATGAGTGTCACTGGTATCGCCCTTGTCCTGTTTCTGACATTTCACATGGCGATGAACTGTGTTGCTTTGGTTTCTGGCGAAGCCTACAACATGGTCTGCGAGTTCTTGGGAGCCAACTGGTATGCATTGGTGGCAACCGTAGGACTGGCTGCGCTGTTTGTGATTCACATCCTCTACGCTTTTTGGCTGACCTTGCAGAACCGTGCCGCCCGCGGCAGCGAACGCTATGCCGTGACAGCCACTCCGAAAAACGTGGAATGGGCTTCTCAGAACATGCTGGTGCTGGGCATCGTCGTGATTCTGGGTCTGGCACTGCATTTCTTCAACTTTTGGTACAAGATGCAGTTCGCTGAAATCATCGGCAACCCGATGATGGGCGGTCTTCACGCTGCCGACGGCTACGGCTACATCCAGCAGACCTTTGCCTGCCCTGTTTACTTCGTGATTTATGTGGTATGGCTGGCTGCCCTGTGGTTCCACCTGACCCACGGCTTCTGGAGCGCCATGCAGACGCTGGGATGGAACAACACCATCTGGATTAACCGCTGGAAATGCATCTCCAACATCTACTCTACGATCATCGTATTGGGTTTCTTGCTGGTAGCAGTTGTATTCTTCTTGAAAGGCATGTGCTGCGGTGCTTGCTAATTAACGTGTAACTGATTAAAATTGAAAAACATTATGACTAAGATAGATTCAAGAATTCCGGAAGGACCGGTCGCCGAGAAATGGACCAACTATAAAGCCCACCAGAAACTGGTGAACCCGGCCAACAAGCGTCGTCTGGACATCATAGTAGTAGGTACTGGTTTGGCAGGTGCTTCTGCCGCCGCTTCGCTGGGAGAAATGGGATTCCGCGTATTCAACTTCTGCATCCAGGACTCTCCTCGCCGCGCACACTCCATCGCCGCACAGGGCGGTATCAACGCTGCCAAGAACTATCAGAACGACGGTGACTCGGTTTACCGCCTGTTCTACGACACCGTAAAGGGTGGTGACTACCGTGCCCGCGAAGCCAACGTGTACCGTCTGGCCGAAGTGTCCAACAACATCATCGACCAGTGCGTGGCCCAAGGCGTTCCCTTCGCCCGCGAATACGGAGGTACACTGGCCAACCGTTCGTTCGGCGGTGCCCAGGTATCGCGTACGTTCTATGCCAAGGGCCAGACCGGCCAGCAGCTGTTGCTGGGTGCCTACTCGGCATTGAGCCGCCAGGTAGGTGCAGGCACCGTGAAGCTGTATACCCGTTATGAGATGGAAGATGTCGTTATCGTGGACGGCCGTGCCCGCGGTATCATTGCCAAGAATCTGGTAACCGGCAAGCTGGAACGCTTTGCCGCCCATGCCGTTGTCATCGCTACCGGCGGTTACGGCAATGCCTACTTCCTGTCTACCAACGCCATGGCTTGTAACTGTACTGCCGCTATGGCCTGCTACCGCAAGGGTGCCTGGTTCGCCAACCCGGCTTATGTACAGATTCACCCGACCTGTATTCCGGTTCACGGCGACAAGCAGTCGAAGCTGACACTGATGTCGGAATCCCTGCGTAACGACGGCCGTATCTGGGTGCCGAAGAAGCTGGAAGATGCCAAGGCATTGCAGGCCGGCACGAAGAAGGGCAGTGACATTCCGGAAGAAGACCGCGACTACTATCTGGAGCGCCGCTATCCGGCCTTCGGTAACCTGGTTCCGCGCGACGTGGCTTCACGTGCTGCCAAGGAGCGTTGCGACCACGGCTTCGGCGTCAACAACACGGGTCTGGCTGTCTTCCTCGACTTCTCTGAAAGTATCGAACGTCTGGGCATCGACGTAGTCCGCCAGCGTTACGGCAACCTCTTCGACATGTACGAAGAAATCACCGACGTCAATCCGGGCGAACTCGCCAACGAAATCAACGGCGTGAAATACTATAACCCGATGATGATCTATCCGGCCATCCACTATACCATGGGCGGTATCTGGGTAGACTACGAACTGATGACTTCCATCAAGGGTCTGTTCGCTATCGGCGAATGTAACTTCTCTGACCACGGTGCCAACCGTCTGGGCGCATCTGCCCTGATGCAGGGTCTGGCCGACGGCTACTTCGTATTGCCGTATACCATCCAGAACTACCTGGCCGACCAGATTACCGTTCCCCGCTTCTCCACCGACCTGCCTGAATTTGCAGCTGCCGAAAAGGCCGTTCAGGACAAGATTGACCGCCTGATGAACATCAAGGGCAAGAAGTCGGTAGACTCCATCCACAAGGAACTGGGCCACGTGATGTGGGAATATGTCGGCATGGGCCGTACCGCAGAAGGTCTGAAGACCGGTCTGGCCAAGCTGAAGGAAATCCGCAAGGAATTCGAGACCCAGCTGTTCATCCCCGGTTCGAAGGAAGGTATGAACATCGAACTCGACAAGGCCATCCGTCTGCAGGACTTCATCACCATGGGTGAACTGATTGCCTACGATGCCTTGAACCGTAACGAATCTTGCGGCGGCCACTTCCGTGAAGAATACCAGACCGAAGAGGGCGAAGCAAAGCGTGACGATGAAAACTACTTCTACGTGGCTTGCTGGGAATATCAGGGAAGCGACGAAAAGGCGCCTGAGCTGCTGAAAGAACCGCTGGTTTACGAAGCAATCAAGGTACAGACTCGTAACTACAAGAGCTAATCAGGTGAAGTTAAACATTTAAAGAATCTAAGTAAGATGGATAAAAATATATCATTTACGCTGAAAGTTTGGCGTCAGAACGGACCGAAAGAAAAAGGTCATTTCGATACATTCCAGATGAAGGATATCCCGGGCGACACCTCGTTCCTGGAAATGCTGGATATCTTGAACGAACAGTTGATTGACTCGGGCAAGGAACCCGTTGTCTTCGACCACGATTGCCGTGAAGGTATCTGCGGTATGTGCTCCCTGTACATCAACGGACATCCGCACGGTCCTGCCACCGGTGCAACCACTTGTCAGATCTACATGCGCCGCTTCAAGGACGGCGATGTCATCACCGTTGAGCCGTGGCGTTCGGCCGGTTTCCCGGTCATCAAGGACTTGATGGTAGACCGTACCGCCTACGACAAGATCATGCAGGCTGGCGGCTTTGTCAGTGTCCGCACAGGAGCTCCCCAGGATGCCAATGCCATCCTCATCCCGAAGCCTATTGCCGACGAAGCCATGGATGCTGCTTCCTGTATCGGTTGCGGTGCGTGTGTAGCCGCTTGTAAGAACGGCAGTGCCATGCTGTTCGTTTCTGCCAAGGTCAGCCAGCTGAACCTGTTGCCGCAGGGCAAGCCCGAAGCGTTGCGTCGTGCCAAGGCCATGCTGTCGAAGATGGACGAACTGGGCTTCGGTAACTGCACCAACACCCGTGCCTGCGAAGCTGAATGCCCGAAGTGCGTTTCCATCAGTAACATCGCCCGCTTGAACCGCGACTTCATCAAGGCAAAACTGAAAGACTAACAGAAGTCATACCACCTGTCATTCCGGACATAGCGAAGAAACGATACCGGTTCTTCACAATGTCCGGAATGACTTTTTTATGGCCTCTCGTTCTGCTAATAAGTGTAATTTATACGTTTATAGAAATAAATTCTGTGCACGCAAACGGGGGTTTCTCTAAAAGAAACCTAAATAACTCCCTACAAAGGGCTTTCTGCTTGCGTATCAGGGACAAAGTCCTTACTTTTGCAGTGTGATTTTTTTCATAGTATTAGATTTAAGGTTAACAAGGTTGGGAGAAAGCGTTCTCCCATTTTATTACTTCTATGTGAATAGCAGTAACAAAAAAAACGCAAGAATCGCAAGTCCTGGATGGTTCCGGACTTGCGATTTTGCGTTGTATATTCTACAGGTGCAGAAGCGGCGGTTACTTGGCCGTCAGCAGATAATAGTTCTTCTTGCCGCGCTGTACCAACAGGTATTTGCCGTTGAGCAGGTCGGCGGCAGTCACCGACTGGTCAAAGGCCGCCAGCTTCTCCTTGTTCAGCGATACACCGCCCCCTTGGACCAGCTTGCGCATCTCGCCCTTCGAGGCAAAGACAGCCGCCTTTTCGGTAAAGAGGTCAACGGCCTTGATACCGGCTTCGAGGTCTGACTTGGCTACCTCGAACTGGGGAACGCCTTCGAAGACCGACAACAGTGTCTCCTCATCAAGTTTCTTCAAGGCGTCTGAGGTGGCATTGCCGAACAGGATGCCGGATGCCTCTACGGCTGCTTCGTAATCGGCTTCCGAATGAACCATAATGGTCACTTCCTTGGCCAGACGCTTCTGCAGCACACGCAGGTGGGGAGCCTGTTCGTGCTCAGCAATCAGTCCGTCGATTTCGTCCTTGTCGAGCGATGTGAAGATCTTGATATAGCGTTTGGCATCCTCGTCGCTGACATTCAGCCAGAACTGGTAGAACTTATACGGAGAAGTATACCGAGGATCGAGCCAGATGTTTCCCGACTCCGTCTTGCCGAACTTGCCGCCATCGGCCTTCGTGATGAGCGGACAGGTCAGGGCGAACACTTCCCCTCCGTTCGTACGGCGAATCAGTTCCGCACCGGTCGTAATATTTCCCCACTGGTCGGAACCTCCCATCTGCAGCTTGCAGTTCTTGGTCTCGTAGAGGTGGAGAAAGTCATATCCCTGCAACAGCTGGTAGGTGAACTCCGTGAACGATAGTCCGTCGCGTGCCTCTCCGTTCAGACGTTTCTGTACGGAATCCTTGGCCATCATGTAGTTGACGGTAATGTGCTTGCCGACGGAACGGGCAAAATCGAGGAACGTGAAATCCTTCATCCAGTCGTAGTTGTTGACGAGTTCCGCCCGATTGGGTGCATCGCTTTCGAAATCAAGGAACTTGCCCAACTGGTTCTTGATACACTCCTGGTTATGTCGCAGCGTTTCTTCATCGAGTAAGTTGCGCTCTGCCGATTTGCCGGAAGGATCACCGATCATACCGGTCGCACCGCCGACAAGTGCCAACGGCTTGTGGCCGCAACGCTGGAAATGACGGAGCATCATGATTCCGCACAAATGACCGATGTGCAGTGAATCAGCTGTCGGGTCAATGCCTACATAGGCTGTCACCATTTCCTTTTCCAACAATTCTTCAGTGCCCGGCATCATGGTATGGACCATTCCGCGCCATTTTAATTCTTCTACAAAATTCATCGAATGAAATGCTTAGTTTTACATATTATATTGCTTAGCCGCAAAAGTACGACACTTTATCTGAATAACCAATTTTTATCGGTTAAAAAAGAGGAAGTCTGCGGTTCGCCCGACCGCCTGTTCCAGCTGCTCCACAGAGAGGCCACGCAAGGCCGCAACCCGTTCATACAGCGTCCGGATGGGTTCTCTGCTGTCGTCTGTTTCGAGCAGCAGACGGTCTGTCGGAACTGCCAGCAATGCCTCGGGTGCATACCGTTCGCCGAAAGACAGGTAACACCCCTGCCGGAGCCAGCTCGCGGCCAGCTCTTTCTTGCCCCGGAAGCCGTGGATCACCCATGGCTGCCGCGCCCGCACCCGCTTACGGACAGCCATGAGTTCGGCGGTGGCCCGCACGTTGTGGATGACGAGTGGTTTCTCCCGTTCCTCAGACAGCCTTACCGCTGCCTCGAACGCCTTTTCCTGGAGTTCCCAGGCCACGGGGCAGCACTTGTCGAGGCCCACTTCCCCGATGGCCACCACACGTCTGTCTGCCAATTGCCGTTCCAGCCAGTCCAGTTGCGCAGGCAAGGCGTCATCGGTCAGGTACCACGGATGCAAGCCGGCCGACAGATAGCAGGCACGGGCCGGGGGCGGTTCCTGGCCGGGAAAATAGCTGAGCAAGGCAGTGGCCGAATCAAGCGGCAAGCGATGGGTATGACTATCGAGCAACATACAAACAAGGGGGAAAAGCGTCAAGGCACAGGATCATAGCCCGAACCGCCCCAAGGATGGCAGCGCAGCAAACGGTGTATCGTCAGATACAAGCCTTTCAAGGGACCGTGCTTCTTGAGTGCCTCGATGGCATATTGCGAACACGTAGGGGTGAACCGGCACGAGGGAGGGGTGTAGGGAGAAATGCAGGAGCGATAAAAATAGACGGGAAGCAACAACAGCCAGGTCAAGAGATTCCGTATCATAAACGTTCGGCCGTCAGTTGCAGCAGTTTCTTAACCTTATCCTCTACGACTGCCGAGGGATGGAGCTCGTTGTCCAGCCAGATGAAGGCCAGCACCACCTTCTGGCCAGTGGCCTCCAGTTTCCGGGTGAGCAGTGACTTGTGGAGGCGATAAGCCTCGCGTACCTGCCGCTTCACCCGATTGCGTTTCACCGCCCGCTTGAAGCGTTTCTTGGGTACGCTGATGAGCAACGAGACCGTAGGCAGTGAATCGTTCTCAACCGGCATATACACAATGCGCAACGGAAACGCCGGAAGCGACTTGCTGCCTCCTGCAAACAGCCGTTCAATCAAGAGACGGCTGTTCAGACGTTCCGTTTTATGCAATGTACAGGATTCCATAGGGAAGGGTTCGTTCGCTTCTGGCGGAAGCAAGATTATCGGTTATTCTCCGCAATAAACTTGTCCAGCGCTGCCGGCATGGAAGGTGCATCCGCAGTAGGTGCTTCCAGGTCGAGACGCAGGCCGGCTTCCTTGACCGCCTTGGCTGTGGTCGGTCCGAAACTGCCGATGGCAATCTCCCGCTGTTCGAAATCAGGAAAATTCTTCTTCAAAGCCTGAATGCCTGCCGGACTGAAGAAAATCAGCATATCGTAGTCGAACACTTCATCGGGCCCGAAATCGTTGCTCACCGTACGGTACATCACCGCCTCGGTATGCTGGATTTTGCTCTTGTCCAACGCATCCTTGATTTCATCGTTGTGGACATCCGACATCGGGACGAAATACTTCTCTGCAGGATGCTTCACGATATACGGCAGCAGGTCGGCAAACTTTCCGGTATTGCCAAAGAAGACTTTCCGCTTCCGGTACTGGACATATTTCTGAATATACAACGAAATGGCCTCTGACGTGCAGAAATACTTCATCGTCTCCGGTATCGTCACTCTCAATTCGGCACACAGATTAAAGAAATGATCGATGGCATGACGCGACGTAAACACGATGGCCGTATGATCCAAAATAGACACCTTCTGCTGTCTGAACTCTTTAGGAGTCACACTTTCCACTTTGATGAACGGGCGAAACACTATGTTCACACCGTATTTCTCAGCTATATCGAAATAGGGAGATTTCTCTGACGTGGGCTTAGGCTGAGAAACCAGAATTTTCTTTATCTTCAATGTCTTAAAATTTTAATATCAGCAAACTATTAACTACACCTATTCCCTCCCAGAGTAGGAATGTAGGTATGATTTCGAGGGCACAAAAGTATAAAATTAAATGGAGAACACCATAGAAATGCCTGAAAAAGTTTCTGACGCACTTGTAAAATAACAAAATTTTGACAAAACACCAAATTCCGATGCACAAATCCTCCATGGTTTCCGTCGGCAAATCCACGTACACGGCCATCAGGGCAAGGGGGAAAAGCAGCAGACTCAGGCTGGCCCACATGTCAAAATAGGTCCTCAACCAGTTTCTTTGTTGACTATTTTCAAAGAAAATCCAGTTCACGAACATATACATTCCTTCCTTAAGCATGACAAAGAGCATCATCAGGCAGCCGTAGACCACCAGCAGCAGCAAATGAGGGACCACCTGCACCAGCCGTCCACCGTGCTCCACAAAATAGTCGAACAGGCATAGTCCGGCCAGAATGCAGGTAATGGCCATCAGAGCCACGGAATAGCGGCTGTCGGAAGCGGCAGGGACGTCGAACAGGCTGGCCCGCTTCTTATGGATGAACAAGTGGCGCACACGCTGCAGGATGTATTTCTTGCCGTTCCGGAGCGCATAGGCCAGCAGCAGGAAACAGAAGGCCATCACCGCCGTAATGGGCCAGTCGGCCGACATCCGGTAGGGCATGAGCACTCCTTCCATACCGGTCTCCTCGGGTGAAGGCAAGGTGGCCTCCCACGAATGAAACACCTCCTGCTCCGACTCCTCGTAGCGCCTGACCAGTTCGGCGAATCCGATGTGACATGTTCCTTCCATTCCTTTTCTTATTTTAAATAGCTGCCCACTTGCGCATCTCACGGCTCCAGTCGGGAGTGGCCGACAGCAGGTCGAGCGCCTCCTGGGGCGTAGCGGCCACCCGCCAGATGTCGCCATGCTGCCTGCGCATGAAATTCTCTGCAATGGCCCGCTCCAGCATCTCCAGCAGCGGGTCGAAATAATGGTTCACATTCAGGATGACAATCGGGTGCAGATACAGTCCCAACTGCTTCCACGTGATGATTTCCAACAGCTCTTCCAGTGTGCCGCATCCTCCCGGCAAGGCAATGACCCCGTCGGAGAGGTCGGCCATCAGCTGTTTCCGCTCGTGCATGGTCGGCGTTTCAATCAACCGGGTCAGTCCTTTGTGGGCCCAGCCCTGCTCCACCATGAAGTGCGGAATCACGCCTGTCACGGTGCCGCCCTCGTCCAGGGCCGCATCGCTCAGGCAACACATCAGTCCCAGACAACCGGCCCCGTTGATGACCTGAATGCCCCTGTGTGCCAGTAGGCGTCCCAGCTCGGCAGCCGTTTCGAAGTACACGCTGTCGATCTGTGTGCTCGACGCACAGTAGACACACACATTCCGGAGGCTGTTCTGGCTCATTTCAATCCGAAGGCTTCCTTCACCCGATCCACGTAGTCCAGTTTCTCCCAGGTAAACAGTTCCACCTCTACCTCCTTGTCGCCTTCATACAGCGATTCGAAGTGCTTGGTCACCACCTTCGGCTCGCGGCCCATGTGTCCGTAAGCCGCCGTTTCGCTGTAAATGGGATGGCGCAACTTCAGGCGTTGCTCGATGGCCCGTGGACGCATATCGAAGATTTCATCTACCTTGCGGGCGATTTCACCGTCGGTCATGTCCACATGGCTACGGTTGTAGGTATTGACATAGATATTGATGGGACGTGCCACTCCGATGGCATACGATACCTGTACCAGCACTTCGTCGGCCACACCGGCAGCCACCAGGTTCTTGGCAATGTGGCGGGCGGCATAAGCGGCACTGCGGTCCACCTTGCTGGGGTCTTTGCCCGAGAAGGCACCGCCACCGTGTGCACCGGCTCCTCCGTAGGTATCGACAATGATCTTTCGGCCGGTCAGTCCAGTGTCTCCATGCGGGCCGCCGATCACGAACTTACCCGTCGGATTCACGAAATATTTGATCTGGTCGTTGAAGAGCTTCAGCACTTCGGGGTTATGGATGCTGGCAATGACGCGCGGCATCAGGATGTCCACCACATCCTTCCGGATCTGTTCGAGCATTTCGCGGTCGGCCTCTTCCTGAGCCTGCTTCGATGCGTCAGCCGGCTGGATGAACTCATCGTGCTGGGTCGACACCACGATGGTATCGATGCGGACGGGACGGCGGTTGTCATCGTACTCTATCGTCACCTGGCTCTTCGAGTCGGGACGGAGATAGGTCATCACCTTGCCTTCGCGACGGATGTCTGCCAACACCATCAGCAGCTTGTGGGCCAGGTCGAGCGAGAGCGGCATGTAGTTTTCCGTCTCGTTGGTGGCATAGCCGAACATCATGCCCTGGTCGCCGGCCCCCTGGTCCATGGGTTCCTCGCGTTCCACACCCCGGTTGATGTCTGCACTCTGTTCGTGGATAGACGAGAATACGCCGCAGGAATTGCCTTCGAACATGTATTCGCTCTTCGTATAACCGATACGGTTGATCACCTCGCGGGCTACCCGCTGCAGGTCGATGTACGCTTTCGTTTTCACTTCACCTGCCAGTACCACTTGTCCTGTCGTCACCAGCGTTTCGCACGCCACCTTCGAGTTGGGGTCATAAGCCAGCAGTTTGTCGAGTACGGCGTCTGAAATCTGATCCGCCACTTTGTCGGGGTGTCCTTCCGACACCGATTCGGATGTAAATAAGTATCCCATGTTACTTCCTTTCTTTAAATGGTTCGTAATTGATTGTTATATCCGTGTACGGACAAGAGTAGAGATGTAATTCCTTCCCGGAAGGGAAGGACGGAGCGTGTTTTAGCATTTTTTTCCGTGGTTGCAAGCTACTCAAATCTTTCCACTTTTGTTTTCGGCGGCAAAGTTACGGATAATTCTTGGATTCCGCTAATGATAAGCAGTATTTAACACGAGGCACTGTTCGGACATTTTGTCCGATTCCTGTCAGCTGGGTGTGTGAACAAAGCTTGTACCGTCTTATCCAAAGTCTAAAATTATCAAAAGTGGCTGGTATGACATGATTCAAAATCAAATACATACACCATCCACTTTTATTTATTGCTTTTGATAATTCTAAGCCAAACTTTTTAGAAATGCTTTAAGTTTCGACTTTTCGTCCCAAGATTTTGCTTCTGGTTCCTTTATGCCAAGATCTTCATAAGCTTTCTCCAAAGCCTCTCTTTTAAGTTTTGAATCAACCTTTGCGTAAATTTCGGTTGTTACTACAGAAACATGTCCCAAAATATCTCTGATATATGGGAGAGGTACTTTGCCTTGTAATAAATGCATCGCTCTAGTAGTCTGTAAAGTCTAAAAAGTGACAATAGGATACAAATGTTTGAGTTTGAT
>JALEPZ010000105.1 GCA_022767125.1 Phocaeicola plebeius
CCAAGCACTTTGCTGCCACGAAGATTGCTATTGGAGATTACTTGCGGATTTGAGGATTATAAGAAAAACAACTGCATGCATCGCCAGACCTCTCCAGTTGCAGCAAGAACTCCTTTTTCTCCAATCCTCCCGCGAAACCCGTGAGGGAGCGGTTGCTGCCTATAACCCGATGACAGGGGATAAGAATGTCGAGGCCGTTGGCGCCTATGGCTTGTGCCACGGCCCTTACTCCCTTTGCGTTTCCAATCTTCCTGGCCACCTCCATATAACTGGTGGTTTCTCCGTATGGAATGTCGAGCAATGCCCTCCATACGCGGAGCTGAAAATCTGTTCCGACAGGGTGCAGCGGAATATCGAACCCCTTGCGAATGCCTGCAAAATAGTCATCCAGTTGCCTTTTTGTCTCCTCAAGGACAGGGGAAGAAACCATCTTGAATGCTGCCTTCACGTACCGCTCGATCCTTCGTTTGCTTCGTTCGGCACACGACCTTCCGCTCCAGTCACACAGACACAGTTCATGGCCCATCGATGCCAAGATGAGTTCCCCACAGGGTGAGCTGTAATATTGCGTGCAAATCACCTGCACAGTGCTGTTCCTTTTATTCATGTTCACATTATTATTTGCATAGAATCGGCATCACCTTATTTCTCGCAGCAAATGACGGAGGGCAGCAAGCGGATGATGGAAGATCATCCTTGGCCCTGACCATCGCATAACCTCCCTGATTCTCTCTTTCATCTCCGGACGGTAGCAATGGACGGGACATTTCTTGCAAGTGGGCTTATCCTCACCGAAACGGCATCTGTCCAGGCGGCGATGGGCATAGTCCAACAGCTCCCTGCAGCGGGGGCATAGCTCGGCATGTCCTTCGCGCTTCCGGCAATAGAGGCGTATCATCTGCTCCACCACCGCCTTTTCTTCCTCTATGTGTCTGCCAGTCATCGTTATAGATACAACTCGTTTCCTTTCCTCGTGGCGCACGCCTTTTTGAGGGCTTGAGTGGCCAACATATTCATCACGGTGCCAATTCTTCTTGACCCTGTAGGGCAGGCAGATACACACCTCATGCAGGAGATGCACTTCGTGGTGTCCACCTTCTTCGGGTCTGTGAGTGGGATGGCGTCCACAGGACATTGCTTGGCACACACCCCACATCGATTGCATCTGCACCTGCCTTTCGGCTGAGGCACCATGCCCGCCTTCTTGTAGGGACGGTTGCCCGGCACCTGAGGCATGGTGCCATCGTTTCGTTCCACCTTGCGCAGGATGTCCGCGCCGAATTGTCGGAGCGTCTGCTCATCGTCGGCATCGGGCCGGCCTTTGCCGTATATCCTGATAATGCTGTGCTCGGCTACGGCAGCTACAGCGGCAATGACCTGGAAACCCCTCTCTGTGGCCACGTCCTGCAACTCCAACAGCGCATCGTCGTAGGCACGGTTGCCAAAGACAGCCACCACCACACACTTTGCGCCATGGGAAGTCACCCTGCGCAGACGTTCTACAGCCAATGCCGGAACACGGCCTGCAAAGACAGGCATAGCAATCACAGCCAAGTCGTCCTCGTGGATAGCGGGCAACTGGATGTCATTCGCCTTGACGCACAGGTCTGTCACTATACTCTCTATGCCCATGCCTTGGCATAGGATTTCACTCACTCGTCGTGTCCCTCCGGTGGGACTGAATAGGATTTGATGTATGTTCATCTTCTTGCTCTATCTTTTATTGATTATCACCATCGGTTACTATATTTCGTCCAGATGCAAGCGGTTCTTGGTTTTCATCTCGCGGAACTCCTTGGGCGACATTCCTGTCTGTTGCTTGAATTGACTCGTCATGTAGGCCGGCGAACTGTAGCCAAGGGTATAGGCAATCTCACTGACGGAGTGTTGGCTATAGCTCAGCAGCTCCTTGGCATATTCCACCCGATGCAGAATGGCAAAGTGCTCGATGGTCATTCCCTTCACCTGAGAGAAGAGTTTGCTAAGGCTGCTGTAATCACGGTGAACGGTGTCGCTGATATAGTCAGCAAGCTTGGGCCTCGGGCTATTCATCCTTACCCACTGGAGTACACCGGTCTTTATCTGCTCTACAAGGCACGAACGGGGATCGTCCAGGAGTTCGAAGCCCTCAGCCTGCAAGTGGCTCGCCAACACGATGAGTTGCTCCTTCGAGAGACTGTCCGTGATGACGGCCTCGCCCAGCGTGATTTTTTCTACCGTGAACCCCATGGACACGAGAATTGCCCTCACAGCCGTGATGCACCGGGGACAAACCATGTTCTTGATGTTGATGGTCATCGTCCGTCAGGCTTTTGTGCAAGTAAAACCGACTTCCTCCACGGCCTGGCAGATCGCCTCAGACGGGGCAGTTCCTTCTACGACTGCCATTTTCGTGGCAAGGTCGACGGATGCTGCAGTGACACCTGCTACCGAGAGAATGGCTTTTTCAGCCGCCGTACGGCAATGATTGCAGTTCATGCCGTTGATGATAAATGTTTGTTTCATATCTTCAGAATCTGTTGTTGTCTTAGTGGTAGGATGCCCGATGAAATGTCGTAGCAAGGCATTCGCGAGCAAGAGCATTAATAACAGTGTAGAACCGACGGTGAACCAACCGGGGTGCTCATGGCAGCAATCTTGCGTGATGAGGTTCGACAAGAACCACTGGCGAGGCAGCACATGGTCAATCATCAGTCCAAACCCTACGGCACCGGTGATGATAGAGGCAAGATAAGTGACCAGCGCCTTCCGGCCCAGCACCTTGTTGATGACCAGGATGCTTGCCATGTTGCAGGCGGGGCCTGCCATCAGCAGTACAAGACCAGCTCCGGGCGTGAGTCCTTTCAGCATCAGCGCTACGGCAATGGGGATGCTGCCCGTTGCACACAGATACATCGGCACGGCTATGCAGAGCACCAGCAACATGGAAGCCAGGGAGTTGTCTTTGAAAATCTCAAAGGCAGCATCGGGCACGAAGGCAGTGATCAATCCTGCCACCACAAGGCCAATGACGAGCCATTTGCCAATGTCCTGCATCATCTCGACAAAGGCATAGTGCAAGGCCACCTTCAACTTGCCCATGAACGAGAGGGACTCCGGTTCCGGCTGATGGCAGCTGCCACATCCGCACGCCGGTTCCACCTCTCCGGTGCTCTCCGCTTCAGCCCCTTGGCTGTCTGCCAGAATGGCCAACAGTCCGCCCAGCAAGGCTGTGACAAGAGCGGCGATCGGACGAATGACGGCAAAGGGCAGCCCCATCAGCGAGTAGGTGGCAATGATGGAATCCACCCCCGTCTGCGGCGTAGCAATCAGAAAAGCTGTCGTGGCCCCTTTGCTTGCACCTTCACGCCGCAGCGACATGGCTGTGGGTATCACGCCGCATGAACATAGGGGAAGCGGTATGCCAAAAAGGGTGGCGAGCACCACGCTCTTGAAATCCCGATGGGCCAGGTAGCGGCTGTAGAGCGTCCGGGGAATGAAGGCGTGCATCCATCCGGCAATGAGGAACCCGAACAGCAGATAAGGTGCCATCTCGTTGATGAGTAAAAGTATTTGTTCCATAGACATGCTTATTATTTGTTTTGGAAGCAAAGTTACAATTAATTGCAGAAACAGACTATAAAAATGATGGAATAAACTTATGGACGAGCCTGTCCGTAAACCTTGAGCCACCTGTCCAGCTGTGATGGGAATGTATAAAATGCAATGATGTAATGGAAAATGATTTCAGCATCCCGAACCATCCGGGTGCTGAAATTGTTTAATAATCAGAAGGCAGCCCCGCCTTCGCACAACTAGACTATTGACTAAACCAAAAGACGCACAGCTATGAGAAAATGGATGATCCAGGCTACAATGGCCCTGACAGGGCTGCTGTCTGCCACAGATGCAGATGCCTGCACAGGCATTACGTTACGAACCAACAGCGGCCAACCGGTAGCCGCCCGTACCATCGAATGGGCAGGAAACGACATCGGCAGCCGCTATGTCATCGTACCCCGAGGGTTTACGCAAAGCTCGTATCTCCCCAACGGGAAAAAGGAGGGACTGACCTTTACGGCCCGATACGGCTATGTGGGCCTGGCCGTCGAACAGGACGAGTTCGTCGTAGAGGGACTGAACGAAGCGGGACTTTCGGCGGGACTGTTCTACTTTCCCGGATATGGCCGCTACGAGGCATATCACGAGAAAAGGCGGAGCAAGAGCATCAGCGACCTGCAACTGGTTTCGTGGGTGCTGGGCAGCTTCCGCACCATCGACGAGATGAAGGCGGCCATCGGTCGCATTCATGTCACTGGCATAGACCCGCGTGCCTCGACCGTGCACTGGAGGGTGACGGAAGAAAGCGGGCGGCAGGTCGTACTGGAAATCGTGGACGGACAGATGAACATCCACGAGAACCGGCTGGGCGTTCTGACCAATTCGCCGGGATTTGAATGGCACCTCACCCACCTGAACAGCTTCATCAACCTTTTTGCCGGTCCCATTGCCAACCGGAAGGTGGGCGACCTGACCCTGACGGCTTTTGGCGGAGGCGGCGGACTGCACGGCATTCCGGGCGACATGACTCCCCCATCCCGCTTTGTGCGGGCTGCCTTCTTCCAGGCTACGGCTCCCAAGCTGGCCGGAACGTATGAGACGGTGATGCAGGCCTTCCATATCCTGAACAACTTCGATATCCCGACAGGCATCCAGTTTGAAGAAGGGACGCCAGTGCCTGACATCCCCAGCGCGACACAATGGACAGTGGCCTCCGACCTGCAGCACCGGAAAATCTACTACCGGACGATGTACGACAGCACCATCCGCTGCTTCGATCTTTCCGCTATCTCCTTCAACGACGTGAAATACCAGTCGGCGCCGCTCGATTCCGACAAGCGGCAACCGGTGGTCTACCTGCGGCCGCAATGACAAATTTTGGCCATTCATAGAGGCGGTTTGCATTTTTATAGCTACCTTTGCAGGGTCATAAGACAGACTATAAAATTGCCAACCGATATGGAAAACTATACTTTCGACACAGTGATTGACCGCCGTGGAAGCGGCGCACTGAAATGTGACGCGTTGCTCGAACGCTACGGACGGGAAGACCTCCTTCCTCTATGGGTGGCCGATATGGACTTCCCTACTCCTCCCTTTATCGTCGATGCCCTCCGACAGCGGCTGGAGCATCCGATATTCGGCTATACCATCGAGCCGGACAACTATTGGCCGACAGTGGCCCAATGGATCAAAGCGCACCATGGATGGGACGTGAAGACGGAATGGATGACCTACATCCCCGGCATCGTGAAGGGGATTGGAATGGCCGTCAACGTCTTTGTCAAAGAAGACGAGAAGGTCATCATCCAGCCGCCGGTGTATCATCCGTTCCGCCTTACCCCGCAAGGCAACGGGCGCGAAGTGGTCTTCAATCCGCTGATTGAACAGCCCGACGGCAGCTATGCGATGGACTTTGACAACCTGGACGCAGTGGCCGACGAGAAATGCCGGATGCTGATCCTGTCCAATCCGCACAATCCCGCAGGTATCTGCTGGGACCACGCCACCCTGCAGCGGCTGGCTGATTTCTGCTACGAACGCCATATCCTGGTCATCTCCGATGAAATCCATTGCGATATGGCCTTGTGGGGCAACCGGCACATTCCGTTTGCCACGGTGTCTGAACGGGCCGCCCAGAACAGCATCACGTTCGGAGCACCTTCCAAGACCTTCAACATTGCAGGCATTGTCAGCTCGTATGCCATCGTGCCGAACGACAACCTGCGCCAGCAGTTCTATTCGTGGCTGACCGCCAACGAGCTGAACGAGCCGACGCTCTTCGCTCCCATTGCCACCATTGCCGCCTTTACCCAAGGAGAGGAGTGGCGGAAGCAGATGCTGGCCTACATTGAAGGCAACATCCAGTGGGTCATCGACTTCTGCCAGCAGCATTTGCCCGAAGTGAAGCCGTTGCGTCCACAGGCCTCCTTCCTGGTATGGCTGGACTGCCGGGCACTGGGACTGGACCACGAGCAGCTGATACATCTCTTCGTGGACAAGGCCCGTCTGGCCCTGAACGACGGAGAAATCTTCGGACCCGGCGGACAAGGGTTCATGCGGCTGAATGTCGGCTCGCCACGTGCTGTGCTGCAGCAGGGGCTGGAACAACTGCGGACGGCTGTCCGCGGCATCTGATTCTGCATTTCATTCCTTATTCCAAATTTTACAACCATGAGAAACTTCCAACTGAAAACATGGGCGGCGGGCATGATGATGGCCGGCCTGCTCTCGTGTGGCGAAAGCAAGTACGAAACCGGTAGCTTTCAAGTCATCCCCCTCCCCCAAGAGATTACAGAAACTACAGGTGCGCAGCCTTTTATCGTACGTCCTTCCACCACCATCTGTTATCCGGAAGGCAACGAGAAGATGGAACGGACCGCCCGCTTCCTGGCCGGCTATATCCGCGAGGTAACGGGTACCCAGGTGAAAGTCGGCACCCGTGCCGGCTCCAACTGCATCCAACTGTCGCTGGATGCCACCTTGTCGCATCCGGAAAGTTACGAGCTGACGGTGACGAAAGACGGCGTACAGCTGAAAGGTGCTACGGAAGCGGCTGTCTTCCTCGGTACACAGACCCTCTATAAGGCATTGCCGATTACCGAGGGCAACGCACTGGGAGCCTTGCCGGCCGGTACGGTGAAGGACGAACCGCGCTTTGCCTACCGGGGATTCATGATCGATGTAGGCCGCCATTTCTTCTCGGTGGATTACCTGAAGGAACTGATTGACGTGATGGCCCTGCACAACATCAACCATTTCCACTGGCACCTGACAGAGGACCAGGGCTGGCGCATTGAAATCAAGAAGTACCCGAAACTGACCGAAATCGGTGCCACCCGCAAGGAAACCATTACGGCACCCGGAGCCAACGAGTACGACGGGACACCTGTCAGCGGCTTCTACACCCAGGAAGAGGCCCGGGAGATTGTCCGCTATGCGGCCGACCGCTTCATTACCGTCATTCCTGAAATCGACCTGCCGGGCCACATGATGGCGGCACTGGCCTCCTATCCGGAACTGGGCTGTACGGGCGGACCGTATGAAATCCCCACCCGTTTCGGGGTTTTCGACGAAGTATTGTGCGGCGGCAACGGGCAGACACTCCAGTTTGCCAAGGACGTACTGAACGAAATCATGGACATCTTCCCTTCGCCTTACATCCACATCGGCGGCGACGAATGCCCCAAAGTGCGCTGGGAGAAATGCCCCACGTGTCAGGCCAAGATTCGTGAACTGGGCTTGAAGAGTACCCGCGACCACTCGAAGGAGAACCAGCTGCAAGTGTGGTTCATGAGCGAGGTGGAAAAGGAAATCAATGCCCGCGGTCGCAAGATGATGGGCTGGGACGAAATCCTGGAAGGAAATCCCGAACCCTCCGTCACTGTCATGGCTTGGACATCGCCGAAAGCCAGCATCCTCTCGGCACAGCTGGGTCACCCCACCATCGTCACTCCCATCCACTACCTCTACTTCAGCAACCCGTGGATCAACCGCATCATGGGAGAAGCCAGTGTGGAACGGGTGTATAACTTCGAGCCGGTGGCTGACACACTGACCCTCGACCAGCGCAAGAACATCATCGGTGCCCAAGGCTGCATCTGGACCGAGTGGACCAAGGACAGCGTGAAGATGGAATGGCAGATGATGCCGCGCATCGACGCCTTGAGCGAACTGCAATGGACCCAGCCCGACAAGAAGGACTTCCGGCAGTTCCTGCAACGCCTGCAGCACCAGCTGAAGCTGTACGAGCTGAAGGGCTGGAACTACAAGTCGCTCAACGAGGCGGATTCCTTGAAGTACAAGCAGTTCAAGAATATGCCGCTCTAACACAACCGAATGTTCGTGGAGGACGTGACATCCTAAAAATGGCTGGCCATTTGGACAGCCATTCTACTTGTCACCTCCTCCTTCACCCTCTCAAGCAAAAGAAATGCAGTTGCAAGCCTTCGACCTGTACCGGCGCATCGAACAAATCCACGATACCCCATCGCCTGCCCCTGAGAATCTCCGGGCCAAATACATCCTGCTGCACAAAGTGCTGACGCAAGCCTGTTACCAGCTGACCGCCGACGTATCGTTTGCCTTTGCCAACCTGTTCTCGCGGTTGGACTATGTGTGCAAGCGTGCACGGATGCCCCCCTCCGACCGCTTTGCCATTCAGACCCTGCGTCGTAACTGCCATACCGCACTCGGCGACCGATTCCAGCCTTCGATGGAGGAATACCTTTACGACCTCCGGGCCATCGTACGGTTCGTATCCCTGGCCTTCGGCGAAGACATTCCTGCCTCGTTCGTGGTCAGAATGCCCCCTTCGAACCGTCCGTTCGAAGGCAGCCGGCAGGCACGCCTGCCGTATCTGCGGGTAGCGGTCGCCAGCTGGAACGATACAGAAATCCTGGCCGCCACCGACAGTGAGGAGGATCCGTTCATTCTTATCGACTATGCCCGTGCCGGCTACGACGGCGACCAACGCTACTTGAAAGACCTGCTGCAGGAAGACATGCAGCTGAACTTGCTGGATATCCGTATTGACGAGAACAACCGCTACCTGCCCCGTCTCATCGTGGTGCATCCTGATTACCTGCTGGATATCAGTACGCTGTCGGCCTGTTTCCGCGAATACGGACATCATCCCCTCAACTACTTCCTGAACCGACTGCAGCCCCGCACCTCCACCTACCACATCCTGCTGGGAAACCTGGCCAGCCAGTTTCTTGATGACTATATCCACGAGACTGCCGACGCACCGGTCGATTATGCCCGTACCTTGAAGAAATTCTTTGCCACCGCCGCCCTCGACTTCTGTACCTGCCCCCTGCCGCCCGACTTCCACCAGCTGGCCGGACAGCAGATGCAGAACATACGTACAGTCATCCACCGGCAGCTTCCCCAGAATGTCCCCAACTTCGACCGCTCGCACACCTTGCTCGAAGCCTCCTTCATCTGTGAGGCATTGGGGCTGCAAGGACGTGCCGACCTGCTGCAGAAAGACCTGACGCTACTGATTGAGCAGAAATCGGGGAAGCGTGACGAGTACCGACACCGGCACAAGGAGGACCATTTCGTGCAGATGATGCTCTACCAGGGCGTGCTGCAGCAGAACTTCTCCGTCTCCGCCGAACAGCTGCAGAGTTTCCTGCTGTATTCCAAATATCCCGACGGACTGACCGCGGAGCATTTTTCCGAACAGCTGTTCCGCGAAAGCATCCGCCTGCGCAACCGCATCGTGGTGCAGGAAATGGCGTTTGCGGACGGGGACATCGGCCGGGTCTGCGACCTGCTCTCTACCGATCTGCTGAACGAAGCCCAGGTGCAGAACCGGTTGTGGACCGACTACCAGGAACCCCAGTTGGCTGCCGTCCTGCAAGTGCTGAAACACGCCACTCCCCTTGCAAAAGCCTACTTCCAGCGGATGTTCACTTTTGTGGCGCGGGAGCAAGTCCTGGCAAAGACCGGCGGACGGACAGAAGCCAGCGCCGGATTCGCCGCCCTGTGGCACCTGCCTGTGGCAGAAAAGCTGGAAACCGGCAACCTGCTGATGGGCCTGAAGCTGCGCGGCAAGCACCGAAGCCGTCCTGACAATGGCTTCGACATAGTGGTGCTGGACATTCCTTCGCAAGAAGAGAACTTCCTGCCCAATTTCCGCCCCGGCGACATCATCATCTTCTACGCCTACCAGGGAGAGCCCGACGTGCGACGCAGCCTGCTGATGAAGGGCCATCTCACCGACATCCGTCCCGACCGGTTGACCCTCCAGCTCCGCAACGGGCAGCAGAACCCCGACCTCATCGGCCGTCCGGAAGATACCTTTGCCATCGAACACGACGCGTCGGACCTTTCCTCTACCCTGGCCTTGCGCGGACTGTATGCTTTCCTCGCGGCACGCACCGACCGCAAGGAACTGCTGCTGGGGGTACGCCCGCCCACTGTCGACACCTCCCGCACCCTTCAGGGAGATTACGGCCGTTTCAACCCCGTCATTCTCCAACAGAAACAATGCAACGACTACTTCCTGCTGGTGGGCCCTCCCGGCACGGGAAAGACCTCCTGCGCCCTGCGCTACATGGTGGAAGAAGCCCTGACCGACGCTGATGCTTCCCTGCTGCTGCTCTCCTACACCAACCGGGCCGTCGATGAAATCTGCGACATGCTGGTCAGCTCCGGCATTGCCGACCGTCACCGCTTCCTCCGACTGGGCGGAGAGTACGCGTGCGACGAACGCTTCCGGCAGTACCTGCTGCAGCACAGCCTGGACGACTGCCCCCGGCTGGCAGACATCCGCCAGCGCCTGCTGTCCACCCGCATCGTCGTCGGCACCACCACGGCCCTGAACAGCCGTCTGAACCTCTTGGGCATGAAGCGTTTTTCGCTGGCCATCATTGATGAGGCCTCCCAGATCTTAGAGCCAGACCTGATAGGCCTTCTTTCCGCCCGCTGCGATACGGCCAACGCTATCGGGAAATTCGTCCTCATCGGCGACTACAAGCAACTGCCTGCCATTGCCCTGCAGGGAGCGGCGGAAGCCTGTGTCACCGACCCGCTGCTGAACGCCATCGGGCTGACCGACTGCCGCAACTCCTTCTTCGAACGGCTGTACCGCCACAGCCGCCCGCCCTTCTGCAGCATCCTCCGCCATCAGGGGCGGATGCATCCTGCCATTGCCGACTTCCCCAATCATGCCTTCTACCAACGGGAGCAGTTAGTCCCTGTCCCGCTGCCTCATCAGGAGGAGTCCAGTCCCTATCCCGACGCTCCGGCACCGGTACATCCCATCGAGACACTGCTCCTGACCCGACGGATGGCCTTCATTCCTTCCGCCCCTCCTGCCGTTACCCATCTCTCCGAGAAAACCCATCCCGAAGAGGCCCGCATTGTCGCTACGCTGCTCCGGCACATTTACCGGCTCACTGCGGAAGGCTTCGAGGCCCACCGGACAGTAGGCGTCATTGTACCCTACCGGGGACAAATCGCCATGATACGCCAGGAAATCGCCCGGCTGGGCATTCCCGCGTTGAACGACATCACCATCGATACCGTAGAGCGCTATCAGGGCAGCCAGCGCGATGTCATCATCTACTCTTTCACCATCAGCCAGTTGGGGCAGTTGTCCTTCCTGACATCCAATACGTTCCGCGAAGGCGATGCCTGGATCGACCGCAAGCTCAACGTGGCCATTACCCGCGCCCGCAAGCAGTTGCTGCTGACCGGCAGCCCCGCCCTGCTGTCTGCCGACCTGACCTTCTACAAGCTGATGGAATACATCCGGCTGCACAATGGCTACATTGCCACCTCGGCAGACCGTTTCTGCGAGGGTGACTTCACGCTACCTTGCTACTCGGACAACTGGGAGCTCCAGCCCACCGTCTATCCCCTCAGCCAGGAATTTGCCGACCTCTACCGCCGGTACGCCTCTCTGCCCGCCGACGTACCGACAGACGACACACTGATCCGCGAGCTGACAGCCTACGGACGCACCGACTTCACGTGCTCCGATTCTCAGGATTCCTGCGCCTCATCTGCATCCTGTACTTCCTCTGATTCCTGCACCTCTTTCCTTCTCTCCCCGGCACAACGGGTGGCCCTCTACGCCCATTCCTATTCGTGCCGTCATTACAGTGCCGCCCGCGCTGTCCTGGAATCGGGCAACAACTGGCTCTATCCCCTGCTACGGAGCGTCACGGGACGCATCCTTCTGTGTGATTTCTCCTACGAATGCGGAGCGTCTGCCCTGGCATTTGCCGATGTCTGCCGTTCGCTCTCCCTTCCGGAGATGCATTACTTAGGCATCTGTCCCGCTCCTGACATGGAGCCGATCACCGCCCGCTTTTGGCAATCTGACAGCTATCGGCATGTCCACAGCCATTTCTTCCCCCATCTGTCTGCCGTCCCGGCCTCATTATGGTCGTCCCCTTCATTGCGAACCCACCTGGTTGTTTTCCAGCTGTCGAACTACTTCGACCGCATCTCCCCTGCCGTAGCCCGGCAGCTGGCCGAGTCCATCAACCACCTTATCAGCACTTACCCCCATCATCAGTATGTACTACTCTACCGCGACGATGCCGGCCCGTTCGCACACCCCCATGCCTACCACGCCTTCTGTGCCCGCCTCACCCCCGAACTGCATCCGCTTCGTCCTCAGATGCCTTTCGAAGGACGTTTCTATTACCGTCCCTCCGGCACCCTCTCGCTTCCCCCCTACCACAGTTTTCTGTATGAGATAAGGGGGACATTCGGCAGATGAGCCGTTGCGGACCGACAATACATGATTACTTACGTACAAATGTCAATGCTAATTTTTGGATGCCCTTCTTGTACACATTGGCAAGAAGAAGGATATACGTGAGTTGTTCTCCCTCCTTCATCGTGGATGTTATGTAGCGAAAATCTTCTTCCGTAACAATATATTTCATCATGGGACCACCGCCGGATGCAACAACGAGACGTATTTGTTCTGAAAGAGGAGAGATGACGTAGGCATATCGAGCCATATACGTTGTACTATTGAACTTCACCGAATCAGGGTCTGTCATATTTAAAACATTATTCAGATAGATGCGGCAGTTCTTGTAGGATGGCCTTTCATTTCCTTCTGAATTGAACATTTTCCCGTTGCCATCAACAAATATGGGAGAGGAAACGGAATACTTCTCTATAGGGCACTGCACCTCATAGGCAATGTCAGCCTCAGACTTGATTGTGGTTTCGACTGGAAGTTCCGGACTTGTTATTTCCTTGTCTTCCAATACCTCGACAAGCTCATACTTCCAAGCCGAACCATCTGCAGGAGGATTGGCAAGTATGGTCTTCTTTGCCCTTAGCTTGTACCTATGCCCCTTCTCGTACGTAAATCCCTCTATCATAGAGAAACTCATCTTTCTCCAGGTCTGGTCAACGCCATCCTCCATGACGAGCATACACTCGATGGGATTCTCCTTGTTATCATCAAATAACGGATACATGATGTCGGTGTTGTCCGAAACCGACATAGTAACTTCGATCACCTTGTCTTTGAGTTCATCATCGTCATTACACGATGTCATTCCAATAGCAGAAATGATAACGACAAGCAATGTAGAAAAAAATAATTTGATAGTCTTCATAATATCATTTGTTTATCTTTTATGTATTGAGTTCATGTCTGTTGATTATATGCCTCCTTTATTACCTCAATAAGTTGCCTCTGTGACTGGAATCTTTGACAATACATCGCTTTTTGCGCTCCAGTTGACATTCCACATATTGCCCGTCTCAGAGTCAAACAATACCCAGACCCAACTGCTGTCCGTCGGATACAGTTCGAAACGTCCTGGCTTTTTGTCAAGCGCAAGAGGTTCTGCATTAAGCACCCGGTTTTTCTTCGGGTTTGAAGGAACGATGGCTTGGATTGTCCCGTTTCTTGTGTCAAGCCTCAAGATAACTCCTGTTATAGCAGGATAAAGAGCATAGTTTGCACTTTTATTCGTCGGGACAACAACCTTTACGTCATCTTCTGCATAGACAGCAGCAAATGACATGCAGCAAATGGCCAATAATACTATAAACCTTTTCTTTCTCATATCTTTCTCTGTATTAATTTGGCGCAAAGTTACGACCCATAAAGTATGTATGCAAATGAAAAGTTTGACGGGCGGATTTTTAGCCTGCTTTATATCAGTGCATTATAAAGTTATAAAACCGGAAAGTTTGAGAGACGGCAAAAAGTCTGCTATGATACCCTTTTTATAGCCCCTTCATCAGATTGCGAATATATATCCCAAGGTTTGTATCATGTTCGGTCATATTGAGCTTTTTCCTGACATCGCTACTGATATGATAGTGGTGTTTGAGCTGGATATATTCTCCCACCTCCTTGCCACGAAGACCGATGGCATACAGGCACACATAGTTGATTTCGGCTTCGTCCAATCCGTGCTGCTCAAGATATTCAATAAACTTTGGATGCGAGGCCTTGAACACCAGTCGGGTGGTGTTCATGAACTCGTCCTTGTCCTTGTGGATGGACTCAATCCATTTGTCGTATGGCTTGGAGTAGGCATTATTGTTCGTTATCTCTTTTGCCAAAAGACTATTGAGCATGTCTAATCGCATCTTGATAACGTCTTGAACAGGTTTTGCCAGTTCCGACTGTTCTTCCTGAAGTTCCTTCAGATTGTCACGCTCGTTTTCCAACTGCCCGATTCTCAACTTTAGGTTTGCTGCCTCCAGACTTCTTACATGTCCGCGGTAATAGAACCAACCAGCAAGCAGTGCCATTGCCAGCAAACCACAAAGAGAGTAAAAAATGATTCTGTCCCTGTCACGAATCTCCATAAGATTGTCAATCTCCAGCTGATGCTTTTTGTCGGCAAACAGCAAGTCGTGTGAAAAGATATTCTGATGAATAGAGTCAATGGTCGCATAAAAATCTTTATATGCCTGCAATGCCCCGACTAAATCTCCGTTTAATTCCAAAATGTCAGGTGTTAATGCCAAATATTTCAGAGATGAACGAAATTTAGATTGAATGGGTATTGCATCCAAAACACGTTTGGCGTTACGAGCATCACCAATTTTATAATAGGCTTCAGCTACATTTAATTTAATCCTATCATTTATGGAATCGACAGATTCACAATGTTCCAGAATGTTAATAACATCCTCCTTGTTGCCAAATTTAAGCGCGTATGAAAGTTCGTACGGAACAATAATCGAATTTAAATCCGGATTTTCCGAAACTCGTTGTTTTGCGATGGTCCAAACACTGTCCGAAAGCGATTTGTCATTGTTCAGAATGCC
>JALEPZ010000109.1 GCA_022767125.1 Phocaeicola plebeius
GAGTCCGGTCGGGTGTGTTCCCACGTAGGTATCTCCGAAAAGGGCATCGAACCGGTCCTTCTTCTCAATGTCGTAGTAGGCTTCCATCATGGACAGGAACACGCTCTTGCCGAAGCGACGGGGGCGTATCAGGAAAAGGAAATGACCTGCCCGCTCCATACGTTCAAGATAATTGGTCTTGTCCACTATGTACTTAGACTCCTGAACTATCTGGATATAGTCTGATATGCCATAAGGCAGCAGTTTGTAGGTTCCGTTCATAAAGCTCCGTTTGTTTGAGGGTACGACATCGTCTTTTTGTGAAGGTAAAGGTACAGCTATTCCGACAGACTTGCAAATATACTGTTGTTTGTTTTTCTGCGAGCAAACGGAAACACTTACATTGCCCTGGGAAGACGGCGATGGATGCGTTTGAGTAGGACCCATTGGCGCACCCATTACACGCAATCGACTTCCTTCTAATGATAATATGACGGTTTCGAGCACATATTCAGAACTTACAGTTTTGCAGGTCCTTGACAATCGTTTCAGCCAGTACGTCACTATACCCTTGGGTCGTCTTGACATTCCGGTGTCCCAACAGTTTTTGCACTGTGGTAATCTGTGCTCCCATATATATTAATAAGGTGGCATTTGTATGACGGGCCGAATGAAAGGAGAAATGTTTATTGATATGTGCCAGCCGTCCCAATCGGTTGAGCCTTTTGTTCACCAACGAATTAGGGGGCAGGCTGAAGAACTCCTTTTCTCTCCCGGCGTATTTGTTCATGATAGCCAGTGCTTTTCCCTGAAAAATCAAGTCGAGAGGTATCTTTGATTCGATAGAGGTCTTGACAGAACTAAAAATCAGCCAGATGTGTCCTCCGCTTTGGTGCAGGTTAGTGGGGAGCTGATGGGTAAAGTCAGAATAGCGCAATCCGGTGTAGCAGCAAAACAGGAAAGCATCCAGCGTATGTTGCAGGCAGGTATTTGCCTTCGCCAGTTGCAATTCCTCTAACTTTCTCATCTCTTCTGGCATCAGTACGGCATAGTGGGTGGCGGTTGTCTTGATGCGGAAGTTCCTGAACGGCGAAGCATCTGCTGGCAGGATGCCGAAGTGGATGGCTTCGTTCACTAGGCTCCGTAACTGTTTGAGATGTTTTGCGATGGTATTGGTGGAAAGTGACCGTTTCCTCATGAATTGCTCGAATTCAGTCAGCCACTCATAGGAAAGGTCCGCGAATTGGGCGGACGAACGGAACGCTTCCAGCAGATTCAGTGTCGTTTGTTTGTTCCTCCGAGTGCTGTCCTTGCAGTTGGAATTTTCTACCCATTTTCTACCGATACCCACCAACGACTCAGTTTTAGGGGGTTTCGATGTCTTGAACAGGTTCAGGTCTATCTGTTTCCCTTGCTTCCATGCCAATAATTCTTTCTGCTCATAAGTCATCAGAAGTTCTTGCAGGAAACGATTAAGAGCTTCCTCGTTAGGATGTCGTACAATTTTTGCTTTTTGAGCATCCCATTGCGAGGGTAGTACATAGATTCCCGTTGAAAAATACGCCTTTTTCTTGTCTAAATAAGCTTCTACCTGCACTAATGCCGTACCTCGTGCATTCAGTTTTTTCTTTCGGTTGTAGACTAACCGGTAGTAAATCTTTCTCATTTTCAATCAATTTTTAAGTTTGTACTGAACAGATTGTTAAATCCGGTATTAAAAAAGTGCTTTTATATGGTATTATTGTTGTTGTTTGATTAAATTTTCCTATTTTTGCATCCGTTATTACAATGGAATTATTATCTATTCATTCTAAGTTAAACTTTAAGAGAGTCTTTATGAAAAGAAAATTGATGCTGTTCATGACCTGCCTGTTTATAGGTTTTGGTCTAGCAAACGCTCAAATTTCGAAAGTGACTGGAACAGTCATTTCGGAAGAGGATGGTTTGCCTGTAGTAGGAGCATCCATTTTGGTAAAGGGTACGACTATAGGTACTGTTACCGACATGGATGGTAAGTTTACATTAACCAATGTGCCAAGTTCGGCGCAGACTCTGATGATTTCATTCATCGGAATGCGTACGCAAGAAGTGAAGGCACAGCAGGTGCTGAATGTAGTATTGAAGCCTGAGTCAGAGATGATTGACGAGGTAATGGTAGTGGCTTATGGTACGGCCAAGAAGTCTTCGTTCACAGGTTCGGCTACTGCAATGAAAGCGGGTGAAATCAATGCGCAGAAGACTTCGTTGGTGAAGTCGCTCGACGGTAAAATGGCCGGTGTGCGTGTCGGAGGTTCTACCGGTGACCCAGGTGCTGACCAGAATATCCTGATTCGTGGTATCGGTTCTATCAATGGTTCCACCCAGCCCCTGTATGTAGTGGACGGTGTGCCCATTGTCAACAACGACATGAGCTCCGGCTTGAAATCGACCTCTATCCTCGCGTCCATTAACCCCGACGATATTGAAAGCCTCACCGTGCTGAAGGATGCCGCCGCATCGTCACTCTACGGCTCACGCGCCGCCAACGGTGTCATCATCATCACGACCAAGACCGGTAAGGAAGGGAAAACCCGCGTTTCCTACGACATGGAGACGGGATGGACCAACATTGCCGTAGGCAGTCAGTGGAACATGATGAACGCATCGCAGATGAAGGAATACTACTGGAACGCCCTGAAGAACTATTCGGAGGTATATGGCGACCTGGAAGTTGCTAACGGTGTCTTCGCCGCCAACTCTGCTGAGTTTGCAGACAAGGTGACTCCCGATTTCTTCTACGACTACAACGGAACGACCGACACTAACTGGAAGAAGGAAGTGTATCGCAACGGATTCACCACCAACCACCAGGTGAGCATTAACGGCGGATCGGACAAGACCCGCTTCTTCACCAGCTTCGGCTACAACAAGGTGAAGGGTATCGTGAAAGGCAGCGAGTTCGAACGCTACAGCGGCCGCCTGAACCTGGACCACGAAGTCAACAAGTGGCTGAAGGTAGGTGTGAAGCAGATGATTTCGTTCACTGGCACCCAGGGCTTCCGTGACCAGAACGACCAGGCACAGGGCTTTGGCACCACCGCTCCGTTGTCCATCATGGCATCGATGGACCCCACGGCACCCGTGACACTGGAGGACGGCTCGTACAACCCCTATGCGGGCATGGGTAAGATTTCCAACCCGAACTTGATGTTGGGCCAGGCCACCGGCCAGTATGCTGAAACGGTCAACTCGGACTTGATGCGTAGTCTGACCAACTTCGAGGCTACCGTGACCCTGCCGTGGAACTTCTCGGCCCGCACCATCCTGGGTTATGACTACATGAACAGTAAGGAGAAGGAGTTCTGGGCACCGCAGAGCGTGAACGGTGAATCCCTCGGCGGTTTGGGTGCTCACTACAACTACACCAACAAGGTGCTGACCTCATCGACCACCCTGAACTATAACAATTCCTTCGGCGACCACTCGCTGAATGCGCTGTTGGGTTATGAAGTAGAAGACCGCTCGCGTAGCTACATGTACGCTTCCGCTAAGAGCTACGGCACCGACAAGCTGCCGGAATTGGCTAACGGACAGTCCTACAGCACCAGCAGTAGCGTGTACGAGGCAGCCATCATGTCTTACCTCGCCAACTTGAACTACGACTTCGCCGATAAGTATTATGTATCTGCCAGTTTCCGCCGGGACGGTTCTTCCCGTCTGGCTGCCGACAACCGTTGGGCCTCCTTCTGGTCGGTATCGGGTGCCTGGCGCATCTCGGGCGAAGAGTTCCTGAAGGACAACGCCCTCTTCAATAACCTGAAGCTTCGCGTGTCGTATGGTACGAACGGTAACTTGCCCACCGATTACTTCGGCTACATGGGACAGTACTCCACCACCGGCGGCTATGGCACCAACCCCGCTATGTACTGGAGCGTGCCGACCAACAACGAGCTGAGCTGGGAAAAGTCGAAGAACCTGAACATCGGTATCGACTGGAACCTCTTCGGACGCATCAACCTGACCGCTGAATACTACAACAAGAAGACCACCGACCTGCTGTTCAAGACCCCGACTTCCTACGTGGCCGGCTTCAGCAGCCGCTGGCAGAACCTGGGTGAGATGAAGAACTCGGGCATCGAGTTCACCATCAGCACGCAGAACATCATGAACCGCGACTTCACCTGGAGCACCGACTTCAACTTCACGAACCAGAAGATTGAGGTGAGCAAGCTCCCCAACGGCGATGACGTGCAGTACGGCGACGGTAACATGTACCTGCTGCGCGAAGGCGAGTCCATGCACACCTTCTACCTGCCGGAATGGGTAGGTGTCAACCCCGAAACGGGTCTGGGTGAGTTCTGGGTAGATCCCACCGACCACTCGAAGGGCGTGACCAACTACTACAGCAAGGCCGGCAAGGGCATTGTGGGCAAGGCCGTTCCCGACTGGATGGGCGGTATGACCAACCGCTTCACCTACAAGAACTTCGACCTTTCGTTCATGGTATCGTTCCAGACCGGTGCCAGCCTGTTCGACTATCCGGGCTACTTCCTGACCTTCTCCGACGGTTTCCGCATGGGCTCCTTCAACGTCAGCCAGGAAGTGGCAGGCAACTACTGGAAGCAGCCGGGCGACGTAGTGGACTTCCCGAAACCTATCTATGGTAACCCCTACCGTTCCGATCGTTTCTCTTCGCGTACCATCCGTTCTACGGACAACATCCGTATGCGCGACATCACGCTGGGTTACAAAGTGCCCGTATCGAAGAAGCTGGTCAATAACCTGCGCGTATTCTTCAAGGCCACCAATCCGTTCCTGATCTATTGCGCAACGGACAACATTGACCCGGATGTGGACATCAACGGTTACCGCCAGACCGACACCCCGCCGACCAAGTCGTTTGTGTTTGGCCTGAATTTCGAATTATAATATAAAACAAGTGAAGATTACAAGATGAAAAAGATATATTTGACTTTAGGACTGGTTGCAGGAATGGCGATGACTTCTTGCAGCGACTTCCTGGACAAGACTCCGTCAACCTCCTTGCCTGTTGACGGTGCCGTCACCACGGTATTCGATTTGGAAAACGCCGTCAATGGTATTGGTTATCTGATGTCGGAAGACCGGATGACCTACAGCGCCGAATACGCCATCTATGCCGACTTGCGTGGCAATGACTTTGCCATTAAGTACAATTATGGACAAAGTGCTCCGATTGCCCAATACACCCTCGACAAGAACCATGAACTGCCGAAAGTAGCCTACGAAATGTACTACAAGGCACTGGCCAACGTCAATCAGGCACTGGCTGCCATCGAGAACGGAAATATTACCAACGCCTCCAGTAACGAGGCCACGGTGAACGACCTGCGCGGACAGCTGCTGGCCTGGAGAGGACTGTTGCACTTCGATCTGGCCCGCATGTTCTGTGCCATCCCGACCACTGTTGGCGACAAGAACGCTGCCAACAGCGGACTGGTGCTCTCGAACCAGGTGTTGCCCATCGACTGCAAGATTAGCCGTTCCACGCTTGACGAGACCTACAAGCAGATTACGGACGACCTGACCGCTGCCTTGGACTATATCAGCAAGAAGAAGAACAACGGTTACCTGAACTACTGGTCAGCCTTGGCCCTGCGTGCCCGTGCTTACCTGTACTGGGGCAAGGACGCACAAGCGCTGCAAGATGCAAACGATGTCATCACAGGTGCCACCGCGTACTCCTTGTACAACAAAGACAAGTATGCGGAAGTCTGGGGACAGGCTTACACCTCCGAGTCGTTGTTTGAGCTGAGCGTCACGCCGAATTACAACGCACAGCGTAACTCTTGCGGTTATTACTGCGATGCCAACGGCTACCCCGAATGTGGATTTAACGAGACCGGCGAACTCTTCACCTACCTGATGGCACATCCGGAGGATGTCCGCGGCCAGCTCATCAAAGACCAGAACGACGCCAGCTACGGCCGTGCGGCAGGCTACTACCCCGCCAAGTATCCCGGACGTGAAGGCTCCCTCTACGTGAACAACCCGAAAATCATCCGTCTGTCTGAGGTCTATCTGATGGCCGCCGAAGCTGCTGTCAAGACGGGCGATGCCGCAAAGGCCGCCGGTTACATCAACACGCTGCGCCAGAACCGTATCGACGGTTATACGGATGTGGCCACCGTCACCATCGACGATGTCCTGTGGGAGTACCGTGTAGAGCTCTTCGCCGAGAACCAATACACCTTCTGCTACTGGCGCAACAAGAAGAGCGTACACGCCGACCAGGCAAGTGGCGAGAAAGACATCAACTACGATGACTACCGCACCATCCTGCCGATTCCGCAGCGCGAAATCGACTACAACAGTGCTATCGTACAGAACCCGGGCTATTGATTTCTGAGAAAGCGATAGCTGGGCTACCTTGAAACAGGGGCATAGAGCTTTTATAGAGTGACTTCTATAATTCTCTATGCCCCTGCGTTTGTTTTACAAAGATTTTTCCTATCTTTGCCCGCTGACTATCATTAAGAAGCCAAACTGACAATGAAAGAATTTGTTATTTCTGAAGCGCAGACCGAAAAGGCTGTGCTGGTGGGGTTGATTACCCAGACGCAAGACGAACGTAAGACCAACGAATACCTCGACGAACTGGCTTTCCTGGCGGAGACGGCCGGGGCGGAAGTGGTGAAGCGCTTCACCCAAAAGCTCGACACTCCCAATTCCGTGACCTACGTAGGAAAAGGCAAGTTGCAGGAAATCAGACAATATTTGGAAGTACAGAACGAGGAAAAGGACACGGAAATCGGAATGGTGATTTTCGATGACGAACTCTCGGCCAAACAGATACGGAACATCGAGAACGAACTGAAGGTGAAGATTCTGGATCGCACTTCGCTGATTCTCGATATCTTTGCCATGCGTGCCCAGACCGCCAATGCCAAGACACAGGTGGAACTGGCGCAGTACAAGTATATGTTGCCTCGCCTGCAACGGTTGTGGACGCACCTGGAACGTCAGGGAGGCGGCTCCGGAGCCGGTGGAGGTAAAGGTTCCGTGGGCTTGCGCGGACCGGGTGAAACACAGTTGGAAATGGACCGACGTATCATCTTGAACCGCATGGCTTTGCTCAAGCAGCGGCTGGCTGATATCGATACACAGAAGTCGACCCAGAGGAAGAACCGCGGACGGTTGATCCGTGTCGCACTGGTGGGCTATACGAATGTGGGCAAGTCTACCTTGATGAACCTACTGGCCAAGAGCGAGGTGTTTGCCGAGAACAAACTGTTTGCCACGCTCGATACGACCGTGCGCAAGGTCATTATCGAGAACCTGCCGTTCCTGCTTTCCGATACTGTCGGCTTTATCCGTAAGCTGCCTACCGACCTGGTGGATTCCTTCAAGTCGACATTGGACGAGGTGCGCGAGGCCGATTTGTTGCTTCATGTAGTCGATATTTCGCATCCTGACTTTGAGGAACAGATCAAGGTGGTGGACAAGACCATTGCGGATCTTGGTGCTGTCGGAAAGCCGACGATGATCGTGTTCAACAAGATAGATGCCTATACCTACGTGGAAAAGGCTCCCGATGACCTGACACCCAAAACGAAGGAAAACATTACTCTAGACGAGCTGATGAAGACATGGATGGCAAAGATGAACGAGAACTGTCTGTTCATTTCTGCTGTCAACAAGACCAATATCGACCAGCTGAAGGAGCGTGTATATAAAAAGGTAAGGGAACTGCATGTGCAGAAGTATCCTTACAATGATTTTCTGTATCAGACATACGACGAAGAAGAAAGATGAGTGACTATCGTAAATTGACAGCTGCAGAGATAGAGGTACTGCAGCAGCAGATGTGTGTGGCGGACGACTGGGCGAATGTCCAGGTAGCAGAAGAGTTCGTACCCGATTATCTTCACCACGTCCATTTCTCCGGGTGCATCCGTCTGGGGGTATTCCAGAAAGAGTTCTGCTTGTGTGGCGGAGTGAAACGCCATGCAGGCATCCGCTATGCTACGCTCCATAACGTGGATGTGGGGGACAACTGCTGTATAGAGAATGTGAAGAATTACATCGCTAACTATACGATTGGTGAAGCTACGTTTATCGACAATATCGACATTTTGCTGACCGACGGCACGAGCCGTTTCGGCAACGGTACCGAAGTGTCGGTGCTGAACGAGACGGGAGGACGCGAAGTGATGATGCACGACCGCCTCTCTGCTCATCAGGCTTACATCATGGCGCTGTATCGCCACCGTCCCCGGCTGATAGAAGCCATGAAGCGCATCATTGAGGCGTATGCGGACAGCTGTTCGTCGGAGCGGGGAACAGTGGGCCGTCATGTCACCATTGTCAATGCCGGCTACATCAAGAACGTGCGTATCGGTGACTATTGCCAGATAGAAGGGGTGGGACGGCTCAAGAACGGTACCATCAACAGTAACCTTTCGGCACCGGTGCATGTGGGGTACGGCGTGGTGTGCGATGACTTCATCCTGTCCAGCGGTTCCAGTGTTGAGGACAGTACCTGCCTGACCCGTTGCTTTGTGGGACAGGCGTGCCACATGGGGCATGGCTACTCGGCTTCCGACTCCTTGTTTTTCAGCAACTGCCAGGAAGAAAACGGCGAGGCTTGTGCCATCTTTGCCGGTCCTTTCACTGTGACCCACCATAAATCGACCTTGCTCATTGCCGGCATGTTCTCGTTCATGAACGCCGGTTCGGGATCGAACCAGAGCAATCACATGTACAAGCTGGGCCCCATCCACCAGGGGGCACTGGAGCGTGGGGCAAAGACCACCTCCGATTCCTATATCCTATGGCCGGCCCGCATCGGGGCCTTTTCGTTGGTGATGGGCCGCCATGTCAACCATCCTGATACGTCCGACCTTCCTTTCTCGTACTTGATTGAGGAAAAGAACACGACCTATCTGGTGCCGGGCGTGAACCTGCGCAGTGTGGGGACCATCCGCGATGCACAGAAATGGCCGAAGCGGGACCGCCGCAGCGACCCCGACCGTCTGGACCAGATCAACTATAATCTGCTCAGCCCTTATACCATCCAGAAGATGATGAAGGGGCGTGCCATTCTGAAGGAGCTGGCGCGAGTGTCAGGGGAAACCTCTGAAATCTATTCTTACCAGAGTGCGAAAATCAAGAACCAGGCCCTCAACAAGGGCATTCGTTTCTACGAGACGGCGATCCATAAGTTCTTGGGCAATTCGGTCATCAAGCGCCTGGAAGACTTGTCGCTGCCGGACGATGAGGCCATCCGTGCCCGTCTGCGTCCCGACACTCCGGTAGGAACGGGCGAGTGGGTGGACATCTCCGGACTCATTGCGCCCAAGACGGAAATCGAACGGCTGATGGACGATATCGAAAGTGGACGGCTGACCGATGTGGAGGGGATTCATGAACGCTTCATCGAGATGCATGCCAACTATTATACCTACGAATGGACATGGGCGTATGCCCAGATGCTGGACTTCTACGGACTGCAGGCAGAGACGATAACGGCTGCGGATATTGCCGCCATTGTCCGTCGCTGGCAGGAGGCCGTGGTGGAACTGGACAAGCTGGTATATGAGGATGCCAAGAAGGAATTCTCGCTGACTTCCATGACCGGCTTCGGTGCCGACGGCAGCCGGAAGGAACAAGAGCAGGACTTCGAGCAGGTGCGCGGGGTATTCGAGGCGAATCCATTCGTGACGGCGGTGCTCGACCATATCCGAGTCAAGACGGCATTAGGCAACGAACTGCTGGAACGGCTGGGAAAATAACAGATGTAAAAGAAAACAATGACGAACAAACTATCGTTTTTTTTCTTTTTCTTTCTCTTTTTATGGAAGTGGCCGCTGTCGGCTGCTGCTTCCTATAAAAAAGAGACCGTGTATCCTTGCTTTATCACCTCGAACACGTCGAGGATGGTCGTGCAGCGAATTGTCAGTACGGCTGCCCATACGCAATTGGATGTGGAACTGTACGGCGATGCTGGAACGGCTGTGGTCCTTTCATGGAATACCTGTTTGCGGACACCGCTTCAGGTGTGCAGCCTGCGGGAGGCAGACATCCCCATTGGGACAGCAGATGACTCCCGGCGTTTTCCTGCATCAGGGCGGCTGAAAGCGACGCTGTCGTTTGAGCCGCTTCCCGAAGGCATCCATTCGTTTGATGTCGTTGAGGGGGATGCCGGCTGGACCATCTGGGGACTACAGCTCAATGCTGCCGAACCATACGTCTATCTTCCGGATTTCCTGCAGGCAGAGCCCTCTCGGATAGCGGAGGAACCGCTTTCGAAAATGTCGGCAGCCCCCGGCAGGGGAATGCTCAATGGCTACCTGTTGGGCTACGATGCATCGATGATGGAGGTGGATGCCAGTCTGGTCTATCACGATGGGCGGTCTGCTGATCCGGTGCGTCAGTCCATAGCTCTCCGTTCGGACGGTTCGTTTCATGTAGAAATGCTGTTGCCGTGTCCCGATACGGTACGATTGTACCTTAACCGGGCTTCGTTGCCGTTGCTGTTGGTGCCCGACAAGGAGTTGACTGTCTATCTCCATCTGCCCCATATCTCTATGTCGGCAGTTCCGGATGCCTGTCCGGAATGGAAGAAAATGCGGAAGTGCTGGTTCGATGGTGCTGCCGCTGCAGCCAACGAGCAGTTAGCTGTCGGTCGTGTGCCGGAAGCATGGTTGCGTATGCGGGCGGCGTTGTCGGAGCAGGTATGGACGGCTTATACCGAGCAAAAGTTGCAACTGCGTGAGGCGATGCGGCATCAGGTGGGGGCGATGGCTGATCCGGTGATGGAGCAATTGCCGACCGATGTATCGGGGGAGGATGTATTGCGGCGGCTGCTTGCACCGTATCGCGGTCAGAAAGTACTGGTCGATTGTTGGGCCACGTGGTGCGGCCCTTGTCGGAAAGCATTGCCGTTGATGCGTCCGCTCAAGCAGCAGTTGAATGGCAAGGTTGTCTTTCTCTATGTCACGGGTGCCTCTTCGCCCGAAATGGTGTGGCGGGAGAGCCTGAAGAAGATTCCGGGCGTGCATTATCGGCTCACCGAGTCGCAGTGGACGGATTTCTGCCGGTCGGTGCAGGTAGACCGCATCCCTTCTTATCTGATTGTGTCACCCGAAGGGGAAATCACCCGCCGTTTTCTGGGTTTCCCAGGGGTGGACGCATTGTTGCGGGAACTGAAATAGGAATGTGGAAGGAATGGTCCTGGCCGGTTCATTCTTTCGCGTTCCTTGTGCCTGCCGGTACAAATGTACTTAGGCAGGTGACTGCCTTCAGTGCATAGTAAAAGGCGGTGCTCGTGTGCAAACTCTTCGAACTGTCATCTATGTCGAAGGCGGTGTAATCGTTGGCGAGCAGAAAATCCGCCATCTTCTCTTGGTTGAGGAAGGGAACCACTTCGTCTGTTCGTGCATGGACAAATGTGATACGGTCGGTCTTGCTCGGCATCCATGTGTCATACACGAGCGAGTTCTGTTTCAGTTGGTAGATAATTTCTTTCATCGGCTCGCTTTTCTCATCGAAGAAGGCTGGTTTCATTATCTTGTCGATGGGTAGCCCCTGCTCCTTGGAGGCATCATAGTGGTCGTATATGAAGTCGTTGATGTAGTCGGTGTCGTGCTGTTTGGTGTCGAACAGTTCGGGCAGGTACGGCACTAAGCCGTCATCGAAGATGTCTTCGTACTGTACTTTATATCCGCTGGCATCTATCATGCCACTGAGAATAAGCGGCTGGGCTACGGGATATTGAGACAGGTTCTGTGCTACCAGATACCGGTAATGCGAATACATGTCGTAAGATCCGCCTCCGATGATGCAATAGTCAATCTTGGGCAGCTCGTCGCTGCGATAGCCCTCTGCCACCAGGCGGTTCACCCACATCCCGGAATGACCTCCCTGGGAATAGCCGAGATTGAGGGTCACGTCGCCGAACTCAAAGCCTTCCTCTTTCAGCAGCTGGCGGCCTGCGAGGAATGCGTCGATGTTCACACGGGCCGTAGCCCTGCCCTGCAGGTACCTTTGGTTATGCAGTGCGTCGATACCGAATCCGAAACCGTCCGACTCTATCATGATATAGTGGGTGTTGGCCAGTGCGCCCTCCAATGTCAGGCCATTGGTTACATTAGTGGGACGCTGCTCGTCGTCGGTGATGGTGTAGTGGTTAATCAGGCCGCATCCTTTTGCCTGGATACGCTTGTCGTGCACATCGGGTGTCATAAAGATGGCGGCTGACAGTGTGATAGGGGTCTTCCCGTCTGTATCCACGGTTCCATAGGTAAAGTCATACCGCCAGAAACCGCTACATTCCGTACGGTTCACGATAGCTGCTGCCGGTGTTGTGAGTTCTTCGGCACCTGTCTGATGGTCGTCGTCGGAGCAGGACGGTAAAGACAACGTGAGGGCGGCCGCTACGGCCAGCCACATCATCCATAAAGCTTTTTTCATGTCTGTTGTGATGGTGGGTAAGTTATCGGTATGCTAGGCTAATCTGCTAGGGACAAAGGTAAAAAAAATCTCCGAACATTATGAAGAGTCCGATTGTTTTTATGATAAGATTTGACACTATTCATTCATCACCCATATAGAAAAAGGAGGTTATTATGACGAAACAAACAGAGATTTACCGTTGCGCAGTCTGCGGCAATATGGTAGAGGTCGTACACGCCGGTGCCGGTGAACTGCATTGCTGTGGGCAACCGATGCAACGGCTGGAAGAAAATACCGTGGATGCAGCCCGTGAGAAACATGTACCGGTAGTGGAACCGGAAGAAGGCGGTTATCGTGTCGCTGTAGGCAGTGTGGAACATCCCATGCTGAAAGAGCATTACATTGAATGGATAGAACTGCTGACCGAATGCGGCGTGCAGCGTTGCCGGTTGAAACCCGGTGACCGTCCGGTGGCGCATTTCAAGACCACATCTCCCGTGGTAGTTGTGCGCGAGTATTGCAACCTCCACGGATTGTGGAAGGCAGCGCAGTAGCTGTCTCTCTTTCTGATTCAGGGGTGTTCGAGCGGTGTTCAAACCCTTCTCGAACACCCTTGAATGGCTATTTGAACCTTGTTGTCGGAGGACATGGGAAGTCTGTGGCTGTCATCAGGCAAGGGGTGGACTGGAAGCCATAGATGAAAACGGCTATTTTCGTCAAGAAGTATCTATGGCTGTTGTGAAAAGATGTTCGGTCAACCATTGGTTTTTCATTTGTTTTGTTGGAATCCTACAGAAATGTTGTAACTTTGCTTCCAATCGTATCTAACCATTTTAATCAATGAAAAGTTTATGGCAATAGCTCGATTTTTGCGTTATTTTTGGCTCTTATGCACAGTAGCACTTCTGTCTGTCTTATATGCTTGTCAATCAGAAGTATTAGACGGAGCTTGGGAAAAGATGAAGTGGAAAAAGACCACGTATCGGCAGGTGGTGTATGAGGGAAGCTCTATGTCCTACTATCTGGTTCCTATAGAAGGAGGGGAGTTTGTGTTCCATTGTAAGAACTACTCGTCAATATGGATGGCAGACCACCGATTTGAACAGAATGGCCAGGTGTGGCACTCGTACGACCGTTTCGACTCGCAGGAAAGTCAGCGGGATTATCATCACTATACGGACGAGTGGTGCGACGTGACGGCACAAGGTGACTCGTTGAAAGTCATTTTCGTTCCTAACCACAGCTTTGTGCGAAAGGTGCAGATAGGCGTGACTGCCGGAGATATATTTGACACTTTCTCGTTCGTGCAGGCATCACCGCTCTACACAGAATAAATTTTTAGACACAAGTTGGCTTTATGGTAAGATAAATAAAGGATAGTCATGAGTAAGCTTCCGTTGATTGTATTTTTCCTGCTGCTGGTGATGACCATCATAAGCAGTGTGGCCAGTTATGATAGGGCCCAACGGTGTTTGGATGCCGATTTGATTCAGGCACTTTCGTTGACGATAAAGGATAGAGGCTATGAGCGGATGAAACAGGACTCCATAAAGGCCTATCGCTTGTTGACATCGTCTTCTCCTGCTGTCGAGGGCAAGGTGCTGACCATTGATGACCCCATCTTTCAGCAGCATATTAAGACAGAGGCTTTGCGCTCCAAAGCTTTTATCGCCTACCACATCACACCCGATGACGATGATTTTGAGGTAAGGATGGAAGGAAGGGCCGACTGCTCTGTAGCTTTTGTGTGGAGCCTGTCCGACCAGCGTCTTTCCTTGCTGTTCGGTCTGGGAACCTTCCTTTCCCTGCTGCTCTCTATCAAGAAAAGAAAGGCAGCGGCGGTAGAGATGCCCGTCATGCCGCTCCACCTCACTCCGATGCAGGAACAGCTGATGGAGATGTTCATGAAGGCCCCCGGCCACAGACTGACCAAACAGGAGATTTGCGATGCGCTATGGCCCAACAAGGACAATGCCGCAGAGACGCTTTATACCACGATACGCCGGCTTAGGAACGAACTGCACGCATCGTCCGACTGGGAAATAACGTCGGAAAGAGGGAAAAACTATGAACTGAGAAAGAAACAGAATGCTTGCCGATAACCAGCAGTGGGACGGGAAAACTGACATTTGACTGACTTTTATGGATTGTCAGACAAATGTCAGTTTCTTTTTGAGGCTGCTTTATCCCCCTACGTTACTTTTGCATTCCGGACACAAGACACTTGTCCCTGGAATAACGATTAAAAAAGGAATTGCAAAAGATGAAGAAAACATGGTTTTTAGTAGGGTTGGGCTGGTCGATAGCACTGGGATTGAAAGCGCAGGACGATGCCCTGAACAACAGTGCACAACTGCAGGAAGTAGTGATAAGAGGAGCACGGGTCGTCAGCCGTACCGACGGCCAGCTGATTTTCCCTTCGGAAGAAATGGCCCAATCGGCATCGTCGGGTTACCATTTGCTGAGGATGCTGCCGCTGCCCAATGTCAAGGTGGACGATGTCAACGAGAGCATCGTTGCCACCAGCTCGCTCATAGGTAGCGTACAGGTGAGAATCAATGATGTGGTGGCATCGGCTGCCGACATGCAGTCGCTGCAGCCTAAGGAAGTGGAGAAGGTGGAGTTGATCGACCGTCCGGGCGTGCGCTATGGCGATGGTGTCGGCATCGTGATCAATATCATCACGCGCAAGGCATCAGGAGGCTATGTCGTCGGGGCCAGCGGTACGTATGTGCCCAAGGCGAGCATGGCGAGAGGCAATGCCTATACAAAGATAAACAATGGGAACCATGAAGTGCTGCTGAACTATTCGGGGGCATACAGCCGTTCCGATGGCTATAGCATGGAGGCGCAGACCCGCTACCTCATGGAGGAGGGCACCTCGTACCAGGTGGCGAGAAACACCTACGACATCCTCCATCGGAACACTGACCATCACCTGCAGGCGAGATACAGCAGGGTCAACGCGGAGAACGCTTTTCTCGCCACCCTCTCTACTTCCATAGCAGACAGTCCGCGCAACCACAAAGAGACCGATGTGACCTATCCCGACGGAAGAAACCTCCGTGAGACCACCGACAACACGGAGAAGGTGGTTAGTCCCTGGATCGACCTGTATGGGAAGACCGGTATCGGCAACCAACAGACCATCGTGGCCAATGCCTCCGTAGCACATACACATACCGACTATACATACCGGTTTGCGTCGGACAAAGATACCTTTGGATATAGCACGCTCGGCAAGGCGTGGTCGCTCCGGTCGGAGGCAATCTATGAGAACCGCATGAAGCCCTTCACACTTTCCGCAGGCGCTCGCTACCACCAGAAATACATCGACAACGACTATTCGGGAGATGCCACACAAGTGTCGCAGATCCATTCGGGCAGCCTCCAGTCTTTCGTGCAGCTGAAAGGCTCGTTAGGGAAGATAGGATATATGGCCGGTGTGGACCTTACCCGTGAGTACTATCGTCAGGGGGAGATCAGTTACGACAAGCTGTGGCTGCGTCCGAAACTGAACCTTTCCCTGCCGGTTTCCCAACATGTCAGGCTCGACTATACTTTTACCACCGCTCCTGCTCCGTCCCGGCTGCAGAACATGAGCAGTATGTCCATCATGACCAACGAGATGGAATATTCGGTGGGCAATCCGAACCTCATCATGGCGAGACGCGACGAGCACACCCTGTCCCTCAGCTACCAGTCACCGCGACTGTACAACCGGCTGATGGCCTTCTTCCGCCACAATGCCCATCCTGCCATGCAGCATATATACCGCACGGACGACAGCCGCTTTGCCGTGACCTATCTTGAAGGCCGTCGCATCGATTTCCTCCTGCTGCAGAACTACACCTCCTGTGACATCGTCCCGAAACATCTCAATGCCTATCTCTCGGCAGAGATGTTGCACATCGTCAACGACGGACAGGACTACAGCCACCGGCTGACTTCCTTTAACTTCCAGCTGGGGCTGACGGCCTGGCTAGGCAACTGGACCTTGATGGCGAACATGGACAACGGTTTCCACTTTATGGAGAGCGAATACGAGGCACGCAACATTCTTTCCTCTTATCTCTCGGCATCCTACAGGATAAAAAGACTCGCCGCCGGCCTCTTCTGCCAGAACCCGTTCAAACGCAACGGCAAGGTGGAAGATGTGGAAAATTACAATCAACTCGTCCATAAGTTCCTGGTCGTAAGCAACCGCGACACGTCGAGTGCCATCGGCATCAAACTGACCTGGACGTTGTCAAAAGGACGTTCGTTCAAGGGGCTGGAGCGGGACACAGACCGATTGAAGGATACGGAGACAGGAGTGGCCAAACCTGGGAGATGAGAATTTTTGCGGCTATCGTCCTATCTTTATCCCCGTATTCTGTCGGATTTTCAAAATATCTTTGTAACTTTGCTTCCAACGATAACTAACCATTTAAACAAAAGAAGTATTTATGGCAACACCCGATTTCAAGTATCAGCCCATGTTCGAGCACGGGGAAGATACGACTGAATATTATCTGCTTACGAAAGACTATGTCTCCGTGAGTGAGTTCGAAGGAAAACCCATCTTGAAGATTGAGAAGGAAGGTCTGACCGCTATGGCCAACGCTGCTTTCCACGATGTGTCGTTCATGCTGCGCCGTGAGCACAACGAACAGGTAGCTAAGATCCTGCACGATCCGGAAGCCAGCGACAACGACAAGTATGTGGCACTGACCTTCTTGCGCAATGCCGAAGTGGCAGCCAAGGGCGTACTGCCTTTCTGCCAGGATACCGGTACGGCCATCATCCACGGCGAAAAGGGCCAGCAGGTATGGACCGGCTATTGCGATGAGGAAGCGCTTTCGTTGGGTGTTTTCAAGACCTATACCGAGAACAACCTCCGCTATTCGCAGAATGCTCCGCTGAGCATGTACGACGAAGTGAATACCCGTTGCAACCTGCCCGCTCAGATTGACCTCGAAGCTACCGAAGGAATGGAATACCGCTTCCTGTGTGTGACGAAGGGTGGCGGTTCGGCCAACAAGACCTATCTGTATCAGGAGACCAAGGCTATCCTGAATCCCGGCACACTGGTTCCCTTCCTTGTAGAGAAGATGAAGACACTGGGTACAGCCGCTTGTCCTCCTTATCATATTGCATTTGTCATCGGCGGTACGTCGGCTGAAAAGAACCTGCTGACCGTGAAGCTGGCTTCTACACACTATTACGATAACCTGCCGACTACGGGTAACGCCGGTGGCCGTGCTTTCCGCGATGTGGAACTCGAAAAGCAGGTACTGGAAGAAGCACTCCGCATCGGCCTGGGCGCACAGTTCGGCGGCAAGTATTACGCACTCGATGTCCGCATCATCCGTCTGCCGCGTCATGGCGCTTCCTGCCCTGTAGGCTTGGGCGTATCCTGCTCGGCCGACCGCAACGTGAAGTGCAAGATCAACAAGGACGGTATCTGGATCGAGAAGCTGGATGCCAACCCGGGTGAACTGATTCCGGAAGAATTGCGTCAGGCTGGCGAAGGCAATGCCGTGAAGATCGACCTGAACCGTCCGATGCCGGAAATCCTGGCCGAACTCGACAAGTATCCCGTAGCTACCCGTCTGTCGCTTAACGGAACGATTATCGTAGGCCGTGACATCGCTCATGCCAAGCTGAAGGAGCGTCTGGACCGTGGTGAAGAACTGCCGCAGTACATCAAGGATCATCCCATCTACTATGCCGGTCCTGCCAAGACACCTGCCGGAATGGCTTGCGGTTCGATGGGACCCACGACGGCCGGACGTATGGACCCGTATGTGGACTTGTTCCAGGCTCATGGTGGTAGCATGATTATGTTGGCAAAGGGTAACCGCAGCCAGGCGGTAACGGATGCCTGCAAGAAGCACGGCGGTTTCTACCTCGGCTCGATCGGTGGTCCTGCCGCTATCCTGGCACAGAACAACATCAAGAGTATCGAATGTGTGGAATATCCCGAACTGGGCATGGAAGCCATCTGGAAGATTGAAGTGGAGAACTTCCCGGCCTTCATCCTGGTGGACAACAAGGGCAATGACTTCTTCAAGCAGATCAAGCCGCGTTGCTCCGGCTGCAAGTGATATTTTTCTTCATAGATAGGGCTTCTTCCTGAAGCCGGCAAGAACCCGTCGATGAGGCTTCATCGACGGGTTCTTCGCGTCATAGGGACCCGTCGATATTCAATATCGTTTGAAGAGGAATATCCTTAGAGGATGCACTCGAAGTCGTAGATGTCCAACCACTGTCCGAATTTCCGTCCTACCTCCGCAAAACGGGACACCTGCTGGAATCCGAATGTGCGGTGCAGGCAGACGCTGGCTTCGTTGGGCACGGTGATGCAGGCCACCAGGCTGTGCAGTCCTTGCGTGCGGCAGGCTTCGAGGAGGGCCGCCAGCAGCCGGCGTCCGCAGCCTTGGCGATGGTGGTCAGGACGGACATAAATGGTGGTTTCGGCCGTGAGGCGGTAGGCTTCTTTTTCTTTCCAGCGGTGGGCATAGCAATAGCCGGTAATGCAGCCGTCGGTTTCTTCCACGAGGTAGGGGTAGCCGGCAGCAATCGATTCGATGCGCTGGCGCATTTCCGCTTCACTGACGGGTTCCGTCTCGAACGTGATGGTGGTATGTTGAATGTAGTAGTTGTAGATGGCTGCAATGGCAGCGGCATCAGAGGGGGAGACAGGACGTATCATGGATGTTCAGGTGTTTCATATTCATTCCAGACTTCCGCTGCCATCTGCAGGTGCTCCAGTTCTTTCAGCAGGGAGGGGCTGAAGTCGGAAGGTTGTTGTTTGATTTCTTCGAACGTGAAAAACCGGCCTTTTTCCGTCCGCAGCTCATCTGCACGGTGGAGCGGATAGATATAGACCGAGACCGGCCGTCGGTGGGCACCGCTGGTTTCGTCGGTCCAGTGGCGCAGCAGCAGACGGGGAGCTCTATGGGGAGCAGCGATATTTTTCCGTACCAGTTTCCGGGCTTTCCGGTCAATGGCCGAGGAGGGGCCGAGCAATGTAGTCGTAAGGGGCAGGTCCCAGACGGACGAAGGAAGGTCGGTGAGGTAGATCTTGCCTTGGTAGAGGGGAGCGATGCGGATGAGGCTGCCCGGCAGTTCTTCGGCTTGCAGGGCCAGTCGGATGCCGACGATGTTGATGATCATGCAGAGCAGGTAGATGCAGATGGGAATAAGGTGGCGGAATACATAATCGATGTGGGGGTGAGGCGGCCGGCCGGACGCATAGACGAAGAACAGCGAGAGCAGATGGGCCGTGGAGAGGATGACGATGATTTTCGCTTCTAACCGATAGGAGATGTGGTGGGTGAGGTGCATCTGGGCCAACCATGTCTGGTAGCTGTCGGGCAAGGTGAGGTAGAGGAAGGCGAATACGAGAAGGAGAAACTCAAGGACGAACGTGAGGTCAGCTTCCGAGAGGAGGCTGGGGTTACCGTAGCCGGAGAAACTGTAGCAGAGCGTCATGCCGATGAGGCCCTGGAGGAGGAAGAAATTCAGGCTCCTGCGGTAGCCGATGGCATAGACAAGTCCGCCCAGGCTGGACAGGATGCCCGTCAGCAGGACGGGTGCTGCCGGCAGCCAGTGCAGTCCGATAAGGGTGCAGAGGGTCGGCAGCAGTCCCATGGATACGATGGTGTCCTTGTATTTCAGCAACAGTCTCATGGTCGGTCAGCGGGCTTCGTGGTCGAGAACTTCAGGTGTTTTTCTGCATGGTAGGACGAGCGGACGAGCGGACCGCTTTCTACCGTGGCAAATCCTTTGCCTTCTCCCAGTTCCTTGTAGCGGCGGAACTGTTCGGGATGAATGTATTCTGCCACCGGGTAGTGCTTGCGGCTGGGCTGCAGGTACTGGCCGATGGTCAGGATGCGGCAGCCCTGTTCCAGCAGGTCGTCCATGGCTTGCAACACTTCGTCTTCCGTCTCGCCCAGTCCCACCATAAGGCCCGACTTGGCGGTCAGGCCGCTGTCGGCAATGAGGCGGATGACGGACAGGCTGGTATCGTAGCGGGCAACGCTGCGCACCAGCGGTGTCAGGCGGCGTACGGTCTCCAGGTTGTGCGACACGATGTCGGGACGGGCATCCGTCACCATCCGTACCAGTTCAGCACGGCCCTGGAAATCGGGAATCAGCGTTTCCAGGGTGGTGGTGGGGTTCGTCCGCTTGATGGCCCGGATGGTGGCGGCCCAGTGGGAGGCCCCCAGATCGGGAAGGTCATCGCGGTCTACGGAGGTCACCACAGCATGGTCCAGCTGCATCAGGCGGACCGATTCGGCTACCTGTTCCGGCTCGTCGGGCACCAGCGGCAGGGGACGGCCGCTCTGGGTATTGCAGAACTTGCAGCTGCGGGTGCAGATGGCACCGGCTATCATGAAGGTAGCCGTGCCTTTGCCCCAGCATTCGCCCAGATTCGGACAACGTCCGCTACTGCAGATGGTATGCAGGTGATGAGTGTCGACAATGCGCTTGGTTTCCGTATAGCGGGCATTGGCACCGATGCTTATTTTCAACCAGTCCGGTTTCTTGACGTGCTCCATACCGGTGGGTGTTAGAGGTTGCGAAGGAAAAATTCGGCCACGCGGGTCATCAGGTGTTCGCGGGTCTTTCCACCGCTGATGCCGTGGTTGCGGTTGGTGTAGACCTGCATCTCGAACTGGATGCCGGCCTGTACGAGGGCTTCGCAGTATTCGGCACAGTTCTGGTAGTGCACGTTGTCGTCGGCCGTGCCGTGGATGAGCAGCAGGCTGCCGTGCAGCTGCGGTGCACGCCGGATGGCAGAACCGGCATCATATCCTTCGGCATTTTCTTGCGGCGTACGCATGAAGCGTTCGGTATAGACGGTGTCATAGAAGCGCCAGTCGCTGGGAGCCGCTATGGCTACGCCGGCCTTGAAGGCGTTCGATCCGTCGCTCATGGACATCAGGGTGTTATAGCCGCCGAAGCTCCAGCCCCAGATACCGATGCGGCTGCCGTCCACATAGGGCAGGCTGCCCAGGTAGCGGGAGGTTTCGGCCTGGTCGTGCGATTCCTTCACGCCCAGCTGCAGGTAGGTGCATTTCTCGAAGTCGGAGCCTCGTCCGCCTGTGCCGCGTCCGTCCACGCAGGCCATGATGTAGCCGCGGTCGCACATGTAGGCTTCAAACAGGCCGCCGTCGCGGAACGCACCAATGCCCCACTGGTCGATCACCTGCTGCGAACCGGGTCCGCTGTACTGGTGCAGGATGACGGGGTATTTCTTGTTGGCATCGAAGTGGGCCGGTTTCATCATCCAGCCGTTCAGCTGTACGCCGTCGGCAGTGGTGAAGGTGAAGAATTCCTTGGTCGGCAGATTCAGTCCGGCGGTTTTTTCTTTCAACCGTGCATTGTCCAGCAGGGTGGCCAACTGCTTGCCTTTATTGTCGTTCAAGGTGATGACCGTGGGGGTGCTGACATTGGTGAACTTGTCGATGTAGTAGGCCAGGCTGTGGCTGAAAATGGCCGAATGGGTACCGGTAGCCGCCGAGAGAAGGGTCTTTTTCCCCTTGGCGTCGACCTTGTAGATGGCCGAGCGCAAGGGGCTGCCTTCGTTGCTCGTATAATAGAAGGTATTCGACTTCTGGTCCCATCCGTGGAACGCCTTCACTTCGTAGTTGCCCTTGGTAATCTGGCGCACCAGGTTACCGTTGATGGTGTAGAGGTACAGGTGGTTATAGCCGTCGCGTTCGCTCATGAGCACGATGTGTTCGGGGTAGAACTGGATGTCGCCGTACTCCTGTTCCTTGATGTATTGTTCGGCTTCGTCGCGAATGGCCACCTTGCAGAGGCCGCTGCGGGGATGGGCCATGTAGAGGTCGAAGCGGTTCTGGTGACGGTTCAAGGTCATGATGGCCAGTTTCTCCGGATCGGAAGTGAACCGGATGCGGGGAATGTAGCCCGTGGTGTCAATGGGCAGGTCCATCTGGCGGGTGACATGGCTCTTGATGTCATACGTGTGGACGCTGACTTTCGAGTTCTTCACACCGGCCTTGGGGTATTTGTACTCGTAGGCACCCGGATAGAGGGCGCAGTCTTCGCGGGCCGGAGCGGCCCCCTTGTACCAGGGGAAGGAGAACAGCGGTACCTGGCTCTCGTCGAAACGGATGTAGGCAATCATCTTGCTGTCGGCACTGAAGTCGAAGGCGCGGTTGAAGCTGAACTCCTCTTCGTACACCCAGTCGGGAATTCCGTTCAACACCTTATTATATTCCCCGTCGGTGGTTACCTGCGATTCGGCATTGCCGAACAGGAGTTTTACGAGATAGATGTTGTTGTTGCGCACGAAGGCAATCTGGTTGCCGTCGGGCGAGAACAGGGGCACTTGCTGGGGACCGCCTTCCGAAAGGGGCTCCATGCGGTTGTTCTTCACGTTGAAGATGTAGTAAACGGCTGTGAAAGAATGGCGGTAGATGGGGCGGGTTTCAGTCTGGATGAGGATGAGTCGTTCGTCGGGCGAGAGAATATAGTCGTCGAACGAACGCAGCGTGCAATCGCGGGCTGTGCTGACATCGAACAGGGTGCCCACTTCCTGACCTGTGCGGAAGGAGTACTTCACGATGCGTTTGCGGTCGCTGCTGATCTGGGTATAGTGTTCACCGTCCAGCATCGGCTTGATGCCATAGATGTTTTCTGCCCGGTAGGTGCCCGAGGCCATTTCTTGCAGGGTAATGTTTCGCTGTGCATGTAGCCCCGAGAGGGTCAGGGTCATCCAGCAGAGGAAAAGAAGGAAGATTTTCTTCATGACGAATACGTGTTTATAGGGTTATTTCTTGATTCCGAACAATCGGCGGAAGAAGCGGGCGATACGGGCAAAGATATTGCCTTTCCGGGCTTTCTCCGTCGGGGATTGAAGGGCGGTGTCCGTCGAGTCGTTGGGCTGTACGGATACTTGTGTCGAATCGGTGACGGCAACGGGGCGGTCGACCTGCAGTGGATGGAGGGCTGGCGGCAGTGAATCGGCCGGAAGGGCGATCAGTGAGTCAGCGGCTGCCAGTGAGTCATTGGCAGCCGACGGAGCTCCGGCAGCTGTCAGACTGTCCTTGGCCAGGGCGGTACTGTCGATGCCCAAGGGTCGGAGCGTGTCCATGGGGGGGACTTCGGTAGCGGCGGGCTTCGGACGGGGCTTGGGCAGCTTGAACGTCACGGGTACTGAGTAGCGGCAACGGATGGCCTTCCCGTTGTCTCGGGCAGGAATCCAGTCGGGCATGGTCTCGATGACTTCCAGTGCGGCGGTGTCCATGGTAGCTTCCAGTCGCCGGGCAATCTGGGCGTCGCTGATGCTGCCGTTCCTTTCCACAATGAAGCGGACCACCACCACCCCTTCTATCTTGGCCGCCTTTGCCTTGTGCGGATATTCCAGATGCTGGTCGAGATAGGCCCGGAAGGCTTTCATGCCTCCTGGAAATTCGGGCATCTGTTCGGCGGTGGAATAGACGGTACTGACATTCTTGGTACTGAGGTACACGATGTATGGGTCGTCGGGCTTGGCCAGGAAGCGGCTGATGGGGAGGGTACGGGTTTCCATGCCGGGAGCGCGTACCACGATAGGGTGGGCATAGTCGCCCTCGATACGGAACAGGCCGTCCGGGTCGGTGACGGTCTTGCGTCTGGTGCCCTGCACACTGATGCTTACTCCTTCCAGGAACCGGCCTACATCGTCTTTCACCCGTCCTTCAATGGGAAAAGTGGTGCCTTGTTGTTTGTACATCCGGATGTCCTGTGGGCTGTCAATCCGGAAGACCGGCTGTGTGTCTGCCTCCTCCAACGAGAAGGACTTGACGCAATAGTTCTTGTCGGTCGGGAAGTAGAGGTAGATCCACGGATCGCCGTTGCCTTCGTAGGGGAATTCGATGAGCCCCTGCTCGTCGGAGGTATATTCTTTTCCCTCGATGCGGAGAATCATGCCTGTCTGCGGGTCGCCGGCGGAGTTGAGTACCTGGACAACGTAGTTCTTGGCAGCAAGCGAACTTGCGCCAAGCAGCAGTGCGGCAGCGACGGCACGCGGACGGAGGTAGGGGCGATAGAATGGTTTCATGTCTTCAATATCGTATAATGGTGCAAAGCTACACATTTTCCGTGAGGCTTACAATGTCCCCATGGCCTTTTTCAAGTAGACTTCGCTCATCTTCACATCAATCTGTGCATCAATCTTGGCGGATTGGGCCGAGAGCCATGCGGTCTGGGCTTCCAGCACGTTGCTGGTGGGGATGACCCCTTCCTGGAAGCTCAGGCGGGCATATTTCAGGTTCTCTTCGGCCTTCTCCATGTTCTTCAGGGCCATCGACAGGCGTTGGACGGCTTCGTTGACCTTGCTGGTGCTTTGGCTCACCTGCAGCTCAATCTTTTCTTTCGCATCGTCCAGCTGGTAGCGGGCGATGCGGGCTTCTGCCTTGGCGGCCCGCACCTTATAGTTTCCTTCGCCCCAATGGAAGACCGGCACTTTCACTACGACACCCACTCCCCACATGCCGCGGAACTTTTTCTCGAAGCCGTTGACCAGCGCAGGATTGGTGATCAGGTAGTTGGCCGAGAGGGCGACGGAGGGCAGGAATTCAGAACGGGTGAGGGCGATTTTCTGCCGGTACATCTGTTCGGCCAGTTCCAGACTCTTCACTTCGCTGCGCAGGGACAGGGCCGTATGGACATTGCTCTCAACGGAGGCAGGGGGCAGCGGCAGGTCCTTCAGCTGTTCGTCGGCCAGGGTGACGGGGGTGTCCATAGGCAGTCCGCAGAGCTGGCAGAGGGCCATCTTGGCCAGGCTCAGTCCGTTGTCCACCTGGGTCAGGGTCACTTCGGCTTCATTGACCTTCACCATGACGCTCAGTTCGTCGGCCTTGGTGGCCAGGCCCTGGCTCTTCATCTTGGTCACATCGTTTTCCAGCCTCTTCACCGACTGCAGATAGCTTTCTGCCAGGTTTTTCCGGTTCACCAACGATACGACCTGCCAATAGGCTTCGTCGATGGCCAGTAGGACTTCCTGGAGCTGGGTGGCATGCTGTGCCTGCGCCAGTTGTTCGGCATAGCGGGTCAACCGGTGGTAGGCCCTGATTTTCCCACCCATGTAGAGCGGTTGGGTGAGGGAGGCCGTACCGGCGAAGAGGTTGCGGGTATCTGTCTGGAGTGCATCCACAATGCCTTGCCCTATAGCTCCCCCGACGGCTCCCAGTGTCTGCTGCTGTTCGTCGCTGAGGAGGGAAATCTCTTTTTGGGTATACATATAGGTGCCCATGACATCGAGCTTGGGCAGGAAATTCGTGGAAGCGGCTTTCTGCTGGTTATGGGCGGCAGTGATCTTTTCCTGCGAGATGCGCAGGTCTTTGTTGTTGGTCAGTGCCAGCGTGCGGCAGCTGTCCAACGACAGTGGCTGTTGGGCATGGCTGCCGAGAACCGTTCCGACAGCCAGCAGAAGGCTCAAACCTATTCTGTTCATGTTCATATACCTTTCGTAGTTGTTTCTCCTCTTATTAACAAAATCCGTTTGGGAAAGGACACGGGGATGTTTACAATTTAGCATTTTTTAATCGATGGTCCATCGGGTGGACCGCTACTTTCCAGGCTGCCGCAGCACGTGTCTGCACCGCCTGGACATCGGGGGTCGCCTCACCGCTGGTCGGGAAACTGCCTGTCGCCATACGGATGAGGACAGGCGACAGCAAGGGGTCGGCGGCATCTCCGAAGGCAGGCAGCGGGGCCTCCAGACTTTCACGGGCGGAATAGTCGGCTGGCAGGCCTGCCTCGTAATAGTCCATGAAATCTTCCGCATTGCTCAAGGAGCAAGTGGTCAGCCACAGTTCCAGCTGGGGATAGTCTTCGTGGGTATAGAGGCTTTGGGCCAGGTTTTTGCCGAAGGTCGCTTCGCCCACCTGGAAGAGGCGTCCGTCCATGTACGGACGCAGGCAGTTGATCAGGATTTCTGCGGCCGACGCAGTATTGCCCGATGTCAGCAGATAGAGGTTTTCGTAGTCGGGATGGTAACCGGATTCTTCAAAGGGCAGTACGTCTGTCCGTTGCAACCGGTCGTTATAGGTCATTTTCAGGAAGGGTTTTCCTTTACACGAAGCGGGGGCCAGCAGGCTGCCCAGCTGGCAGGCCGTGGTGACGTAACCGCCGGGATTGTAACGCAGGTCGATGATGAGGTCGTCGATGCCCTGGGCCGTCAGCTGTTGCAGGACGGCCTTCCACTGTTCGGCATCGTCGGTACCGAACTCGTTGTAGACCACGTAGCCTGCCTTCCGGTTCCCCGACTGGATCACTTGAGTGCGCAGCAGGTTCTGTTCGTTGACATAGGTCGGAGCCGGCATCTGGACGGTGCGGAGGGTGTCAAACCCCGTGCCTCCGGTGTACTGTCCCAAGGTGAAGGCATAGCTTTCGGCCGGTCGGCTCACGTACTTGGCATAGCTGTCGGAAGCGATTTTCCGGTTGTTGGCGGCAATGATCCAGTCTCCCCGTTTCAGTCCCGCCTGGGTGGCGGGGGACTCGGGCTGGGTGTAAACCACCTGGATGGCATAGTCGCCTGAGGACGTGCGGACGAGAACCCCCTCGAAGCCAAACGAAGGATAGGTGCTCAGGGCACGTGACGTGGGGGTGAAAACCGAATCTACATGAGAGAAGTAAACGCCGTTCTTCTGGTCTTTTTTCGATACCAGCTGCTGCAGGAACTCGGATGGCTTACGGAAGAAGGTCTTGTTGTCTGTCACCTCGGGCACTTCGTCGTAGAACAGATAGTCCTGTTGCATGGTTTCGTAAATCCAAGTCTTGGGCCCGACAAGGGCATAGTATTCCCCGCTGCGGTCTTGTCCGCAGCCAGTCAGCAGGAAAGCGGCCATGGCCAGTAGTCGTGCCCACGAAGCGAGTTGTCTGTTGTTCATGCGTCTGCCTCCTTACTGCATACTGAAGGATCCTTGCCCGATCATGTTGCCGTCAGCGAAGATATAGACCTGGTAGGTACCTGCGGGGAGGTATTCCTGAATGTCCCAATAGACGGTGACCGACTGCTCTTCACCCGTGTACTCGATATATTTCTTGATAGAGTAGGTCAGTTCCTTGTTCTCGTAAGCGAAAGTGGTGTTGCCGTTGCTCAGAATTTCGTTGTCGGGCTTGGCGATACGCACGTACAGGGTCTTGTTGCCGGTAGAGGCACTGATGTTCTTGACGATGGTGAACGAGATGGCAATCTTCTTGGCATCCTTGACCTTCTTGGCGGTCTTGCCCCGCTTGTTGAGCGGCTGGGCGACGATGTTGGTGGCATCCAGCTGGGCGGCCAGGGTTACTTTCTCGTTCAGCTTCTTCTTCTCGGCTGAGAGGGTGTTGATTTGGGCAGTAGCGGCATGATACTTGTTTTTCACCTCCGTATTCTCCTGGGCCAACACTTTGTTGAGGCGGTCCAAGGAGTCAATTTGCATCACGTAGCTGCGGAGGACGGCCCGCACCGTCTTCAGTTCCTTCTTCAGGCGCAGGATTTCGGCCGCATTGCTGGTCTTCACTTGGCGGAGTTCCTCCAGCAGCCGTTGGGTCTTCAGCTTCTCGCTCTCTAACTTCTCGCGCAGGGAGTCGTTGTTGATCTGTACCTGCAGCTCGTCGTACTGGGTGGCGAAGGTGCTGTATTCGTTTTCCATTTCTTCTTTTTCTACGGCATACAACTGTGTCATCTCGCTGTTCTTCTGGTATTGGGTGACGGTGAGTACGCCCAAGGCGACCACTATCAGCAGGAGGGCCGCAATGGCCATGAGTAATTTCTTGTTCTTTTCCATGGATTCTACGTATTTTGCGCAAAAATACAATATTTTGGGCATATGACCCTGTTCTATGTGGAAAAAAATCATAATGGAAGGAGGGTGAGCCTGTCCGGAAACCTTGGGCCACCTATCCAACGATTGTTTTGCCTTGCTGCGCATTCATTGGGGAGCAACGAGGCGAAACGGCACCAAGGTCTCGCCGGTCGTTGTCCATTCCCAGTATAGGTCGCGTTGTGTGGCGGTGGCCTGATTCAGCAGGTCTACGACGGGGGTCATATTATAGGTGAGGGAAGTGGTGTATTTGCACTGTCCGGTGAGGTCGGTGAGGGCTGTTCCATTGTCGTAGAAACAGTCTTGGAGGGTGGTGAGACTGGGCTTGTTGTTTGTCCGAAGGATGGCATAGAGATGGCCGCCTTCTGCGGTGTTCTTGGCGGTGCATACCTGAGCGATGAGGATGTCTTTCGGGGTAGTGGTGGCCATGCAACAGACTGTGCCCAGGTACTGTCCAATCAACTTGCAACTGGCCACATAGCAGTTGTGCACTTCGCAATCGTTGAGGCAGGCGATGCCGGCAACATATTGGGTCGTATGGGTGTTCTTGAGCGTACAGCTTTCCACCCCGCAATTCACCACCAGGTTTCTGTTCACTCCGGCGATGCCGCCGATATACCCTGCATCGGTTACACTGAGGAAGCAGTCTACCGCCTGGCATCCGTCAATTCGTCCGTAGTTGGCTCCGCAGATCAGTCCTGCGGAGAAATGTCGTTCGATGCCTCCCATTACCCCTACACTACACTGGTACAGCCGCAGGTTTTTCACGGTGCCTTCGGCGGTGATACCTCCGAACAGCCCCAAGTAGTAGTCGTCGGTCTTCAAAATAAGTTTAAGCCCGCTGAGGGTATGTCCTTGTCCGTCGAACGTGTCGGCAAAATAGTTGTTTGCCGGACCGATCATTTTCACTTGTTCAGATTCAGCTTTGGTAAAGATCAGGTCCCTGCAAAGCCGGTAGGTGGTCCGTCCGTCGACATCGGTCACGCCGAACTCTTCCAGCCGTCGGTCGCCATAGCTTTCCCCGTTTATGAGGTGGCTGAAGGCGATGAAATCTTCGGTGGAATAGATGCCGCCCAGGTCCTCCCGGCTGCCCAACGGACATACGTAGCGGATGCCGCTGCCGGGTTGGAAGGCAGGAGTGTCGGCCTGGAAATGAATTCCCTGGCGGGTAGTCATCTCCACGTGGATGTTCAGTGCCTGTCCGAAGGGGACCAGCAGCGGATAGTGGCCATTGTCCTGTCGTGACCAGCAGACGGTGGGCAGTCCCTCTGTACCGAGGGTCACCTGTCCGCTCTCAGGATCGATGTCTTCGATACGGATCGACGGGGTCAGGCAGAGGGTCTCCACGAACAGGTTGAGCCGTTCGTCCACCTGGAAGTCAATCTGTGCGAACAAATGGGAGAACTGTAGCCGCACCTCTTGAGGATAGGCGACTTCCTGGTCGGCCACCAGCCAGTCGGTCAGTCGCTGGTCTTCGTCATACCATTCGCTGGTCGTTGTCAGGAGGGGAGGCGAGTAGGCCCGCAGGTGGGCCGCTTCCTTCGATGTCCAGCACAAAGGGGCATCTTCGCTTCTCCACAGCCCGTTGTCCCATGTATACAGGCTGCCGTGGCCGACCACGCCTCCCGTGGCATAGAGCGACATTCTGCTGCCTGTCTCCAGAACGCTTTCTGTCTGCCGCGTGCTGCCGGAAGGATGGAAACCTCTGACCGTCGTCAAGTCTTGCAGGATAAGACGAGTATCCTGTTCGGGGAAAGGTTCGTCTTCTGCGCTGCATGCCGTGCAGCACAGAACCACCAGTAGCCAGCAGAAACGGGTAACGTATGTCATAAGTCGGGAAATGCTTTTTTATACGTAACCCCAATCAAAGGGAATGTCCACCTGTAAGGACAAAAAAAACGCTGCCATACCTTCACAGGCTGAGCAGCGCAAGCTACAATACAAAATACAAATACAACTAAACGAGATATTTTAAGTAATAGATAACCTTATCCTTATACAATACCTTGTGCCATCATGGCGCGAGCTACTTTCATGAAGCCGGCGATGTTGGCTCCCTTCACATAGTTCACGTAGCCGTCGGGCTGGGTACCGTATTTCACGCACTGTTCGTGGATGTCGTGCATGATTGTATGCAGTTTTTCGTCAACTTCCTGGGCACTCCAGCTGATGTGCATGGCGTTCTGGCTCATTTCGAGTCCTGATGTAGCCACACCCCCTGCATTCACCGCCTTGCCCGGTGCATACATAATCTTGTTGTCAATGAACGCGTCGATGGCTTCGGGGGTACAGCCCATGTTGGAGATTTCTCCCACGCAGGTCACCCCGTTGGCAATCAGCTGTCGGGCATCCTCACCGTTCAGCTCGTTCTGGGTAGCGCACGGTAACGCAATGTCCACCTTGACCTCCCACGGACGACGGCCTTCCACGAATGTGGCTCCCGGGAATTCCTCCGCATACGGTGCCACGATGTCGTTGCCCGATGCCCGCAGTTCCAGCATATAGTCCACCTTTTCACCGCTAATGCCGTCTGGGTCGTAGATGTAGCCGTCCGGTCCGGAGATGGTCACTACCTTGGCTTCCAGCTGGTTGGCCTTGGTGGCAGCTCCCCATGCTACATTGCCGAATCCGGAAATGGCAACAGTCTTTCCCTTTATGTCAATGCCCTTCTTGTCGAGCATGTGTTTCACAAAATACAAACCTCCGAAACCGGTAGCTTCCGGACGTACCAGCGAACCGCCGTATTCCAGACCCTTGCCCGTGAAGGTTCCCGTAAACTCACGGGTCAGTTTCTTGTACATGCCGAACATGTAGCCCACTTCACGTCCGCCCACACCGATGTCACCGGCGGGCACGTCCATGTCCGGACCGACATGACGCCACAATTCCAGCATGAAAGCCTGGCAGAACCGCATGATTTCCGCCTCGCTTTTGCCGCGGGGAGAGAAGTCAGAACCGCCTTTTCCGCCTCCCATCGGCAGGGTGGTCAAGGCATTCTTGAAGGTCTGTTCAAAGCCCAGAAACTTCAAAATGGACAAGTTGACGGAAGCATGGAAACGTATGCCGCCCTTATAGGGGCCAATGGCATTGTTGAACTGTACCCGATAGCCCAGATTCACTTGTACCTTGCCTTTATCGTCCACCCAGGGCACACGGAAGGTGATGATGCGTTCGGGTTCTACCAGACGCTCAATGAGCGATACCTTCTCGAATTCCGGATGTTGATTGTAAACGTCTTCAATGGAAAGCAACACTTCTCTTACCGCTTGAAGATACTCTGACTCACCTGGATGCTTGGCTTCCAGGGATGCCATTATTTGTTTAATGTCCATAACATTATCTTTTAAGGTCTGACAAAATGAAATATTTTGTACGTGCAAAGTTAGGCTTTTCTTTTCATTGACAAAACTTTTTTCGGGTATTTTCTATTAAAAATGATAAAAAGTAATGTCTTTTAGAAGGAAAACAAAAAAGAACAGGAGGGCTGTTGCACAAGTCGTGGATTTTTTCTTATTTTGATACCCAAAAAAAACAACCGATATCATCACCATGTTAAGCAAGCTAACACTGAACCAGCTTTATTTCAAGGACACGCAGTTTGTCAGCCTGATGACCAAACGCATCTTCAATGTCCTGCTGGTGGCCAACCCTTATGATGCGTTCATGCTGGAGGACGACGGACGCATCGACGAAAAGATTTTCAACGAGTACATGAATCTCAGCCTCCGCTATCCGCCCCGTTTCACCCAGGTCTCCACGCCGGAGGCTACCTGGACGCAGCTGGAACAGACTTCCTACGACCTGGTCATCTGTATGCCGGGTACCGACAACAGCGACACGTTCGACATTGCCCACGATGTGAAGGTGAAATATCCGCACATTCCGCTGGTGGTGCTGACGCCCTTCTCCCACGGCATTAAGGAGCGTATGGAGCATGAAGACCTGAGCATTTTCGAGTACGTATTTTGTTGGCTGGGCAATACCGACCTGCTCGTGTCTATCATCAAGCTGATTGAGGACAAGATGAACCTGGAACACGACATCAAGGAAGTGGGGGTGCAGATGATCCTGCTCGTCGAGGACAGCATCCGTTTCTATTCGTCCGTCTTGCCGAACCTATATAAGTTTGTTCTCCGCCAGAGTCAGGAGTTCGCCACCGAGGCACTCAACGAGCACCAGCGTACCCTGCGTATGCGAGGCCGTCCCAAGATTGTCCTGGCCCGTTCGTTCGAAGAGGCTACCGACCTCTATACGAAGTATGCCCAGAACATCCTCGGCATCGTTTCCGATGCCCGCTTTCCTCACGGGGGGGCGGTCGACCCGATGGCCGGCGTGGCTTTCTTGCGCGAGGTGCGCAGCCATGATCCCTTTATACCTCTTATATTAGAATCGTCCGAAGAGGCCAACCGTCCCTATGCCGAGGAGGTGGGCGCAGTGTTCATCGACAAAAACTCGAAGAAGATGAACATCGACCTGCGGGAGGCGGTGGCGGAGAATTTCGGTTTCGGCGATTTCATTTTCCGCGACCCCAAGACGCAGCAGATAGTGGCGCATGTGCATAACCTGAAGGAGCTGCAGAATGTCATCTATTCCATCCCGGCCGACTCGTTGCTCTACCATATCTCGCGCAACCACGTGTCGCGTTGGCTGTATTCGCGGGCCATCTTCCCCGTGGCGGAATTCCTGAAGCAAGTGACGTGGGACTCTCTGCAGGATCTGGATGCGCACCGCCGCATCATCTTCGAAGCCATCGTGAAGTACCGCAAGATGAAGAACCAGGGAGTGGTAGCCGTGTTCCAGCGCGACCGTTTCGACCGCTATTCCCATTTTGCCCGCATCGGTGACGGCTCTTTGGGAGGAAAGGGCCGTGGCCTGGCGTTCATCGACAACATGGTGAAACGCCATGTGGACTTTGAGGAGTTCGAGAACGCTTCTGTGGTCATTCCCAAGACCGTGGTTCTCTGTACGGACATTTTCGATGAGTTTATGGACACCAACCGGCTCTACCAGGTTGCGCTGAGCGATGCCGACGACGACACCATTCTCCGTGCCTTCCTCCGTGCCAAGCTCCCCGACCGGCTGGTTGAGGACTTCTTTGCCTTCTTCGATGCCGTGAAGTCGCCCATTGCCATCCGTTCGTCCAGTTTGCTGGAAGATTCCCATTACCAGCCGTTTGCAGGCATCTATGCCACCTACATGATTCCTTACCTCGACGACAAGTACGAGATGCTCCGGATGTTGAGCGATGCCATCAAGGGGGTCTATGCATCGGTGTATTACAAAGACAGCAAGGCGTATATGCAGGCCACGAGCAATGTGATTGACCAGGAGAAGATGGCGGTCATCCTACAGGAAGTGGTCGGCACGCAGTACGGCGACCGCTACTATCCGTCCATCTCGGGCGTGGCCCGCTCGCTCAACTATTATCCGATCAATGACGAACTGGCCGAAGAGGGGACGGTCAGCCTGGCCCTGGGCCTGGGTAAGTATATCGTGGATGGCGGACTGACCCTTCGTGTATGCCCCTATCATCCCGACAAGGTGTTGCAGACCAGTGAACTGGAGATGGCGCTCCGCGAGACCCAGACGCGTTTCTATGCCCTCGACCTGAAGAACATGGGACAGAACTTTTCGCTCGACGATGGTTTCAATCTCCTGAAGCTGCCGGTCAAAGAGGCGGACAAGGACGGGGCGCTATCGTTCATTGCGTCCACCTATGACCCGTATGATATGGTTATCCGCGACGGTATCTATCCCGGTGGGCGCAAGGTGATTACGTTTGCCAATATCCTCCAGCACGATGTCTTCCCGCTGGCCCGTATCCTGCAGTTGGTGCAGAAGTACGGGCAGGGAGAGATGCGCCGTCCGGTGGAAATCGAGTTTGCCGTCACTCTCGACGCGCAGACCAAGAGCGGCACGTTCTATGTGTTGCAGATTCGTCCGATGGTGGACATCAAGACTGATTTGGTAGAAGACCTGAATCAGTTTCCGGAAGACCGGTTGTTGCTGAAGAGTGTCAATGCGTTGGGCCATGGGGTGATGGACGGCATATGCGACATCGTGTATGTGAAGACCGATGGCTACAGTGCTTCGAACAATCCTGCCATTGCCGATGAAATCGAGCAGCTGAACCGTCAGTTCCTGGATGATGGCCGTCACTATGTGCTGGTAGGTCCGGGCCGGTGGGGGAGCAGTGACCCGTGGTTAGGCATTCCGGTGAAGTGGCCGCACATTTCCGCAGCCCGCATCATCGTGGAGGCCGGTCTGACCAATTATCGGGTCGATCCCAGCCAAGGCACGCACTTCTTCCAGAACCTCACTTCGTTCGGGGTAGGCTATTTCACCATCAATGCGTACATGAACGATGGTATCTATCGTCAGGAAATCCTCGATTCACTGCCGGCCCAGAAAGAGACCCGCTTCCTGCGTTGGGTACATTTCGACCAACCCTTGGTCATCAAGATGGACGGCAAGAAAAAGCTCGGGGTGGTAGGAGTTGACAATTAAAAATTGAAATGAAGAGTGTTTTTAAATGATGAATGAAGAATGATGAATGAAGAATGTTGTTAAATGACGAATGTTTTCCTCCTCCTTGTCATTCCGAACGAATGTGAGGAATCTGTCCCATAGCTTAGCGCGATTCTTCATTCTTCTTTCTTCATAAAAATCATCCATTGTTCCGGTACTCCAACGGACTCATGCCCACGTAGCGCTTGAAATACTTGCCGAAGAAAGACATGTTGGCAAAATTCAGCGAATCGGCAATCTCTTGGATAGACTGCGATGTCGACTTCAGTTGAGATTTGGCATCCATGATGACCATGGAAGAAATGATGTCCACACATGTCCGTCCCGTCATCTGCCGCACGATGGTGCAGAGGTGCGCATGAGTGATTTTCAGCCGTTCGGCATACCATGCCACGTTGCGGGTCTCCTGATAATGCCGGATGACCAGCTGTACGAACAGCCGGCAGGTTTGTCCCGCTTTACTCAGTGTCACCTGTTCGTTCTTTTGCCGGTAAATCAGGGCGATTCCCTTGTGGATGTCGGCATAGACATTCGGGGCCAGTTCTTCCTTGGTCGTTGCAGAGCCCATTTTGTACAGGTGGATGAGCAGTTGCAGGTAGTGTTCCATGAGGACGGCACTGCTTTCTGCCAAGTGGATGGAAGGCCGCCCCAACGTAAAGAATAAGGTGTCCAGATGGGGACGCGACTGTTCTTTCTTGCTGATAAAGTCGGCCGAAAACCCCAGAAAATACACTTTCACCTCCCCTTCTATCCGGTTGATCTGGAAGATGGTGCCTGGCATCAAAGTCACGAGGTCGCCGCTACCCAGTTGCAGCACGTTGGTATTGATGGTTGCCTCTATGAAACCACTCATGACCAGTGCCGTGATTTCACACCTCAGCCGTATGGGATAATTGGCATACTGATTCAGCAGTTTTGGGGTGATGTCTGTTCCTACCATCCAGTTTTCGGGCAGGTCAATTCGGGGAAGTCCTTTTTCGTTGTTCTGGTTAGTCATGTGTTTCATCCTCTATTTTATGCAAAGATACGTCTTCTTGAAGAGGAGACCCATCCGCCTTCCGTAAAATATGTTAGGAACTGATTAATCAGCCAGTAAAAGTGAGAAATGGAATATAATTCGTCGAGGACAGTCGTTTTCAGAACTTACGGGTACCACCGATTTGATTTTGGGAAGAAAAACAGGCCGTTTGTTTGTTGTTATTAAATCTATTCAAACACATTGCGGTATCTTGGCAGAAAGGGAAAGACCTGGAGCAGGTGCTGAAGAAGAACTTCCCGGCGAAGCTTGAAATCTGGGTGGAACAGACGGGGGATTCGATGACTCCTTACATGATTACTTCTGACTTCAAGTAAGTCGGGCGGTCTGCCCTTTTCCAGACTTCGGGGTCGCTCTCCATTAAAGTGGCTGAAGCACAGTCGGGCTACGGGGACGAAGCCTTTCCGTATAACTCCTGACGTAGGTCGCGAGAAGTCCTGACGTAAGTCACGAGAACTCCTGACCAAGGTCGGGAGTAATATGGATGCCTGTCGGGGCGGAATCACGTCAGTCATCCAGAGAAGCTTCCGCGTGGAAGAACGTTCGTCAAGGACAGGGGAGCCTTTCCGAAAACCTTGGGTCTCCTATCCAATTGTCATCTTGGACCATTGTCCAACTGTCATGCTGAACGTAGTGAAGCATCTGGATACATCCACTTACGCTTTACAGATCCTTCGCTTTGCTCAGGATGACAGGGGAAAAAGGAAAGTGGAAAAACAATTTTCGGACAGGCTGGGGGGTGTACAAAAAAGCTACGGACTCCTTTGCAGACAGTGCAAGAAATCCGTAGCATTGTATGACCCCTGTCCGTCGCTACAGGCGGAAGCAGGGAGGGGAAGGGGTCGCTTACTTCACGTTATAGCCGCTGACCACTAACTTCGGCTGGTTACCTCGGGTATCCACGTCCTTCCAGCGGAGGCGGATTTCCTTCTTTTCGCCCGGCAGGAGCGAGAAGTAGTTGTCGCCGTAGATGACCGGCAGGATCTGCAGGCCGTCCTGGGCACCGGTCAGGTTCAGACGGATAAGCAGGGCAGGTGTCTGCGAGGCGTTCTCTACCACAGCGGTAGCGGTCCATTCGCCGTTGTCACCCTTGGTACTCTCGAACTGTACGCCGAGTGTCACCTTCGGCAGGTTCTTCAGTTCCTGGTAGTTGTTCTCCTCCAAGGTGCGGTGGTAGAAGTTGTCCGACACGAGGCGGTCGCCTTCCTTCAGGGTCAGCTTCAGGAAGTGAACCTTCGAGAGGCCTTCCGGATATTCCATGCGGATGGGCTTCAGGGTCGTGTCTTCTTCGCTATCTACGGTCGCTTCCTTTTCCCAGGCCAGGCTGCCGTCCATGTTGAGCAGCTGTACTTTGGCTACCAGTCCCTTGCGGGTACCCGCACTGTAGTTCACCACTTCGATTTCTTCGTTCGCCGGGTTCCACTGGATGTGGAGCGGTTCGGAGGCCTTCTTGATGCCGAAGTAGCCGGCAGTAGGCTCGAAGTAGTAGTCGTAGGTCTGCCATACCATCGAAGGCCAGCACGGGTGGCTCATCCACATGAGCAGGCCCATGCGGTTCTTGCTGCGGCTTTCGAACATGCTGCGGTGGCCGTCGTAGTTCACCCACTGTGCCAGTTCGGTAAATTCCTTCGCGTTCTGCGGCTGTCCGTAGCCCAGGGCGATGATTTCGTTGAACGAAGTCGCTCCCTGTGCCCCCTGCAATGTATAGTCGTGCACACCCCATTCGTTGTCCTGCGGCCACATGCCTTCGGGCGAGAAAGTGCGCTGGAAGCTTTCGTAGGTCATCACGTTGGGCATACCGCGTTCGCTGTGGAACTTGTCGTTGCCGGCTTCCATGGTGAAGTAGGTCTTGGCCGGCAGCATCCGGTAAGGGCCGTGTCCGCTCACTACGTCGTCGGCCGAGCTGGGAATGTAGTGCAGGTCGCCGTGTTCTTCCTTCACGATGCGGCGCAAGGCCTTGTCGATGGTTTCGGGCGGGAAGCCTTCGTTACGTCCGCAATAGAGGCCGATGGAGGCATGGTTGCGGATGCGCTTCACGTAGTCTTCAGCATTGTCGATGAACATGTCAGGGTAGTAGGGGTCGGGTCCGTCTGCCGGGTTGGCGAGCCAGAAGTCCTGCCATACCATCACGCCGTGGCGGTCGCAGGCTTCGTAGAGTTCTTCGTCGCCAATCATGCCCACCCAGTTGCGCATCATGGTGAAGTTCATGTCGGCATGGTAAGCCACGGCTGTTTCGTATTCACGGCCGCGGTAGTTGAGGTTCGATTCGCTGAAGCCCCAGTTACCGCCCCGTCCGATGAAACGGCGGCCGTTGATGTAGAGATTCAGGATATGGTTTTCTTCGTTGAAGGTCATCTGGCGGATACCGGCCTTGAAGTCGCGGGTGTCAGATACCTGTCCGTCGATGACGAAGGTGAAGTTGGCATCGTACAGGTTGGGGGTACCGTAGCCAACGGGCCACCACAGCTTGGGATTCTTCACGTTCAGCTGGGCAAAGTCCTTGGCATCGAAGGCGACGGCCTTTTCCTCACCGGCCTTCAGGCTGACGGGCTGTTCGAAGGTGATGTCGCCAATCTTTCCTTGCAGGGTTCCCTTTACGTCGGCATCGTCGTGGTTCTTCACGATGACTTCGGCACGCAGAGCGGCAGAGGTGGTGTCGGGCAAGGGCAGACGGCTCTGGATGAGCGGGTCGGCCACGGTCACCTTGCCGGAAGTGGTCAGGCGTACATCGTTCCAGATACCGATGTTACGTCCGCGGATGGTCGAAATCCAGTCCCAGCCGATGGTGGCGTGGAAGGTGGGGTTGTCTGCTCCGAGGATACCGCCGTTGAAATCGGTGCTCTGCTTGTTCTTTTCCTTGATGGCACCGATGTGGCTGTTGCGCACGATTTCCACAGCTACCACGTTCTTGCCGGCGGTGGCAAGGTCGGTCACGTCAAAGATGCCGCGTTTGAAGGCGCCCTCGATGCGTCCTACCTGCTGCCCGTTGAAGAAGACATTGGCCTTCCAGTTGATACCGTCGAAGTTCAGGAACACGCGGTCCTGACGGAAGTTCTCTGGCAGGTCAAACTCATTGCGGTACCAGAAGTTGCTCCAGAAGAAGGACTCGGAGATGTTCACCTGGTTGTTCGCGAAGTTGGGATGTGGAACGGCGCCGATATTGATGTAGCTGCTCAGCACGGTGCCGGGTACGGTGGCGGGAATCCAGCCTGCTGCCGTGAAGCCGGGCTGTGAGATGGCCGCACCGTCGGCTGCCACTTCGGAGGCACGCTGCAGGGTCCAGTTGCCACCCGAGAGACGGATTTCGCGTTCGCTCTTGCCGGCAGGCTGTGCTACGGACTGAGCCACCAGTCCACCCTTTCCCATCACTTCCAGTTCGTTGAGGACATACTGTGCGCCGGCGGCAGCGGTCATCAGCACGCGCACATAGCGGCCTTTGCCTTTCACGGCCACTTCGTCTGTCAGGCCCTCTCCGCCGGGCAGCTGGGCCAGGTCTTTCCATTGCCGGGCGTCGTCCGACACCTGAATCTTGCCTTGGGTGGCCTTCTCGCCCCAGTGGAGCGTTACCTTGTCAAAGGTAGAGCGGCTGCCCAGGTCCACGTAAATCCATTCCTCCTGGTTGCCGGCGCTCATCCATGCGCTGGTGAAGTACTGTGAGGGTTTCATCTCTACTTCCTCCTGTCCGAGGAAGAAATTCAGGTCGTTGATGCGCCAGTAGGCAGCGCCGGGCAGGGTGAGCTGCAGTTTGTAGCAGGCATAATCTGCCGTATTGCTGAGGGCGATGGTCTCTTCCAGGATGCGTTGGGGCAGATTGCCCTCTTCGTTCTGCTTGTTGGGGTCGGAATGCACTTTCCAGCGGGAGGCCTTTCCGGGCAGGTCCTTTCCTGTCTGCTTGCCCAGTTCCGTCCACTGCTGGCCGTCGTTCGAGCCCAAAAGAGCGATGGTGTAGCCTTGGGTGGCTTTCTTCTCGTCGTAGGCCACGGCACCGCGCACATAGACACGGTCGGCCTTCTTCGCGTAGTTGTGCAGGGTGAGCTGCAGGTAGGTGTCCTCTCCTTCCACCAGGTTGTTCGAGTAGGGGCCGAAGTCGATGGCCCACTCCTGTTCACGGCGGGGTTTCGCGCCGTCGGGGGTGGTCAGGGTGAGGTACCGGGGTGCTTCGGCGGAAAGGATACCGTCGGTGACCAACTGTGCCACGAGGTTGTAGTCGTGCGAGGACGATTGGTAGGCGGCCCGATGGAGGGCGATGTTCCGATAGTTTTCAAGATCCGGCTTCAAGTCCGGTGAGAAATCTTCCGATGGGTTGCCGGGGTAGTGTCCGATGCCTCGGGTGTAGTAGTCAGAGCGTTCGAACGATTCGTTGGTCGTTCCTGCTCCCTGACACCCACTCAAGAGAGTGGCCAATGTGGCGGCTCCGCAAAGGGTCCACATACAGTGTCTGGATGTTTTTTTCATGGTAAATTGGATTTTGTTGATTGCTTTGCCACAAATGTACGGAATTCTTTGCAATAAATAAAAGGATGTAGGGTGGTTTTCTGAAAAATCTGTGTGTGTTCGTTCTTTCTTTACCTGGATGCTTCTACTACTCCTGTTTCATTGCAGTAGCCGGTTTGTTCTCCGAGATGAACAGCAGCTTGTCTCCCGCCTTCAGTTCCACCTGTCCGTTAGGGATGATGAACTCCTTGCCACGCTTCACCAGCATGACCAGTGTGCCTTTGGCGATGTTCATGTCCGCCAGCCGGTTGCCGTGGGCAAGCATCTCTTGGGTCAGCGTAAGGTCCTCCAGCTTCGTGTCGATTTCTTCGGGCAGCTCTACGCCGAACTCGTTGCCTTCCCTCTCCTGCGGCAGGTCGAGGTGGAGCCAGCGGGCCATGGTAGAGATGCTCATGCCCTGTACGACGAGCGACAGTAGGGTAATGAAAAACACGATGTTGAAAATCTGGTTGTAGCCAGGTACTTCCGCCAGCACCGGATAGGTGGCGAAGATGATGGGGACGGCACCACGCAGGCCCACCCACGACACGAAGACGCGGGCCTTGTTGGTCATGCGGCGGAAGGGCAGCAGGCAGAGGAAGACACTGACGGGGCGGGCCACCAGAATCATGAACAGGCCGATGAGCAGGGCGATGCCGGCTACGTCGAGCATCTCATGGGGGTTGACCAGCAGGCCCAGTGCGAGGAACATGATGATCTGAAACAGCCAGGTCAGGCCGTTCATAAAGGTATTGATCTCCTTGCGGACGGCGACGATGCGGGTGTTGCCCACCACCACGCCGGCGATATAGACCGCCAGGTAGCCGTTGCCGCCGACGATGTCGGTCAGGGTGAAGGTGATGAACACCAGACTCAGCAACAGGATGGGATAGAGCGAGCTGTTGGGCAGGTAGAGGCGGTTGATGAGCCAGGCGGAGAAACGTCCGAAGGCATAGCCGATGACGCCGCCGAAGAAGAACTGGATAAACAGGTCGCGCAGCACGATGCCGGCATTCAGTTCACTGCCGCTGCTGATTACCTGGATGAGGACGATGGTGAGCATGTAAGCCATCGGGTCGTTGCTGCCGCTCTCCAGTTCCAGCATGGGGCGGAGGTTGTCCTTCAGGTTCATCTTCTGCGAACGGAGCAGGTTGAACACTGAGGCCGAGTCGGTAGAGGACATGGTGGCGGCCAGGAGCAGCGAAGTGGTGAGAGACAGCGAAATGTTGAGGGGAGTCCACTCGGAGGTGACGAAGATGAAGGCCCCGGTCAGCAGGGTGGTCAGCAATACGCCTACGGTGGACAAGAGGATGCCTTGGCTCATCACGGGACGGACATCCGACAGTTTGGTGTCCATGCCGCCCGAGAACAGGATGATGCTGAGGGCGAGGATGCCGATGAACTGGGCATCGGACGTATTGTTGAACTGAAGTCCCAGTCCGTCGCTGCCGAACAGCATGCCCACTACCAGGAAAAGCAGCAAGGCGGGGATGCCGAAGCGGTAGCCGGTCTTGCTGATCAGGATGCTGCAGAAGATGAGGATAGATCCTACTAATAAGATGTTTTCAGCGGTAATCATGGTGGTCGTTGATGTTTAAAATGATGGTATTTTATTAATAACCATCCCTCCTGCCGTTTTGTTCGGCAGAGGGGATGAAACTTGGGGGCTGTAGAGCCGGGCAGTCAGGCATACGAGGTGAGCAGTCCGATGGCCCCACACAGGCAGATGAGGAGGATGGGGTTCACCTTGTAGCGGTAGGAGGCGATGAACGTCCCTGCAAAGAGCAGGCTGCTGACGATGACCTGCCGGGTGTCGGTCCCGAAGTTCTCGCGGTTCATGAGCACCAGGGCCGCGGCCGCCAACAGGCCGACCACACCCGGACGCAAGCCGCTGAAGACGGCGGCGATGACGGGATGCTTCTGGTATTTCAGGAAGAACCGGCTGATGAGAATCATCAGGATGAACGACGGCAGTACGACGGCAAACGTGGACACGCACGAGCCGAGGATGCCTACCCAGTGGGGAAAGCCGGCATTGACAATGGCCGTATAGCCCACGTAGGTAGCCGAGTTGATGCCGATGGGGCCGGGTGTCATCTGGCTCATGGCGACGATGTCCGTAAATTCATAGGAGTTCAGCCAGTGGTAGCGGGTCACCACCTCGCCCTGGATCATGGACAGCATGGCATAGCCGCCGCCGAAGCCGAACAGGCCGATCTTGAAGAAGGTGTAGAACAGTTGTAGAAAGAGCATCATGCCTGTTCCTCCTTTCTGCCGGTCTTCGGTTTCCGGGTGCCATAGAGATAGCCGCCCAGCCCGCTTATTATAATAATGTAGATAGGTGAGACGTGCAGTAGCCAGATGAGCAGGGCACCCACAACGGGAATCCACACGTTGTAGCGGTTGATGCGGGCCGACCGCGCCATCTTCAGGCAGGGGGCGGCAATCAGGGCGACAACCGCCGGACGGATGCCTTGGAAGATGTGTTCTACGACTTCGTAGCTCTTGATCTGCTGGAAGAAGAGGGCGATGAGCAGCATGATGATGAACGAGGGAAGGATGGTGCCGAGTGTCATCCAGAAGGCCCCCCAGAACTTGTGCAGCTTATACCCGATGAAGATGGCGATGTTGACGGCGAAGATGCCGGGAGCGGTCTGTGCCAGGGCCATCAGGTCCAGGAACTCCTCTTTCGTAATCCATTGTTTTTTTTCGACGACTTCCGCTTCGATGAGGGGGACCATGGCGTAGCCGCCGCCGATGGTAAACAGTCCGATGCGGGAAAAGATGAGGAATGATTGTACATAAAAGTTCATGGCGATATGTTGTCTTTTTGTTATGGTTTCGTGGGGGCGGATTCTCCTTTCATATAGCTGCTGGGCGTAAGGCCGTAGAACTTCTTGAAGGCATCGCTGAAGTACTTCGGGTCGGCAAAGCCCATCTGGTCGGACACCTCGGCCACCGAGTACCGGTGGCTGCGCAGCAGCCGGGCCGCTTCCTGCATGCGCAGGTGGCGGATGAAGTCGGCAGGTGCCAGTCCGGTCAGCCCTTTCATCTTGTTGTAGAAGCCCGTGCGGCTCATGCCCATGTGGGAGCATAGGATGTCGACGTTCAGGTCGCTGCCGATGTGTTCGTTGATGAAGCGGGCGACCTTGTCGATAAACTGCTGGTCGAGGGTAGATGGCAGGCTGATGTCATCGGCAGGCGGGTCGGGGGTCGTGACGTGCTGCTGGATTTTCTCGCGCAGCAGCCGGCGGTTTTCCAGCAGGTTGGCGATGTTGGCCTGCAGGACCATCAGGTCGAAGGGTTTCACGATGTACTGGTCGGCCTTCGTCTTCAGGCCGCGCAGGATATCTTCCCGGTCGCCCAAGGCGGTCAGCAGGATGACGGCGATATGGCTGGTTTCCAGCTGGCTCTTCAGCCGGCTGCACAGTTCCTCGCCGCTCATGAGGGGCATCATCACATCGCTGATGACCAGGTCGGGCGGACAGGCGGCGATGCGTTCCAGCGCCTCTTGTCCGTTGCCGGCCTCGTCCGTTTGGTACAGGTCCGACAGGCTCTCGCACAGGAAATGCCGCAGGCTTTGGTTGTCTTCCACAATGAGCAGGCGGGGAGCGTTCTTGTCCGGATGGTGCGGTGCGCTGGGACGCTGCACATCGGTGGCTAAGTGTTCGGGTTGCACCACTGAGGCGGTCAGCGACGGGTCCGGGTTTTTCTTGTAGATATAGCGGCGGCTCTGGATGGGGAAGGTCAGGTGGAAACTGCTGCCTGCGTTTTCCACGCTGCTGAACGTAATCTTGCCCTGATGGTTCCGGATAAGTCGGTAGGTGAGCAGCATGCCGATCCCCGTTCCCGTAATGAGCTGGTTGGTGGCATTGCTGCCCCTGAACAGGAGCCGGAACAGCTTCTTCTGGTCCTTGCGGGGAATGCCGATGCCGGTGTCGCTCACCACGAGGCTCCAGTACCCGCGCGAATTGTCTGCCTTGAGCGATACTGTTCCGCCTTTTGGGGTATATTTCAGGGCATTGCTGAGCAGGTTGCGGAGGATGGAGTCCATCTTGTTTTGGTCAATCCACACCTCCAGATGGGGGAAGGTGCTGGTGTAGTTCAGGTGGATTCCCTTCTGTTGGGTATAGACCTCGTAGGCCGTAAGATACTGGCGGAGGTACTGGTTGAGTTCCACCTGTGTGACGACGACTTTCGAGCTGTACAGTTCTTCCTGCTGGAAGTTCATCAGGTTGTTGGCCAGTGCAGACAGGCTGTCGGTGTTCTGGATGGCCAGGGTGATGTTGAACATTCCTCTTTCAGACAGCTGCTCGTTCTTCAGGATTTCTCCCAGCGGAGCCTTGATGAGGGTCAGCGGGGTGCGGATATCATGGGCCGTATGAATGAAAAAATCGATTTTCTCTTGCGAGGCGATACGCTTGCGGCGCAGCATCTGGTAGCGCAACCCGGCATAGAAGAGTCCGATGAGAGCGAGGCCATACAACAGGAAGGCCCAGAATGTCATCCAGAACGGACGTTCGATGATGATGGTCAGCGACCGCTCTTCGAGGATGCTGTTGTTGCTGATCATGACGGCCCGTACCTGTAGCTCATACGTGCCGGGCGAGAGGTTGGTATAGTGGATGAAGCTGGCATCCGACGGGGCGTTCCATTCGTTGTAGAACCCCTTCAGCCGCCAGCTGTAGCTGATGTTCGACGGGTTGTCGTAGTTGATAGACGACACACGGATGGAGAAGGTGTTCTGGTCGGCACGCAGGGTGATGCTCCGGGTTTCGTCCAGGGGACAGGTCAGCGGGGAATCGGGATCGCCCGGATGGACGTTGCGGTACATGATGTTCAGGTTGCTGAAAATCATGTGCGAGGTGAAGTCCTCGTTGAGCTGCGTGTCGGAGGACAGCAGGATGGCCCCTTCGTTTGTCCCGAAAATCAGTTGGCCGTTGCGGGTGTGTACGGCAGCGTTCTGGTTGAAGCTGGCCGACAGCAGTCCCTGTTCACGAGTCCAGTTGATGAAGGTCCCGGTCTGTGTATCGAAGAGGGTCAGTCCGTTTTCCGTGCCCAGGAAGAGATCGTTGTAGGCATTCGATACGATGCTGTAGATGTTGTTGTTGGCCAGTCCGCAGTTGTCCTTGTGGTAGTGCTGTACCTGGCCGGTCGTATTGTCGATTTCCAGCAGTCCGTTGCCGTACGTGCCGATGTAGGTCTTGCTGCCGTCGGGCTGCTGGTAGATGGTGTTCACGCATCCTATCTGCAGCTGCTGTCCGTAGCGTTCCATCAGCATCCGCTGCTTGTCGAAGGTGAACAGGCCGTCGATGGTGCCGACCCATAGGGTATAATCGTCCTTCTCCTTGATGTGCGTGATGGGATAGAGCGTGGAAAAACTGCGCACCTGGCGGGTCTGGGGGTTGTAGCATTCCAGCTGGCGGTAGCCCCCTGTCCAGACGTTGTGCTCGTGGTCTGTAATGATGGAGCGGATGTATTTGTCGGGAGGGTTCTGAGGCTGCTGTCCGCTGTTCCGGTTGTTGTAGTTCACCTGCCGGCTCTGCTTGTTGATGCTGTAGAGTCCAGCCATGTATCCGCCTGCCAGAAGGGTGCCGGGGCGTAGCTCGCAGAGGGAGATGATGATGTGGTTGTGCTGGGGAGCCACTTCGCTGCCCCCCGACAGGTAGTTGGTCCATTGTCCCGTAGCGGGCTGGTAGCAGCTGATGCCGTTGCTGGTGGCGAACCAGATATCGCCGTCGCTGTCTTCCAGGATGGCGTTGATGCGGTTGTCTACCAGCGAACCGATGTGTCCGGTGTGCCGCAGCCACTGGTAGGCCGGATATTTCCGGGTGTAGACCGTGAGCCCCGTGGGATAGATGACATTCCAGACCCGTTGTTCCTTGTCGATGAGGATGTCTTTTACGATACTGCCGTTCATCTTGTTCGGATGCTGGTTGTCTTCGTGCAGGAACCGGCTCAACGCACCGGTGGTGATGTCCAGTCGGTACACGCCGTCGCCGTCGGTAGCCACCAGTACGTCCGTGTGACTGTCGAAATACGGCTTCACGATGTTGATACCGATGTCCTTGAGGCGGACGTCCGGACGCAGTATGTGCCCGTTGGAGGTATCGATGATGTACAGTCCGTCGAGAAGGGTATTCACCACCAGCTTCTGGGTATAGGGATGGTAGTAGAGATAGTTGATGAGGCGTATCCCGTCGAGGGTGACGGACGAAAGGGTTTTCAGTTGCCCGTCGGCATAGTCGGTGTGGTAAAGGGTAGGGCCGGAAGCGAGGAAAAAACCGTTCCCTCCGTCGGTCACCATGGCGTCAACAGGAGCTGTCCTCAGTTCGGTGGCGACCGTCTGATGGGTGAGCTGACGGGTGTCAAACATCACCAGTTGCTGATAGCAATGGAACCAAATGCGTTGTGAGGGGTCACGATACACGCAGGTAATGGGGTAGTTGCGTGTGCCGGCTAGGGTCTGATGGAGGTCGAATACCTGCTCGAAGGCATCTTTGCGGTAGTCGAAGTGGAAGACTTTCCCGTCCTTCCCGAATTCCCAGAGGGTTTGCTCATGGTCGACAGACAGGCTGTTCAAACCCGGATAGAAATACATGTCCTTGCCTTCATCCTGCAGCTTGTAGTGGGTGAACCGGGAGCCGTCGTACCGGTCTACCCCCTTGTGGGTCAGAATCCACATATATCCCTGTGCATCTTGTTCAATGGAAAGGACGCGTCGGCTGCTCAGTCCCTGCTCCATGCCGATGTATTCGAACACTTGTGCCGTGACGGGAACGCCGACGAATGCCCATAACCCTATCGCCAGTAGAAGGGCAGTGAAGAAAGAACGCGCGACATCCCCGATGCGGCAACGTCCTGGACGGAGAAGGATAAATGGCCAGTACATGTACAATCGTTCGTCTAAACGGAATACAAATGTACGGAAAACCTTTTGTCCGGCCAAAGAAAACGTTCAGATTCTTTGTCTCACACTTCCTCGCAGGCCGTCATCTCCACGCCCCGATAGACAACATAGACCTTATGGAGCTTTGTGTGGCCGATATGACGGCCCACATTCACCGTGTCGGCATAGCGGCACACCTGCGCCTTCGCCTCGCTGACGGCTGCCGCCACCTGGGCATCGGTGGCCGGGCTTTTCAGGTACTTCAGCTCGATGATGTAGGAGTGCTC
>JALEPZ010000031.1 GCA_022767125.1 Phocaeicola plebeius
CCAGAAATGGCTGAGCCTTTATATGGTCGATCCCCTGGAAGCATGGAGCGAAGTGCGCCGCACCGACATGCCGAAGGAGCTGCCTTGCTCACACAGCGCACAGTACAGCAAGAAAATCATGGCCCGTTTCATGTATCCCAATACCGAGAAGAACCTGAACCCGGACAACTACGTGGGCGACATCGATGTCTTCACCGACCTGCTGTTCTGGGATAAGGAAAACCCCGACCGGGAGAAACCGACTGTATTCCTTTAATTAGTAGATTCATTTAACGAAAAGAGACAAACATGAAAACAAGATTCATATCCCTGTTGCTCGTGGCGTTGGTGGCGGTGACCTCCACCTCCTGCCTCAAGGACGACTATCTGTTCGATTATGATAATATGAAGTCGGTGATTGAGCTGCCGTACCTGGACCATTCCAAGTCGTTTTCCTATAAGGATGGTGCTACTTCTGTATCTACGGAGTTGTATGTCAACTACAGCATTGCCAACTGGCGTGACATCAAGGAGGATATTCCCGTAGAACTGAGCATAGACGAGTCGCTGCTGGGCGGTGCGAAGCTGTTGCCTGCTTCTGCCTATAACCTGAAGTTCCCCTTGACGATGACCATCCTCCGGGCTTCCGAGCAGGAAAAACTGTCGCAGCTGGTACACGATGGCGAGAAGCTGAACTGGCAGAGCGCCCAGGAACTGCTGACCATCAATTTGACCGACCCGAACCTGGTGTCGGGCACAAAGTACGCTCTTCCGCTGACCATCAGCAGCGTGCCGAGCCAGTATACCATCAGCGGTAATTTCCGTAACGTGGTGTTCTATGTGACGATTCACTGATACCTGTAGAATAAAAGAACCGAGTGTGTTTTCCAGCAGAGGAGCACACTCGGTTCTTTTTATGTATTTATAGTTTTTACGGCTTTTCCCGCTCTATTCGGACGTTTTCACAGTCCGGAGATGGCGGGAAAAGCCGTTTGTAGGGGTCGGTCTCTCTGCCTATGTCGGGTAGGGAAGAGAGGTCATCGCATGAGCGTGCGGTTCACCTCACCCATGTACATTGTGTAGGTCTGTGCGTTGTCCGTCTGCACGTTTAGCGCTTTCAGGTCGTCTGCCGTCATCTTCTGCGACATCGACTTCTTGCATTCTATCACGATGCTGGGTTGTGTTTGGCCCGCCGTGTAGAACGAGATTTTGTAGGAGTCGCTTTGTTCCAGCAGGGCGTTGGCAGCGATGCGGTTTTGTGCCAGCAACAGATATGCCACGTTCTTGTTGAATAATTGCCCGAATCCGCCCCAGTTGTCGGCTTTCAGGTCAATCTCTTCCCCATTGGCAGCCGTCAGGGTCAGTCGTCCGCTGGCAGCCACCTCGTTCAGGTTGGCCGGCAATCGGTCGATGGCCGTTTCCTGTAATTCCGTCGTAGCATTCAGGGGGATAGACGGCGTTAGCGGTACGGTCGGAACTGTTTGTGGAACCGCTGCGTTCGGGGCCGGAGCCGGCTGTACAGGTGTAGCGACCCCCGACTGGTTCAACAACTGCTGGCCCAACGCTACTGTCGCCGACTGGAACAACTCGTCTTTCAGTTGGATGGTTCCCTTGCGAAACTTCCCGCAGATGGGTGCCAGCTTCGTCTTCTTCTTATTGAGTGCCATGTCGTCCCCGATCCATTCCTCGGCCGTGTAGCGCTGTCCTCCGTCCCGGTTCTCGTCGTACCAGTAGCGGATGCGGGTCATCGTCAGTCGGCAGGTGCCATCGTCGGCGTGCAGCAGCAGCTGGTAATAGATGCGGGTGCGGTCCAGCGAGAGGGCAGATGAGTTGAACACGATGTACTCTTCGGCAGCCACAGCAATGTCGTCTTCTGCGGCATTGGCATAGACCACCTTGCTGACCGTTTTCCCGTTAGGCTGGAAGCGCTTTTCCGCCCAGTCCTTCAGCAGGCTAAACAATTGGTCTTTCGAGAGAGAGGGCACTTTAATCTCGTGGGTGAACTCAACCTTTCCGTCGGTTGAGTAGGTGATGGCTCCCGCCAGGTACCGAGGATCGGTATTGTCATTCTTTTCATCCTGTGCTGCCGCCATCAGTGGCAGACAGGCGAACAGAAGTGGGAATAGTCTTTTCATACGAATAGTAATGGTAAGTGGTAAATAGAAAAAAGTAGAAAGAAACAAAGACACGAAAGAAGTCTCCGTAACGGAAATCCTTTGTGCCTTTGTCTCCTTGTATTGTTTCGGCCGATGGGGCAGGGGTTACTTCACAACCGGAATCTTGGCGACGCGCTTCTCGTGTCGTCCGCCTTCGAAGTCGGTGGTGAAGAACTCTTCCATAATCTCATCCGCCAGTCCGTTCTCGATGAAGCGTCCCGGCATCACCAGCACGTTCGCGTCATTGTGCAGGCGCGACAGGTGAGCTATGTCCGACTGCCAGCACAGGGCAGCGCGGATGCCTTGGTGCTTGTTCAGGGTCATGCTGATACCCTCACCGCTGCCACAGATGGCGATGCCCGGATAGCAATCGCCCGCTTCTACCGCCTCCGCCAGTGGATGGGCAAAGTCGGGGTAGTCGCAGCTGGCTTCGGAGTAGGTGCCGAAATCTTTCCAGGCCCATCCCTTGTCGTTCAACCAGGCGATAACATGCTGCTTCAGGGCGAATCCGGCATGGTCGGAGGCCAGTCCAATCACTTTTCTTTCCATCAGAGCATGGCTTTTACCTGGTTATACACATTTTCTGCGGTGAAGCCCAGCTTTTCGTCGAGCACCTTGTAGGGAGCAGAGAAACCGAAGGATTCCAGTCCCCATATCTTGCCGTTGGTTCCGACTAACCCCTGCAGGTTCACAGGCAGTCCGGCGGTCAGGCCGAAGATTTTCGCTCCGGTGGGCAGAACGCTTTCCTGATATTCACGGCTCTGGTTGCGGAACAGGCCTTCCGAAGGAGCGGAAACCACGCGCACCTTGATGCCGTCCTGACGGAGCAGTTCGGTACCAGCTTCCAGTGTCGAAACTTCCGAACCGGAAGCCACGAGGATCACGTCGGGGTTCTCGTCCGATCCGGCTACGATGTAGGCTCCCTTTGCCGTCTGTTCATAGTCGTTGCCGGCCGGCAGGTTGGCGATGTTCTGGCGTGAGAGAATCAGTCCTGTCGGTGTAGAGGTGTTTTCCATCGCCAATTTCCAGGCCTGGGTCGTTTCTTCCACGTCGGCTGGACGCAATACCAACATTGAGTTCTGTCCCTGATGGTTCTTCAGCTTTTCCATCAGTCGTATTTGTGCTTCCTGTTCTACCGGTTCATGCGTCGGGCCGTCTTCGCCCACGCGGAAGGCGTCGTGCGTCCAGATGAACTTCACCGGTGTCTGCATCAGGGCCGCCATGCGGATGGCAGGCTTCATATAGTCGGAGAACACAAAGAACGTGCCGCAGGCAGCGATGATACCGCCGTGCAGGGCCATGCCGATGCAGCAGCAGGCCATGGTCAGTTCCGATACACCGGCCTGGAAGAAAGCACCACTGAAATCGCCTTTTGTCAGGGCATGGGTCTTCTTCAGGAATCCGTCTGTCTTGTCGGAGTTAGAGAGGTCGGCCGAGGCGCAAATCATGTTTTCCACCTGGGTGGCGAGGACGCCCAATACGGTAGCCGAAGCGGCACGGGTGGCCCCACCGGCCTTCTGTTCGATAGCTGTCCAGTCAATCTGCGGTGCCTTTTCGGAGAACCAATCCTCCAGTTTCGCTGCCTGTTCGGGATGTTCGGCAGCCCAGGCAGCCTTGGCGGCATAGCGTTCAGCCACGATGGCCTTCAACTCTTCGCGACGGCTGGCATACAAGGCAGCTACTTCAGGGAAGATCTGGAACGGGTCTTCCGGATTTCCGCCCAGGTTCTTGATGGTGTTTACGTAGGCGTCACCCCCCAGCGGTGCCCCGTGCGTGGCGCAGTTGCGCTCGTAGCTGGAGTCGTCCGCCTTACGGGCTCCCTTGCCCATCACTGTTTTTCCGATAATCAGTGTCGGTTGTCCGGTTACGGCTTTCGCTTCGGTCAAGGCCGTGCGGATTTGGTCGGGGTCATTGCCGTCGATGGTCGTCACCTTCCATCCCCAGGCCTCGTATTTGAGGGCCACGTCTTCCGTGCTCACCTCATTGCATGTGGTGGAGAGCTGGATGTCGTTCGAGTCGTAGAACATGATGAGGTTGTCCAGTCCCAGGTGTCCGGCAATGCGTCCGGCACCCTGAGAGATTTCTTCTTGGATACCCCCGTCCGAAATGTAGGCATAAATCGTTTGGTTCATCACTTTGCCCAGCCGTGCTTGCAGGAACTTGGCGGCGATGGCAGCGCCCACGGCAAATGTATGACCCTGTCCCAGCGGACCGGAGGTATTCTCGATGCCTCGTTCGATATCCACTTCAGGGTGTCCTGGTGTCGGACTGCCCCACTGGCGGAATTGCTTCAGCTCGTCCAGTGTGAACTTGCCGCTTAGGGCCAACACCGAATAGAGCATGGGCGACATGTGTCCTGGGTCGAGGAAGAAGCGGTCTCTGCCTTCCCATTTCGGGTTTTCGGGGTCATATACTAAAAATTCCGTGAAGAGTACGTTGACGAAGTCCGCACCGCCCATTGCACCGCCTGGGTGGCCGGATTTGGCTTTTTCAACCATCGAGGCAGCCAAAATGCGGATGTTATCGGCTGCCCGGTTCATTAATGTGCTTTCGTGATTCATTGCAAATGAAGTTAGTTTGTGCAAAGTTACGATTTAAATTGGATATAAAGCCATGCTGATGAAATTTTTTTTGACCTGTTGTAACTGCCTATAGTTTATATAATATAATAAGGTGTATCTGCATTATGGTCCCGAAAGGGATAATATTTATATCTTATTGAATAATAATACGTTATGTTTTATATTGAATTTTTTCTGAAAAAAGTTTGCCCTATTGCTTGCAGGTTTCGCAAAAAGCCGTACCTTTGCATCCGCTTTCGAGGAACAACGGAAGCGACGAGAAAAAGAGTTCATTGAAAGACTTTGGATAAACAAACAAGAAATGTAGTACAAGGAGATGCGTTCCCTCCGTTATATATATAATGTAAGGGACGTATCGCAGAAGAAACCGTCAATCCGAACGGATTTGATAATGAAGG
>JALEPZ010000034.1 GCA_022767125.1 Phocaeicola plebeius
GGTGACATTCGATGCACTGTGCCCCCTTTTTACTAACGATGCAGATTCTTTTCGCTTCTGTATATTATTAGGCGCGTAGTTGCGGATTTGAGGATATTGAGAAGTTCTTTATTGCCGAGATATGTTGGTAAACTACTTATCAAGCACCAATGAAGATGTCATATGATTTATTAAAGCACAAACAAATTTTGTCACTTCAGCAAGTATTCCAAAGAATTTATTACATCTATTTGTTACTTCCTCCGCACTTAAATCGGATAACATTTTATAGACTTTTAGTGGGTCGTCGTCATAATGTATTGCCAAATCCCTCATTCCCTTGTTTAGAACATTGTCATTTGCCATATCTTTTAGCAAAACTTCTATTCTATTATATTCATCAGCGTAAGACCCTAAGTAATCTATCGCAACTTTAATTTGTGATACCCAAAAAGATTTCTTTTGTTGAGACTCTCCAAAACCATAAATTTTTTTATACCCCTCACTCATTATGACATTTATTTTAGTCATTGCCTGGCGGTTCTCGTAATTGGTCGAGGTATCCTTAGACAAATACTGTCTGTATGCAGCACATAGATCAAGATTGATATAACATAGCATTAGTTGTGTTCTCAAAACACCTTTTAATGCCATTATAAGATTCGTTTCTGGCCTCCTCTCAATAGATGTTAAGATAGTTGCACAATAATCTGCAAACTTTTCAAAATCAAGAATTTGAGATCTTAATTGCTCGTGTAGCCTATTCGCTGTTTCCATAGATAAATTTGCCATAACTTATTCATTTAATTCATCACCCATACGGTACTTTATATCATAGTTTATGATAAAGTCAAGTTCTTCTTCTGTAAAGTTATAATATTTTGCAATACATTTATCTATTTCGTCAATTAATATTTTAGCCCACATTGCAGCCATTAATCATGTAACTCATTGACTTCCAATATCAGGATTTTTCGAAGTCCGATTTGGGTGTAGCATGGATTTTCTTTTTCCCAGAGGCTTGGGGTTAATGTCAAGCAGTCTGTAGATGTCCGCAAGTTTGCTCTCTGCCTCCGTGCTTTGCCTTATACTGATGATCTGTCCATCGGCAGTCTCCACCTTTGCAGTCACGATGACCTGGGTGCTGGCGATGCGCATTATCTCATCCCACCTCACGCTATTGTGTCCCTTGACCTTGAGTCGATACTTCGTTACACTCACCACCCAATAAGCCAGTATGGCCAGATTGAGGTGTGCCTTGATACCGTCATCGCTCTTGTGATATACAGGGCGGATGTCAAGGTCCGTCTTCAGGATGTGGAACGTCTCCTCGACGGTTCTTATCACATTGTAGAACTTCCAGATGTTCAGTTCCTCTTTTTCATCAAGGCTGGTAAGCAGCACATACTTTCCATGGAACTTCCGTCTCTTTGCTACGGTTTCCTCCCTGGCGCTCCATGTCATGGAGGTGGCAACCTCTTTCCTGCCCGATTTCTCATAGGTGAATCGGATGTCATATCCGAGGCGTATGGCACCATACTGCCGGTCCAGTTTTCCCAGCCTTCTGTTCACGGCGTCGCGTCGCTTGGTCCCGCCCTTGCCCATGATGCCCCTCCTGATGGCTTCCAGACCTTCCTCATAGCCCTTGCAGGCTCTCTCGTACATGGAACGTTCCTTTGCCGCCTTGGCATCGCTGTCAATCAGGAGCGCCCTTATGTCCTCCCCGTCCATGGACACCTTGCCCGCCTGGAGGCGTATCCGCTGTCCCTTGTTGTCTGTGTGCTCCACGATGTCCTGGCCCGCCGCCTCAAACCTGCGGTCACCGGCAGGGAGCACAGTGATGTAATCGAAACCGTTGTCCGTAAGCCACCTGACGTTTCCCCTGGAGTAGAATCCCGCATCCATGACAACGATTCTCCTGGCCTCCACGGAGGTTGTTCCGGCCAATGATCCGACAACTTCCTCCAGGGTGGTGGAGTCGCTGCGGTTGCCTTCATATATCATCGTGCGCACAAGCAGGCCCTCGGTATTCACCACGGCTGCAAGCACTACGATTGTGCAATCGTCCCTCTTTTCCTTGGAACGACCGTATTGGCACAGCCCGCTGTCCTCCATCCTGCCTTCGAAATAGGCATTGGTGATGTCGAACAGAAGTATCTTCTCCTCGATGCCGAACAGGCTGCACACCCTGGAGTGGAGCCAGTCCTCCAACCCTCTGTGCTCCTCCCACAGGAGTCTGGCGCTCTTGTACAGCGCGTCCTTGGTTATCTTCTCCCTGGCTATGCCGAACATCTCCGCCAAGGCCGTGTTCTCACGGAGGTAGCGTACCGTCTTCAGCTCGGAATAAGGATAGATGGCACGCGCGATAATCTGCATGACGACGAGGTCGGCCTGTTCATGTGTCCAGCCCTTGGAATTCAGATACTTTCGGATTTCAAGCAACCGCATGGTGGAGTTGCAGAGGTTCTCGCAGCCGATGATGCGTGCCTCGTGCTGGGTGAGGGTGTCAAGCCTGACGGCGATGGCCTTCTTGCGCTCCTCTTCCTCACGGGCCTTGCGCTCGGCTATGAGGCGGGGATCGTTCTCCTGCGCGTAACGGCTGCTGCGGTACTTCACATACTGGCTCATGGCCTCCTCGTAAAGTTTACGGTTCTCGCACATCACGCTCTGGCCTTCCTCTATCATGGTGGTGAGCATCCTTGCCAGACTGTCCCGTTCCTCCTTGCTGAAACCGGGCAGCTCACCAAGACAAAGGACACTGCGGTGCCTGGTCTTCCCATCCTTGTCGATGTAAGACTTCGTGAGACGGTAGTAATCATAGCCGATTGCCGTGCCGTCTCCCTGTTCACGGTATTTCCTTGCCTTGGATATATACATAGTGGGGCAAAGGTCCGCATATTTTTTCAACCGGCCAAACGGACGGGTGTAGCAGAATAGGGGGGTTGGAAGGAAGAACACTTGATTTTAAAATTCTTTATCCAAAATATGGGGTGAAATAGGGCTTCCCCAAACCAAAATGTATCTTTTTGTTGGGGATCTTTAACAAATGAAGCTCCCCCTGCTGCAATGTGGGTTAAAAATCAGCGAAAACGAGAAAATTCTTTTGAATTTCGCTGATTTTTCAAATTTGACATCCGCTAATTGTTTCTTCAGCTGTTCAGCACTTTTGTTCGCGTATTGCTTGCAGGCATACCCGTTCAGTGCCGATCTCACGGGCATCAGTATGCTTGATGGTTTCCACATGCTGTGCCTTGGTACCACTTTTCGGCTTGAAGTATCAAACTAGGGTTGAATTACCAGACCAGTTTAATGGTGTCCACCATACGTGAGCGCTTTTCAGGAGGTATATTTATGTGGATTTCCCCCTCTCTATAAGAGAAAGGAACCGTTTCCCCCGTCCGTAGCAATAGGGCTTGTTGAGGCGAGGACGACATCCCCTTCAGGACAATCGTCTTATGGAAATTCGGGAACGCATGCACATAAACAATACCCTTTTTCAAGGTGGTCGGTTGGTTGGCCTTTTCTGGGAAGTCACCACCGGTCACATCATAAACAGACTCTCCCGAATGCTTCATCCACCCTTCCATCTCGTCCCAAGTCTCTAATGCCTCTTCCGGCAGGCTTCCATCGGGACAAGGGCCGACATTCGCCAGAAAGTTTCCTCCCCAGGCACGCAGGATGACCAGTTTTTCGATCACGTCGGCACCTGTATCCATCCGGTCACTGGTAGAATACGTCCACCAACGGCTGGGCCAACAGGGATCGCAAGTCTCAAACCACCCGACAAATCGTCGGGACGGAAGCGCTCCTTCCGAATCCCCGTAATCGCCAGGTTCCCCATTCCGACGGTTGATGACGATACCCGGTTGCAATTGACGGATTTCATCATTAGAGATTTCACCGCTCCCCCCGTCCAGCCAAAAGAGGTCGATTCTTCCGTATCGGGTCAGCAATTCACGCATTTGGTTAGCCACCATTTCTCTGCGCGCCTGGTCGTGTCCTGCCGGTTTCTCCGGCAGGCGTTCCATCGGCTGGTGGTGGATGTCCAGGATGGTCTTTCCGGAATAATCCCAGTTCTTGTAAGGAGCATCAAACAGCCAGTCAGGTGGGGAATAATACAGTCCGGTCTTGACTCCGTGTTTATGGCAGGCATCGACAAACTCTTTGACCAGATCGCGCCCGCCCAGTTTCTGCTTTACGCCGAAAGTACTGTATTCACTCGGCCACATGGTATAACCATCGTGATGCTTGGTCGTAAAGACAAAATACTTGAACCCTGCTTTCTTGGCTTTGGCAACCATCGCTTCCGCATTGAAATGGACCGGATTCCAGCGGTCTGCCAATTTCCAGTAGGCGGCAGGGGTAATCTCACCGTCTTCCCAGGGCTTATTAGCCATCATTCCCCAGGAAAGGTCGATACCGCCATGAACGGTCGCCAGTCCGAAGTGGATGAACAATCCGAGACCCTCTTTCGGAAACCATTGCGCGTCGGGATGCGTGTTCCTTACCGGGACAGATACCCCCGCTTGTGCCGCGTTCTGTCCGAGGATGGTATGTTGCGCCTTTGCGATGTCGTCATCTTGTGCCGAAATGGTGGCTGCCGTCAGGCTGAAAGTAGTCAACAACAAGAAGCGGCCAAGGGGGCTTTGCCGAGAGACGACACGGGCTGCTATGGCAGAATCCGTGTATGGACGTAAAAAGTAGTTTACTATTTTGCTCATGACAATTTTCATGTCTAAATTTGTTAGAAAACAATTAGTCTTACAAAAGCAAAGATAGCAACGATTTACCATCACACCCTTTAAAGGGGGAATACAAAGGTTGCAGATGCGGTAATCAGGGCATGAAATAATGTACAAAAAGGAAGGGCCGAAGGAAGGCATTCTCTGTTTCGTACATCACGAAATTCAAACGTTCCTCCCACATCCTGGTTGACGGATGGGGAGGAACGTTTCCAAGAGATTTTCTTTCATCAGTAGGGGGTAACGCGGACCTCGTCAGCGGAACGGCTGACATTCAAGCGGAAATGATGCCGTCCGGCCTCCAGATGGATTTCCTTGCCGCCCTCTACGGAAGAGGGCAGGCGGAGTGTCGCCGTGCTGTTGGCCGGAACGACCACTTCATAATTTTATGCTTCGTTGATTTTAATGACGGTGCTTCCATTATTCCAGACTATTCAGCAGGTCCACCTTGCCTTCGTTCACCAGTTTTAGGATCAGTTCACCGAAAAGCGTGTTCTGCCAGGCAAACCACGGGCGGGTAAAGCGGGAGGCATCGTCCTTGTGGAACGACTCGTGCATGAACCCCGTGCCGGCGTCGGTGTCCATCAGCATACGGATGCACTGTCGGATCTCTTGGTCATCACGACTGGTGAAGGCCTTCATCATGATGCTCATCGGCCATACCATGTCATAACCGATGTGCGGACCGCCAATGCCTTCGCCCGCCTTGCCGCGGAAGAAGTAGGGGTTGCTGTCGCTCCAGACGAAACGGCGGGTGTTCTGATAGATGGGGTCATCCCTATCGACATCGCCCAGATAAGGCAGGGCCAGCAGACTGGGCACGTTGGCGTCGTCCATCAGCAGATGGTTGCCGAAGCCATCCACCTCGAAGGCATAGATGGTGCCGAACTCGGGATGGTTGTAGGTGGCATATCGCTTCAGGGCCGTCTCAACCTCATCGGCCAGTGCACGGCACTCAGCCGCCAGACTGGCCTCTCGGTTGACTGTCTCCAGTATCTCCGCCGCCTTTCGCAGGGAGCTGACGGCAAAGAAGTTGGAGGGAACGAGGAACTGCAGTGTCGTGGCGTCGTCCGACGGACGGAAGCAAGAGACAATCAGCCCGACGGGACGGACGGGAGCTCCCAAGCCGTCGTTGTTCAGGGTGTCGAGCGCACGCTCCGTCTGGCGCTGGAACTTATAGGGGCCTGTGCCCTCCTTGCGCTGCTGCTGGCGGAAGGTGGCATAGATGTTCCGGATGGCATCCAGCCATTCGGAACCGAAGATGGAGGTGTCGCCCGTCACCTTCCAATAATGGTAGGCCAGACGCAGGGGATAACAGAGGGAGTCAATCTCCCATTTGCGCTCGTGCAGTTCGGGCTTCATGTCGGTGAGGTCGGACATCCAGTGGCCGTCGGGCACGGGACCGTCGTTGAAGGCATTGGCGTAAGGATCGATGTTGATGCACTTGAACTGGCACAGGATGACACCGGCCAGCATCTCCTTCAGGGCAGGGTCATCGTTGGCTAACTGCACATAGGGCCACACCTGCGCACCAGAGTCGCGCAACCACATGGCGTGGATGTCGCCGGTGTAAACGAACGTGTCGGGCTGGCCGTCGCTCCCCTTGCGGAAATGCACGGTGGTGTCGAGCGTATTGGGGAAGCAATTGGCAAACATCCAGGCCAGCTTGGGATGGGCCAGCAGCTTCTGCACGCGGGCAATCTCCTTCTCCACAGCCGTGGAGCGGAAGAGACGCTGCTCCTCGGCAGGACGGTTGGAGGCATAGCGGACAGCCGGGCGGATATTGTCCTGCACAGCGATGTAACCGGCATCGTTGTTGACAGATGCCTGTACGGCACCGGCACTTGCGGCGAGGGCCAGTCCGAGGCAAAGAATACGGGAGTGAGGTCTCAGCGGGCTTTGGCTGCCCGAATGAGAGGGTTGTTTCAGTTTCATGGTTGATTCGTTAGTTTGAATGATAAAAAATAGCTTTCGTTCCAGAGGAAGGCAACTTCCAACGGCAAAGATAAGAATTCTTTCCCGTTCCGAAGCTCCCTCCCCCCATGCTGTCCGAGAATTGTTTTTCCGCTTTTCCTTTTTCCCTGCCATTTCGAACGAAGTGAAAAATCTGTTAGTACCAAGCGGATGTACTCAGATGCTTCACTCCGTTCAGCATGACAGTTGGAAAGGTGGACCAAGGTTTTCAGACAGGCTTCGCCAATAAGCCAGTATGGACCAATGGAAGTATGTCTTGATACTGTCATTGCTCTTGTGATATACTGGACGAAACTCCCCCTGCTGCGATAAGGGTTAAATAGGAGAAATCGAGGCAAAGATATGGCGGTTTCTGATTTCCTTTGTATCTTTGCAACCTATAAGATACATAAATTGACCAGAAACCATTAAAATTGACAGATATCACATGAAGAAAATGTTGATTGCAGTTGCCGCCTTACTGGCTGCACTACAAGCGGGGGCACAAACCCCTCCGCTTTGGATGAGATATAGTGCCATCTCACCGGATGGCTCTACCATTGCCTTTGCCTACAAGGGTGACGTGTTTACCGTGCCTGCTACAGGAGGAACCGCCCGGCAGCTTACCTCGAATGCCGGATTCGACAGCCGGCCGGTATGGAGTCCCGACGGGCAACAGATTGCCTTCGCTTCTGACCGGATGGGCAGCCTGGACATTTTCGTGGTGGACGCACAGGGAGGAATCCCCCGACGACTGACCACCCACTCAGGCAGCGAAACGCCCATTGCCTTCAAAGACAACCATACCGTGCTGTTCAGTGCTTCCCTCCAACCGGACATCCACGACCGACAGTTCCCCTCGGCACAATTCCCGCAGGTGTATGAAGTGAGCACGGAAGGCGGCCGCCCCCGGCTGTTCTCGTCACTTCCCATGGAGAATATCTCCTTCCGTCCCGGCGACACCGGGCAGTGGCTCTACCACGACAAGAAAGGGTATGAAGACCCGTGGCGCAAGCACGAACAGGCCTCTATCAGCCGCAACGTATGGCTGTGTACCGACAACGGGGAGCGGAGTTTCCGCCAGTTGACCACCTTCGGGGGTGAAGACCGGAATCCGGTATGGGCACCCGACGGGAAGTCTTTCTATTATCTGAGCGAGGAAAAAGGGGCTTCGAACATTTTCTGCCGCCCGATTGACGGTACATCAGCCACACAGGTAACCCACTACGAAAAGAATCCGGTGAGATTTCTGAGTGTCGCTTCCACCGGCACGTTGTGCTATGGATGGAACGGCGAAATCTATACCTTGGCTCCGGGCGGACAACCTAACAAGGTGAACGTGGATATCAAGGCGGACTCGAACGACCGTGACTTGCTGAAACAGACCCGCACGCAAGGGGCTACCGAAATGGTGCCTTCACCGGAGGGCAAGGAAGTGGCTTTCGTGATGCATGGCGACGTATATGTCACTTCTACCGAATACGGCACTACCCGCCGGATCACCAACACGCCCCAGCAGGAGCGGAACGTGCAGTTCTCGCCCGACGGGCGCAGCCTGGCCTATGCTTCGGAACGCGACGGCGTATGGCAAATCTACCAGTCGTCGTTGGTGGACAAGGAAGACCTGCTCTTCACGTATGCCAACGAGGTACGCGAGGAACGGCTGACGATGTCGGACCGCACGTCGTTCGAACCGAAATACAGTCCCGACGGAAAGGAAATCGCTTTCCTGGAAGACCGGACAGCCATACGGGTCATCAGCCTGAAGACGAAAGCGGTGCGAACGGTGATGGAAGGCAAATACCAGTATTCCTACAGCGACGGTGACCAATGGTTTGAATGGAGCCCCGACAGCCGGTGGATTCTGTCGGACTATATCGGGACAGGCGGCTGGAACAACAAGGACGTGGTGCTGCTGAACGCTTCCGGCAACGGCGAGATGCACAACCTGACGCAAAGCGGCTATAACGATGGAAGTGCCCGTTGGGTGCTGGGCGGAAAAGCCATGGTCTGGCAGAGCGACCGGGCCGGCTACCGCAGCCATGGCAGCTGGGGAGCAGAACAGGATGCCTATATCATGTTCTTCGACGCGGAAGCTTACGACCGCTTCTGCCTGAACAAGGAGGATGCGGAACGGGCTGAAGAAGCAGAAAAGAAGAAGGAGGACGAAAAGAAAGCGGAAGAAGCAGGCAAGAGCAAGAAAGAGAAAAAGGCCGACAGCAAAAAGGACAAGGCCGACAAGGAGGACGAGGTAAAGCCGCTGGTGTTTGACCTGGACAACTGCCGCGACCGGGTGAAGCGGCTCACGGTCAATTCGTCGCATCTGGGCGACGGGTTCCTGTCTGCAAAAGGTGACAAATTCTACTACCAGGCCCGCTTCGAACAGGGATTTGACCTGTGGGTACACGACCTGAAAGAGAATTCCACCAAGATTCTGCTGAAAGGGGCCGGCAGCGGACTGCTGAACGCAGACAAGAAAAAAGAGTATCTCTACCTCTGCACGGGCAGCGGACTGAAGAAGATCAAGCTGGAAGACGGAAAGGCAACGGACATTGCGTTCAAGGCACGATTCGACTATCGTCCGGCGGAAGAACGGGCTTATCTCTTCGAGCATGCCTGGAGACAGGTGCAGGATAAATTCTATGTGGAGAACCTGCACGGTGCCGACTGGGCCTACTACCGAGAGAACTACCAGCGTTTCCTCCCCTACATCAACAACAACTATGATTTTGCCGAAATGCTGAGCGAGATGTTGGGCGAACTGAACGGCTCGCATACGGGTTGCCGGTATTACAGCGACAAGGAGGTACTGCCGACCGCTTCGCTGGGTGTCTATTTCGATGCTGCGTATGATGGAGACGGGCTGCGGATTGCTGAAATCATCGCCAAAAGTCCGCTGGCCCTGATGAAGACCGACGCCTGCGCCGGTTGCATCATCGAAGCCATCGACGGAACGCCTGTCCGCAAAGGGGAGGACTATTACCCACTACTGGAAGGCAAAGTGAACGAAAAGATCCGCCTGGACCTGTATAACCCGGCCACCGGTAAACGCTTCACTGCCACCATCAAGGGACTCGGCAGCGGGCAGCTGGGCGACCTGCTCTACCAGCGGTGGGTAGAACGGAATCGGGACGAGGTGGAACGCCTCTCGGAAAAACGCGTCGGCTATGTGCACATCAAAGGCATGGACAGCCCCAGCTTCCGGACGCTCTACAGCGAACTGCTGGGACGCTACCGCAACTATGAGGCGGTGGTCATCGACACCCGTCACAACGGGGGCGGCTGGCTGCACGACGATGTGGTGACCTTACTGTCGGGCAAGGAGTACCAACAGTTTGTACCCCGCGGACAATACATCGGCAGTGACCCCTTCAACAAATGGCTCAAGCCTTCGTGTATGCTGGTCTGCGAAGACAACTACAGCAATGCCTGCGGCACACCGTGGGTATACAGGACATTGGGAATCGGAAAACTGGTGGGCACCTCCATCCCGGGCACGATGACGGCTGTCTGGTGGGAACGGCAGATGGATCCCACATTGGTGTTCGGCATTCCGCAAGTGGGTTGCAGGGATATGAACGGCGTGTATTCGGAAAACACGTCTGTAGACCCAGACATCGAAGTGTTCAACCGTCCTGAAGAGCATCTGAACGGCATCGACAAGCAGCTGGAAACGGCTGTAAGGCTGATGCTGGAAACTATCAAGAAATAACGATTATGAACCGAATCCATCTATTCTTGCTGGCAGTGGCCCTAAGTGCCACTGCCGCTTTCTTCCCGTTGCAGGCACAGGATACGGGCTATTTCCTGCATACGGTCGGCAAGGGACAAAGTCTTTACTCGATTGCCAGCATGTATCATGTATCCATCGACGACATCGTACGGCTGAACCCTGGCAGCGACGCGAAGATCCGAGCCGGACAAGCCTTGAAGATTCCGCAGGCGGTCACCGCCAACATGCGGCAAAAGAAGTTCCACACCATCCAGGCAGGCGAAACGCTTTACCAGCTGACCGTGAAATACCAGGTCAGTGCCCAAGCTATCTGTGCAGCCAATCCCGGACTGAGCACCAGCAACTTCCGGATAGGACAGGTGATTGTCATTCCCGAAGAGACGGCCTCGGCACCGGCAACGACCGTGGCGGCCGAATCGTCCACCCCCTCTCCCCGTCAGGACAAGGGATGGAAGACCATGCACAAAGTGGAAAAAAAGGAAACCATCTTCAGTATCAGCCGGCAGTATGGCATCACACAAGAGGAACTGATAGCTGCCAATCCTGAACTGCGCACCAACAAGCTGAAAAAAGGATCGTTTCTTTTCATCCCGTATGCCAAGAGCGACGCGCTGGCAGCTCCGACGGAACCGGCAGCACCGAGTGTCGCACCGACCAATGAAGAATTGTTCAGCCAAAGCCGTCCGGCTGCTTCCCCATGGGGCAAGCGCCTGAAGGCGGCGTTGCTGTTGCCCTTTACGGGAACCAACGGCAGTGCCGACGAAGAACAGGTACGGATGCTGGAATTCTACGAGGGTTTCCTGCTGGCTGCCGACAGCCTGAAACGACAAGGGGTGTCGATGGACATCTATACGTATGATACCCAAGGGAGCCAACAGGTAGTGAAGCAGCTAATGGAAGGGCAGTCACTGAAAGAAATGGACGTGATTTTCGGTCCCAACCAGACGGAAGCGACGCAGGCACTCGCCGAATTTGCCCGCAAAAACCAGACACGGTTGGTCGTTCCGTTTTCCAATAAGGTAGAGGAAGTGTTCAGTAACCCGTACGTCTATCAGGTCAACACCCCCCAGTCTTATCTCTACTCGGAAGTCTACGAGCATTTCATCCGCCGTTTCGGAAAGACCAATGTGGTCTTCGTGAGTGACGGGACCAGCAAGGAGAAAGAGGAGTTCCTGAAGGGAATGAAGGAAGAGCTGAAGGCCAACGGCATCGGTTTTCAGCAAGTACAGCTGGACGGAGAAGTGGACGGGACCAAAGTGATTGCCGCCATGGATACACTGCGGCAGAATGTCTTCATCCCTACCTCGGGCAGCAATACGGCCCTGATTCGCCTGCTGCCCCACCTCACCTTGGTGCGCCGCGAGCATCCGAACTTCGACATGCACCTGTTCGGCTATCCTGAATGGCAGACTTATACGAGTGAACATCTGGCCAGTTTCTACGAACTGGACACCTATTTTTATTCCTCGTTTTACACCAACAACCTATTTCCTGAAGCCATCCGCTTCATCTACAACTACCGCCGCTGGTACAGCAAGGACATGCGGAACACCTTCCCCAAATACGGGATGCTGGGATTCGACATCGGCTATTTCTTCCTGAAAGGACTTACCGAACAGGGAAACAGGCTGGAGGAGCAGCTGGACAAGGTGCAGGTGGTGCCCATCCAGACCGGATTCAAGTTCGAACGGGTAAACAACTGGGGAGGATTCATCAACCGGAAAGTGTTCTTCGTGCACTTCAGCAACGACTATGAACTAATCAAGCTCGATTTCGAATAAACGTAACCCTTTAAACTGGCGACAATGAACAACTATCTTCTCACTGCCATACTGGGAGCCTTGCTCTTCGCACTGCCAGCCCGCGGACAACTGCAGGAAAGCCGTTCCAACTGGGCTGTAGGAGTCAACGGGGGAGTCAACTTCAACTCCGTCAGCTTTGAACCACGCATCAAACAGGCTTCTTACATGGCTCCGGTGATGGGGGTCACGGCCCGCTTCATTTCGGAAAAGTATTTCAAGATGATCTGCGGCATCCAGGCAGAAGTGAATTATTCGGCTCATGGATGGAAAGAAAAGATTGAAGACGGCAGCGGAGACACCTATCACCGGCAGATGATCTACGTGGAAATTCCGTTGCTGGCCCACCTGGCGTTCGGCAAGGACGGGTTAAGGGGGACGCGCTTCATCCTCAACCTTGGACCGCAAATCGGCATTCTGCTGAGCGAAAAGGAAGTGAAGAGCGACCCTTGGAATCCCGGACAGCGTGCCAATGGGGTCGTGCAACAATACGGATACATGGCCGACCGGAAATTCGATTATGGCATCACGGCTGGAGCCGGACTGGAAGTCATGACCGGTATCGGACACTTTATTGCAGAGGCGCGGTATTACTACGGACTGAGCGACTTCTACAACAATACGAAAAAGGATCCTTTCTCCCGTTCCGGCCATTCCGCCATCGTGGGAAAGTTGACCTATTTGTTTGACCTTAGCTTTTGAGATAGAATGATAAAACTGATTTCATGGAATGTCAACGGGCTGCGTGCCTGTTGCGAGAAAGGCTTCCGGGAGGTGTTTGCCTCTCTGGATGCCGATTTTTTCTGCCTGCAGGAAACCAAACTACAGGAGGGGCAAATTGACCTTACGTTCGACGGCTATACTTCGTACTGGAACTATGCCGAGAAAAAAGGTTACTCGGGTACAGCCGTCTTTACTCGCCACCAACCGCTTTCTGTACGGTATGGCATCGGGATGGAACCGCATGACCACGAGGGACGGGTTATTACCCTGGAAATGCCTGAATTTTACCTTGTCACGGTCTATGTACCCAATTCGCAGGACGGGCTGAAACGCCTGGACTACCGAATGACGTGGGAAGAGGACTTCCGCCAATATCTGCTGGAACTCGACCGGCAAAAGCCTGTACTGGTATGCGGCGACCTAAATGTGGCCCACCAAGAGATTGACCTGAAAAACCCGAAAAGCAACCGCATGAACGCCGGATTCACCGACCAGGAACGGGAAAAGTTCCAGCGATTGCTGGATGCCGGCTTCGTGGACACCTTCCGCCACTTCTATCCGGCTCAGGAGGGAATCTATTCGTGGTGGTCGTACCGCTTCAGGGCCCGCGAGAAGAACGCCGGCTGGCGTATCGATTATTTCCTAGCTTCCCAGCGGTTGACCAACCGGCTGAAAGGTGCATCGATTCATACGGAGATTTTCGGCTCTGACCATTGTCCGGTGGAAGTGACGGTTGATCTTTGAGAAGGCTGTTCGTCACACGCCGGTGACGTAGGCCTGTAACGTGGGTGTGTCAAAATTCCCGTATACCTGTCACGGGGATTTGACACACCCACTCTCTTTTCCTTTCTTTTACTTGATGACCAAAATGGGAGTATCGGAATGGAACACCATGCGGCGGGCAATGCTGGGATTGAACAGCTGGGCAAAAATGTTCCGCTTGTAGTTCGTGATGCACAAGACATCAATCTGCTCATTACGGACATACTCGTCCAGATGGTTGAGCAAATGGTCTTCATCGATGAGCGAATAACTGATTTCCAGGTTGGGATACTGCTTCTGGAAGTACTCCTTGATACCGGCCAATTTGATTTCGTTCCAAGTACGCCGGTTTTCCTTCGTGTTGAGATGGACAAAGGAAACCGCAAAATGATACGTATTGAACGTCCTTATCAGCGCATCGAACGCCACCAGGTCGCGCTGGTCGAAGTTGGTAATCAGGGCCACCTTATGAGTGGTTTCCAACACTTTGGCCGGGGCATTCTCAGGGATGGCATAGACGAAGACCGGACAGCGGTCAATCACCTCAGCCGTTACGCTGCCGATGAGGTCGAGATCCTTCTGACTTTCTCCACGGGTACCCATCACCACCAGTAGCGGGCGTTCAGTCTTGGCATAACGCAGGATTTCCTCTTCCGGAATGCCTTCGCGCAACAAGCAGGAATAGTTCACCTTCGGGTACACTCCGCTCAAGATGTTCGCATCGACCTGCTTGGTCAACTGGTCAATCTGCTGATGGGTGGAAGTGGCCAGTTCCCTCACACCGGCGGCTTCGCTGGCAAAAGGAGGTACATGATAACCATCTGTCACATATTGCAGGCTGGGCATATGGATGGGACTGAAGTACACATGCAGCAACACCACCTCCGCCTTCAGATTGGCGGCAATGTGGAAAGCAGCATCACAGGCCTTGAACGAATAGGCGGAAAAGTCCACCGGGACAAGAATCCGTCGGGGATTGGCGGCTTCTTCACAGCCATTCTCGTCTAAGACATCCGAAGCCAACCATTTAGCACTTTCAATGATTTTCAGTGCATGCGGCAAATCGCTTTCCTTAATGCGGACACGCACACCGGAAGAGATGACCGGCTGAATCAGATTTACGTTGTGGATAGAAACATCTATCCCCTCGCTTTCGAGCACAGATTTCAGGATTTGTGCTTTCGAAAAGGTCAAGATGGCCAAAGTTACTAATTTTTCTTCCATAGTTTAGTCAGTTATTGAAAGGTAATACAATCATACAAGTCCGGCGTAGCCGGTACCTGTTAAAGCTATCTGAAGCTGTTATCTCTCTGTCTCTTCACGCAAAATGGCCAATGCCTTGTCGAGTACTGTCGTATCGTCCAGCATCACCAACCCACCGTCGGGACCCGGTTCCAAGTGGATACCCACGCTCTTGCCGTCGTGGAAGTTATGTCCACCGAAAAAATTACGGACAGTTTCCACACTTATGTTAAGTTCATCGGCAATGCGGTGCATGCTGCCCTCGGGCAATGAATCCTTGATTTTGCGTAATTCGTTAAAAGTTATTGTTCTAATCATCGCACTTTGTTTTTAATCATTTATACTTACATAATATTCACGATATAAAAGTACGAAAACTATTAGGATTTCACAAACAAATCCTTGTTTTTTTCCGAATTTTCTCAGAATAGGGACAGTCAGCCTCAGAAATGGGAAAGGCCGGCCTTCATCATACCGGCCACGATGGCATAAAAATACGTCAGCAAAAGAACGGAATGGAGCAGCAAGATGTCATCTACCTCATAGCCGCCCATGGTATAGTAATCGGAAATATACTGAGGACGACGGATGAACCGGTGCTGCAGACGAACATAGAGCACATAAACCAGACAGGCAATGAGACTGCCGGCCACAGCGCCGCAGAGAATATCGCCAGGATAGTGGACCCCCAAGTACATGCGCGAATACGAAGGGATGCAGGCCCAGATGAACAGACTGAAGGTCAGCATACGCCGACGCACCGCCAATGCGACGAAAGTGGCCACTGTAAAAGTATTGGCAGCATGGCTGGAGATAAAGCCATAGGCTCCACCGCGATACCCGTTGACGATATGGACCAAGGGCTGTAGCTCCGGATCCTGCGTAGGACGGAAGCGATGGAAGAAAGGCTTGCAGAATCCAGAAGCAAACTGGTCGGACAAGGTGATACACAGGGCCAACATCAGCAGCATGAGCAAGGCAGGAACCGGTTTGTTATTCTTGAAAATGACATACAACAACATGGAAGCGACCGGAATCCATGTCTTCGTGTCAGTGACTACCCACATGAATCCGTCCCAAAACAAGTTATGGCAGCCGTTGATGGCCAACAATGCTTCCTTGTCCCATGCTACCAGTTGTTGTATGTCAATCATTGCTTATCGGTTGGTTGATGGTTATCAAATGGTTTCAATGGCCGAAGCTGGCAGCCAGCCCTTCTTGCCATCTACCAGACGGACTTCTTTCCACTCTTTCATGGAATGGTCTTCGACGAAGACTTTTGTGCCTTCATGCAAGACAAACAGGTCAGTACCGCTCTGATCGGGCGTACTCTTTACGGTCACGCTGGGAGCCATGACAATGGCACCGTCGCGACGTTCCAGTTCGCTTTTCTGGGTGTGGGCAAACAAGTTGGAACAGATACAAACGAGCACCATCCCGACTGCTCCGAGAAAACCGGCCTTCTTCCAGACAATACGGCGACTGAACAGATACACGGCCAGCCCGACCAGCATCAGCCAGAAAGAAGCGACGGCCATACGGCTCCATGAGCGTTCGCCCAAACTGTTGACCAAGGCGTTGTACCAGGTCACGATGAATACTTCCGTAGTCGGAACAATCTGGTCGACCGACTTGCTTTTGGCCATCTCCAGATTGAAACGGATATCGGCATCGCCAGGCCGCAGCAACAAGGCTCGTTCGTAATTCAAGACGGCCTTGGCTATTTGTTTGCTCTTATAGTAGCTGTTGCCCAAGTTGTAATACACATCGGCCGACTCGCCTTCGGTGGCCAGCAGTTCTTCGTACTGGCGGACGGCCTCCTCATACCGATTCTGCTGGTAAGCCTCATCGGCCGACTGCTTGGTAGCAGCCGCCATCATGCCCTGCACGAAAGCCACTGCCATGAACAACAGGATAACTGTTTTTTTCATACGCTTCACTCTCCTACCCGATTATTTATGTTTGATACTGTTTTCCATTTTGCTGATTACCTCCACCGAAGCTGCATAGACCTTGTCCATCGCTTCGCTCTCGTTGCCCGGTGCATAACGGGCCAGCTCACACTCGTTCAGGGCGGCAATAAAGTCCTGAATGTGTTCGGAGGCCACTCCGTGTCCGGCCAGTTCCGCTTCGATATTATCCTTTGACAACTGCGAAACGGGCATGCTCAGCTTGTCACTCATATACCCCCAAAGCGCTTTCAGCACCTCATCATAAAATTCATTCTTCTTGTTGGCTGCCAAGAGCTTTCCTGCCTGCTTCATCCGGCGTGCCGCCACTTTGTTGGCTTTCTTCGTCTTCACACGGGCCACGTTAGCATTCTCCTGCGCCTGTTTGCGGAAATAGATGACAAAGGCGGCAAAAAGCAGGAAGGGTAGCAGATAGGCAGCCCAGTAGCGCCGCGTACCGAACAGGTAATCTCCTTTCTGGGTATAGGAGGTATCTCCCATCTTGATAAAGCGGATATCCTGGCCGATGACCTTCACGCTTTCCTTACTGGTGAAGTCGGCTACCACCTGCCCGGCATTTCCCTGTCCTTTGGCCACCTTGATGGGGTAGGCTTCGGTCTTCAGCGTCTTGTAGGCATTGGCCTGTACATCAAAATAGGTGAACTCTACAGGAGGAATAGTGAAGTCGCCTGCATGGCGCGGGATTGCCAGGTATTCGATGCTCTTGGATCCACTCACACCGGCACTGGTCACATCGAAATTGTTCGTCACCTTCGGGTCGTAAACCTCGAAATCTTCTGGGAACTTCACCTCGGGAGTGCCCACCAGCTTCAGGTTGCCCGACCCGGTGATGGTCAGTTTAAGGGTGATGGCATCGTTGGTTTTCACCTCCTTGGCATTGATGGACGATGTCAGGCTGAACTGCCCCACACCTCCGGAGAATCCTTCGGGTTTGCCCGGCAACGGGTCGACCTGGATGGTTACCTTGGGAGTTTGGATTTTCTTCTTGACTTCGACAATGCCTCCGCCGTTGAAGAAGGCATCAAAAGGATCGTCAGAAGTCTGTACGCGCTGGGCGATGATGCCCTCGAACTCTACCGACGGGATGTCGAGTTTACCGGTCTGTTGGGGGAACAGGACGAACTGCCGCCACACGATGGTCTTGTAGTTACGACCTTTGTAATGCTCCAACTTCCATTCTTTCTGACTGGGCAAATCGATTTCCTGGGAATGAAAGCCCTTCAGGTCTGAAATGTTTCCGAGCAACTGCCGCAGGTCGAGGGTCGTATAGACCTTGTACGTCAACAGAATGGCCTCCTGCTCATGCACATGCGTCTTACTGGCTGTCGTCGTAAAAAACAGGTCGTTGGGGGATATGCGTCCCTGCGTCGACTGCGAGCGCGACACATTGCCCGTAGCAGCGCTGCCGGCATCATCGGCCTGGTCTTTTGGCAGTACCTTGATGGTCAGTGCGTTCGAAAAGTACTTCTCGTTGTCCACTTCAATACTGGCGGCAGGGATGGTATAGGAACCCGCCTCGCCTGCCATCAAGATGTACGTATACGTGACCGAACTGCTCGATGACATCTTGCCGTTGATAATCTGCGTACTGCTCTGCATCGAACGGGTAGGGCCCATCAGTACATCGAATCCTTTCCCGATAGACGGGGCCCGAAAATCTTTTCCTTTTTGGGTGTTCACCGTAAAAGTCAGTCGGAACTGGTCGCCGCTGACCACCACATCGGGTGCATCGGCAGTCAGGCTCACTTTGTCTGCCCAGACCTGACTCGCCAACGCAAACACCATCAGGAAGAACATCAGTTTTCTCATGCTATTCATTTTATTCATTATTCATTGTCTGTAGGCCGTCTTACCAGTCCTTCTCCAGTTTCTTTCCTCTCACTTGAATGGCCTTCTTCACTTTGTCCTGCACATTCTTCTCATCCTGCATCACGGCATTGAGCAACTGCTCGGCATTCTCTTTGGACATCTGGTCCTGGTTCTGCTGCTGTTGTTGCTGTTGCTGTTGCTGCTGCTGGTCCTGGTTCTGCTGCTGGTCCTTGTTCTGCTGTTGGTCATCCTGTTTCTGGTCCTGCTTCTGCTGGTTCTGGTCCTGGTTTTGCTGGTCTTGCTGCTGGTCTTTCAGTAACTTCTGGGCCAGTGCCAGATTGTAACGCGTTTCGTCATCGTGCGGATTGTTGCGAAGCGACTGCTTGTAAGCCTCTATACACTGGGGGTATTGCTTCGAGGACTGCAGGATTACCCCCATATTATGGTAAATCTGCGCCAGCTTTCCTTTATCTGTTTCCAGCCGGGAAGCTGCTTCAAACTGTTCCATCGCCTCCTTGGCTTTCTGCTGCATGAGCAGCGCATTGCCCAGGTTGTAGAGAGCATCCGTCGACTTCGGGTCCTGATCAAGGGCCTTGCGGTAATCCACCTCCGCTTTGACAAACAAGCTGTCCTTGTAGAGTTTGTTTCCGCTACGCAAGTAGTCACGCGACGTCTTCTGACCGAAAACCACCGAGGCTACCGACAGCATCGCCAACAAGAGTATACTTTTCTGTAACATATCAGTCCTGTTTAAAGAGTTTTATATTCTTGAACAATGGGTTCTTCTGCTCCAACAGCAGTACATCGGCCACCAGCAGGAGCAAAGCCAGCCAGGCCAGTACCTGAAACTGTTCGTCGAACTCCGTAAACACCTGTGTCTCCACATCGGCCTTGGCCAGCTTGTTGATTTCAGCATTAAGAGCCTTCTCAGCATTGTTGGTGTTGTCCACCCGCACATACATGCCGTTGCCGGCCTTGGCAATCTCCTGGCACATCTGTTCGTTGAGCCGTGTCACAATTACATTTCCGTCCTTGTCGCGACGGAATTCGTTGCTCCCCTCAGCAGGAATGGGCGAGCCATCTGGCGATCCGACACCGAGCACAAACACCCGAATGCCTTTCTTCACCGCTTCGGCAGCAGCTTCCGTGGCCCCTCCTTCATGGTTCTCACCATCAGTAATCAGGACAATGGCACGCCCCACTCCTTCATTAGGAGTAAAGCTCTTCATCGCCAGGTCGATGGCCCCTCGGATATCAGTGCCTTGCGTGGCGATGAGCGACGGATGGATGGTTTCCAGAAACATCTTTGCCGATACGTAGTCGCTCGTGATGGGCAACTGAGTAAAGGCTTCACCGGCAAACACGATCAAGGCCACCTTATCGTTGTTGAACTTTTCAATCAGACGCGACAGGAGTTTCTTCGACTTGTCAAGACGGCTCGGAGTCACATCCTGCGCCAGCATGGAGTTGGAAATGTCCAGGGCCACCACCGTCTCAATGCCCTGCCGCTTCACCGTTTCCATCTTCGATCCAAACTGCGGACGAGCCAGCATGAAGGCCATCATGGCCAACGAAGCGGCCAGCAGCCAGAACTTCACATCGGGGCGATACTTGGATACATCGGGCATCAGCTGCGCCAGCAGCGAGGGATCGCCGTAGACACGCAACCGCTTCCGGCGGCGATAGTTGGAATAGACATACAACACCGCCACCACCGGCACGACGACCAGCAAATAGATATACATCGGTTCTCCAAATCGGAACATAGCTTTCTTCGTTATTTAAGGAATTTTCTTTAATACAGTGGTTCGCAACAGGACTTCGAGCAACACACACACGAAAGCCCACAGGCCGAATACGGCAAAGGCTTCCTCGCGCTTGCTGAATTCCTTCACGTTCAGCTTGGTCTTCTCCAGCTTGTCAATCTCGCGGTACACCTCCTTCAGCTTCGAGTTGCTCGTGGCACGGTAATAGTTGCCGTTCGTTGTACCGGCAATCTGCGTCAGTGTCTGCTCGTCGATTTCCACCGGCACATTCACATACTGCACCCCAGCGTAGGTCTGCATCGGATAGGGCGCCGTCCCGTTGGTGCCAACCCCAATGGTATAAATGCGGATGCCGAACTTGCGGGCAATCTCTGCAGCCGTCAGCGGTGAAATGTCCCCCCGGTTGTTACTACCGTCGGTCAACAGGATGATGACCTTCGACTTGGCCTTGCTCTCCTTCAGACGACTCACGGCATTGGCGATACCCATGCCGATAGCCGTTCCGTCTTCAATCAGTCCCCGTTGGGCAATGTCGCCCTTAATGCCGTGAAACAGGTTGAGCAAAACCCCGTGGTCTACCGTCAGTGGACACTGGGTGAAGGCCTCTCCGGCAAAGATAGTCAGGCCGATATTGTCGTTCGGGCGACCATTGATGAATTCTGACGCCACCTGCTTGGCTGCCTCCAACCGGTTGGGCTTAAGGTCTTCTGCCAGCATACTGGTCGATACGTCCACCGCCATCATGATGTCAATCCCCTCCATCTCCGTGTTCTGCCAGTTATCCGTGGTCTGCGGACGCGCCAGGACCAGCACCAACAGGATGAAGGCCAGCACACGCAAGATGAACGGAGCATGCAACAGATACAGTTTCCAGCTCCGAGGAGCGTTCATATACATGCGGGTCGTCGAGACCTGCAAGGTAGGTTCTGTCTTTTTCCGCTTCAGGCAATACCATACGATGTAGGGTATCAGCAGAATCAGCAGGAACAGGTATTCAATATTCGCAAAAATCATAGTCCACACTCATGTTTTTAAGATTAAAAGAACAGGTCGATGATTTGCCGCACCATTACATACAAGGCCACCGCTGCTCCGAGTGCTGTCACTGCAATGCTGGCCAGCAAAACCCTGCGTCCCTGCTTCGACCGCTTTTCCTCCACTTTGATTTCTGTCGGTTCCTTTTTCGCATGAGGGTCTTCCTCCTGCTTGGTCTCATTGATGAAGTCTATGGCATTCAGCAGGTTCATGTCGTTCTCGTTCATCAAAGGTGCATGCTTGGCAAACTTCACGAGGTCGGCCGTTTCCAGCAGGCGCTGCAAGTCAGCCACCGACTCCTTATCTTTCTCCTGCAAAAGACGTTCGACAATCTCCGACGAAGTCATTTCCAATGCATTGAAGCCGAAACGTTCCCGTATGTAGGTACGAATGACATCCGTCAGTTCCGTATAATATAACTTAGGGTTCTCCCGCTGCACTGCCTTGTCGGCCTTAATCTGTTCAATCTGCTGCATGGCGGCCAAGTGGGGAGGCAGTTTGGGCTGTACCTTGATGATCTTGATGATCGGCTTGTTATTCCGATAGCGGATAACAAAGAAGACAGCTACGGCTCCCAGCAGCAACATCGCCAGCACGGCATAGACCAGGACTGACACATCGTCCCAGGTCAACGGCACTGCTCGAACTGTCTTCGGACCGAAGAACTGATCGGGATGCAAGGTATCTACCGGCACCGAATAGACCTTCAGTGCCAAAGCCTTGGAGAGGTAGGGCCGGCCGTTGACCTTGACCTCGAAAGGAGGCAAGTAATACAATGCCGAGTCGAACGATGTCACCAAATACTCCTGAGAAACCACCCACCGCTTCCCGTTGTTCAGCCGCTGGGTATCCGGCTGGGCCACTTCCAGAATTTCTACTCCTGTCACCAGAGTATCTTTCAGCAAAGGAAGGGTCAGCGGGTCGTTGGCATTCAGGCTGACCTCCAGACGTATTTTCGTCTGCTCGCCAATCAGCAACTGCAGCGAATCGATAGTGGCTTCCACCGACACCTGAGCCGAAGCCACCACAGCCACCAGCCAGGCAGCCAGGCAACACAAGGTTCTGAGTCCGTTCTTACCTTTATTATATATGTATTGTTTCATCTCTCTTTCCCTCAATTTCTTTTAGCAAATAAGTTCAGCAAGGCCTTGACATAATCCTGATCGGTGCGCACCGATACAGCATCCACATTGCTGTGGGTGAAAAGATTGTTCAGTTTCTCACGGCGTTCCAACCACCAGTCATGATGAGCACGGCGCAACTTCCTCGAAGAAGTGTCAATCCACTGCTCATGCCCTGTCTCGGCATCACGTACCTTCATCAGCCCTACGTCGGGCAACTCCTCCAACCGGCGGTCGTAGACCTGGATGGCTACAACATCGTGCTTCCGGTTGGCGATGGTCAGTGCATTCTGGTAGTCATGATCATCGAGAAAATCACTCAGCATGAATGCTGTACACCGCTTCTTCAGACTGTTCGTCAGGTATTCGATGGCACACTGTATATCCGTCCGCCGGCTCTCGGGCTGGAAATCAATCAGTTCTCGGATAATGTACAGAATATGCTTTCTTCCCTTCTTTGGAGGGATGAATTTCTCGATCTTGTCCGAAAAGAAAATGACACCAATCTTATCGTTGTTCTGTATGGCCGAAAAGGCGATGGTCGCCGCAATCTCCGTCAGCATGTCACGCTTGAGCTGCTTCACCGTACCGAAATCCAGGCTGTTGGACACGTCGACAAGCAGCATGACGGTCAGTTCTCGTTCTTCCTCGAATACTTTCACGAAAGGTTTGTCAAAGCGAGCCGTCACGTTCCAGTCAATGTCTCGCACGTCGTCGCCATATTGGTACTCACGGACTTCCGAAAAGGCCATACCCCTGCCCTTGAAGGCCGAATGATACTGGCCGGCAAAGATATTGCTCGAAAGTCCGCGCGTCTTGATTTCAATCTGGCGCACACGTTTCAAGAGTTCGCTTGTTTCCATTCCGTCACACTCCTTTCGTCAGGGTTTAGGGCACTTCGACCTTGTTGAGAATCTTGCTGACGATTTCGTCCGATGTCACATTGGTAGCCTCGGCCTCGTAAGTCAGCCCGATACGATGGCGCAGTACATCATGAGCCACGGCACGTACATCTTCCGGAATCACATAACCGCGCCGCTTGATGAAGGCATAGGTACGGGCAGCCAATGCCAGGTTGATGGAGGCACGCGGAGAACCGCCAAAACCAATCAGGCTCTTCAATTCCTTCAGACCGTACTGTTCCGGATAACGGGTGGCAAAAACAATATCGGCAATATACTGCTCGATCTTTTCGTCGAGGTAGACCTGACGCACCACGCCACGAGCTTCAAGAATATCTTCCGACTTCAGAATCGGTCGCACGTTCACCTTTTCACCGCTGATGTTCTGGCGCATGATCTTTTTCTCCTCTTCCAGTTTCGGATAGTCGATAATGACCTTCAGCATGAAACGGTCCACCTGGGCTTCGGGCAACGGATAGGTACCTTCCTGCTCGATGGGGTTCTGCGTTGCCAGCACCAGGAAAGGACGAGGCAGTTCGAACGTTTCCTTGCCCAAGGTCACCTGGCGTTCCTGCATGGCTTCAAGCAAGGCACTCTGTACCTTGGCAGGTGCACGGTTGATTTCATCAGCCAACACGAAATTGGCAAATACAGGCCCCTTGTTCACCAAGAACTTCTCCTCTTTCTGACTGTATATCATGGTGCCCACTACATCGGCAGGGAGTAAGTCGGGCGTAAACTGTATACGACTGTATTGGGCATCAATCAACGATGCCAGGGTCTTGATGGCCAAGGTTTTTGCCAGGCCCGGTACACCTTCGAGCAGGATGTGACCATCGCTCAACAGACCGATCAATAACGATTCCACCAGGTGCTTCTGACCGACAATCACTTGATCCATGCCAGTCATCAAATTGGTAACGAACGCACTCTGGCGTTCAATACGTTCGTTCAACTCACGAATGTCAATAGCTTCAGCCATAATTCTTTTTTTGTAGTAATAGTTTCAATTTTTTCTGTCATTCTGACCTCCCTCAGAAGGTATCATTTTTTTCGAAGCCAAAATTACGGGAATAAATGAACAGAAACAATTAATATTCTTTAAAAACTCTTCCTGTCCACGGGTTTTTAAGTCTTATTGGACTAAAGAATTTAAAATGTCAAGGATCAGCAACAGGTTCCAGCTCAGGCACCCTGACCGTCAGACCGACCGGTACATGGTCGGCATCGGGAAGAATGTCCTTGTTATAACCAACCAGATACGTCCACAACCGTTTGTTGCCATAATACTTTCTGGCCAGTTTGACGAGGCTCTCTCCTGGCTGAATGGTATGCGTGGCTAACGTTCCCTTGATGCGGTATTTCACTGCATCGGACAGCACTTTCTTCTCGGGCGGTACGACGGGAACGGCAGCCGCTTCCACCGGCTCGGCCACTTCGCTTCCGACAGCCGGAACAGTTACTGACGGAACCGAATCTGTCGCTACCAGGGTATCCACAGGAGCCACAAGAAGTTTCTGTTTTCCCTGAGCCGTATCGCCCACCGTCAGCAGTACCTTCTCCAGGGAGGCAGGGATGTACCGACGTCCCGAAAGAAGAGTCCACACGATGGCACCCCCGACCAACACACCGACCAGCAACAAGGTGGCTATCATGCACCAGGGCAAGCGGAATACTTTCGGAGCGGGGTTCACTATAGCGGGCTTGTCCTTTTCTTCTTTAGCCGCTACGTGCATTTCGCTTTCTGCCGGCTGAGTCGATGGAAGGGGGGCCTGTGGAAGGGGCTCTTCCACGGCAACCGGTTCAGCCAGTGTTTCCTCCTCCGGAACCGACTGCGATTCTGCTGCCGCTACCGGTTCCTCCAAATCAGAGAAATGGGCCGTTTCCTTCAGCACAACCGGTTCGAAATGGGAAAACGGCCGATTAACACCATCACTCAACGTAGCATCAGGCTGGAAGATGACTTGCTGCTGTCCGGCTGCAGTCATCAGCTTGAACGTACCCAATCCCTTGACTTTCACATATTGATCGGCACGCAGACCTTCTGTCAGCTGCCCGAAGAACTGTCCGACAAACCGTTCGGCTTCTACCGGTGTCAGTCCGTGGCGTTCGGCCAGTTTCCGGGCCAATGTCTGTAACGTCATTTGTTCATTCATGTTCCAAAAGATGCTTCGAGGAACCATCTGCCAGCCCTCCGTCAGGATGGAAACGCACCACCAGGCGCGGAGGCACCAGCATCCGCTGGCCCGTCACGGGATTCCGGGTGATATGCTCCAGCTCCTTGTCGACGACAAATGACCCGAAGCCTTCCATCCGCACGTCGTGGCCTTCCTGCAACTCTTGCCCGATGGCGTCGGCCACCGATGCTGCCAGTACCCCCGCCTGTTCCACGGTCATGTCCGTCTGCTGGGCCAATGCTTCCAGATATTCCTTGTAATTCATGTATTCACCTCCTTGTTGTCAGCTTCGGTTCAGCGGATTTCAGCGTACAGGTCGAAGTCGTCGGCATCCACCACCGTGGCCCAATAGAATGTTCCAATGGCCAATCCTTGTCCCTCGTCCTTCACCAGCACCTCCGGGTCCACTTCCGGTGAATCGAACTCGGTACGTCCCACATAATACTCGCCCTCCTTGCGGTCGATGATGATTTTCAGCGTCTGTCCGATCTTAGCATGACTCAGTTCGGCCGAAATGCCTTGCTGAATCTCCATCAGTTCATCCAGACGTTGCTGCTTCACCTCCTGAGGTATGTCGTCCTCGTAGGCTTCAGCCGAATATGTTCCTTCCTCTTCCGAGTAGGCAAAAGCCCCCATCCGGTCGAACCGGACCTTGCGGACAAAGTCTTTCAGTTCCTCGAACGCCTCTTCCGTCTCTCCGGGATGACCGACCATCAACGTGGTACGCAAATGAATGCCCGGCACCTCCCGGCGGAATTGGTCGATGAGTGCAAAAGTTTCCTCCTTCGTCACATGACGGCGCATCTTCTCCAATACCGGGTCGCTGATATGCTGCAGGGCAATGTCCATGTACTTGCACACATTGTCGTGCTCACGCATTACCCGGAACAAGTCGGTCGGAAAATGGGCCGGATAGGCATAGTGTAGACGGATCCACTCCACACCGGGAATGGCAGCCATCCGTTCAACCAGTTCGGGCAACATCTGCCGCTGGTAGAGGTCTAGCCCATAATAGGTCAGTTCCTGTGCAATGACCTGAAACTCTTTCACTCCTTCGGCCACCAGTCCCCGCACTTCATCCAGGATTTCCTCCATCGGGCGAGACACATGCCGTCCGGTAATAATGGGAATGGCGCAGTAGGAACACTTGCGGTCGCATCCCTCCGAAATCTTCAGGTACGCATAGTGACGGGGGGTCGTCAGATGACGACCGGTGATACCATCCGCCTCATAGGTCTTCCCAAGGTCTTTCAGCAATTCATTCCAGTTGAACTTGCCATAAAATTTGTCGACCTGCGGAATCTCCACCTGCAGTTCTTTCAGGTAGCGTTCGGAAAGACAGCCCATCACATAGAGCTTTTTCAGCCGTCCTTCCTCCTTGGCCTGACAGAACTCCAGAATCAGGTTGATGGATTCCTCCTTAGCATCGCCAATGAACCCGCAGGTATTGATGACAGCGATTTCCCCTTGCGGATGTTCCGCATCATGAGTCACCTTGTAGCCGTTCTTCTCCAGCTGCTTCATCAGCTTTTCCGAGTCCACCAGGTTCTTCGAGCAGCCCAACGTTATGATGTCTATGGTATTCTTCTTCATTTCTCAGCCGATGAACCAAACAGGGAATCCACAAACTCGCGGCGGCGGAAGATCTGCAGGTCCTCCATACCTTCGCCCAAACCGATGTATTTCACGGGAATCTTGAACTGGTCTGAAATGCCGATGACCACGCCTCCCTTGGCTGTACCGTCCAGCTTCGTGATGGCCATGGCATTCACCTCTGTTGCCAGCGTAAATTGCTTGGCCTGTTCAAATGCATTCTGGCCGGTCGAGCCGTCCAGCACCAGCAACACCTCATGCGGCGCGTCGGGCACCACTTTCTGCATCACCTTCTTGATCTTCGTCAATTCGTTCATCAGTCCCACCTTGTTGTGCAGACGACCTGCCGTATCGATGATAACCACATCGGCCTGGTTGGCCACGGCCGAACTCAGCGTATCAAATGCCACGGAAGCCGGGTCTGACCCCATCTTCTGCTTCACCACCGGCACTCCTACCCGTTCGCCCCAGATGAGCAGTTGCTCCACTGCTGCGGCCCGGAACGTATCCGCTGCACCGAGATAGACGGACTTCCCTGCCTTCTTGAACTGGTAGGCCATCTTTCCGATAGTGGTCGTCTTGCCTACTCCATTGACACCGACTACCATAATGACATAGGGCTTCTTGTCAGAAGGTACACCGAAATCATCCACATCGGAAGAGTTGTTTTCAGTGAGCAAAGCGGCAATTTCCTCGCGCAGTATATTATTGAGTTCTTGTGTATTAATATACTTGTCCTTAGCCACTCGGGTCTCAATGCGCTTGATGATTTTCAGCGTAGTCTCCACGCCCACATCCGATGTAATCAGCACCTCTTCCAGATTGTCCAGCACCTCATCGTCTACTTTCGACTTGCCGGCCACGGCGCGTGCGATTTTGCCGAACACACTTTCCTTGGTCTTCGACAGGCCCTTATCGAGCGTCTCTTTCTTTTCCTTCGAGAAAAAACTAAAAAATCCCATACTACAATGTTATTATCTGTTTATGACACAAAGATATAACTAATCTTGAAGACACGCAAAAAAAAAGTTCCTCTCATGAATGCTGAAAGGAACTTTTTATGCTTCATATTGCGTATAACGCGATTATTTCTTGAAGAAGTCCTGAACTTTTTCGTTAGGAACCATCTGTTCATCGAAGACGTAAGCACCGGTTTTGGGCGACTTTACCATCTTGATAACCTTTGTATAAGAACGTCCTTCTTTACCTGTCTGGAGGGTTGCGACTGTTTTCTTTGCCATGGTCTACAATTATTTAATTTCTTTGTGAACTGTTACTCTTTTCAAAATCGGATTGTACTTCTTCAGTTCCAATCTTTCGGGGGTATTCTTTCTGTTCTTCGTCGTAATGTAACGAGAAGTTCCCGGCATACCGCTATCTTTCATTTCCGTGCATTCAAGGATAACCTGAACTCTATTTCCTTTAGCCTTCTTAGCCATAGTTTTACTCTCCTTTTAATTAACCAATAATTTTGATAGTTTTCCAATCACAATAACCTTTGGCAACAGCTTCATTCAGCGCAGCGTCCAGGCCCTTCTTGTTGATAATACGCAAGCCGTTAGCACAAATGTTCAGGCTAATCCAGCAATCCTGTTCTACATAGTAGAATTTCTTTGTAAACAAGTTCACATCGAACGTTCTTTTCGTTCTTCTCTTAGAGTGTGAAACATTGTTGCCAATCATGGCTTTTTTTCCGGTAATTTGACAAATTTTCGACATTTCTATCTAGTTTTTATAGTTTATTCCTTAGTTCTACCAAACGGAGTGCAAAGTAAGTGATTTTATTTGAAATGCACAAACTTTTCACCGACATTTTGCAATTTCATTGTTCATTTTCGTGATTTTGTACCAATTCCAACAGCATACTCAAGGATTTTTTAGTGGCAGCATGCACATTCAGTTCGCGGCCGTTGTCTTCCTCCAATTTGGCAGTAATCACTTTTTCCTTACTTCCTGCGGCAATCCAGATAGTTCCTACGGGTTTCTCCGGCGTACCTCCGCCCGGTCCGGCAATGCCAGAAGTAGCAATAGCAAAACGGGCATGGAAAGCATCAAGGGCTCCATCCACCATTTCACGAACCGTTTCTTCGCTCACCGCCCCGTAGGTGTCCAATGTTTCAGCTTTCACGTGCAGCAACTCTTGCTTTGCCTCATTGGCATAAGCCACGATGCCGCCTTTATAGAAACGGGAACTACCAGGGATAGCAGTTATATTGGCCGCTACATTGCCTGCCGTACAGCTCTCTGCAGTAGCCAAGGTAAATCCTTCTTTCCAGAAGATTTCACTTATTTCCTTACTGAGTGTTTTTGTTTCTACAGTCATTTTTCTTGTTATCGGTTAATTTATAATTGGTATTAGTTGTACATGTTTATAATCATAGGCTCACCCGCGAATAGGCGGGCTGGTCAATGGTGCAGAAATCCTTGTCCTGATACTTAAAATGGCCAGTGATGCCAATCATTGCCGCATTGTCCGTGGTGTAGCCGAACTTAGGAATGAAAATGTTCCATCCGTATTTTGCAGCATGCTCATGGAAGGCATTGCGCAAGCCGGTATTGGCCGAAACACCGCCTGCTACAGCCACTTCGCGGATGCCTGTCGCCTTCACCGCCTTCCGGAGCTTGTCCATCAGGATGTCTACCACCGTCTTTTCAAGCGAGGCGGCCAAGTCTTCCTGATGGTGGGCCACAAAGTCGGGATCGTCCTTCAACCAGTCGCGCAGCGAATAGAGGAACGAAGTCTTCAGCCCGCTGAAGCTGTAATCCAGGCCAGGAGTATGCGGCTTGCTGAACGTATAGGCCAGAGGGTTACCCTGACGCGCCAAGCGGTCGATGACAGGCCCGCCGGGATAGCCCAGCCCCATCACTTTAGAACATTTGTCGATGGCCTCACCGGCGGCATCGTCGATGGTCTGCCCCAACACTTCCATCCGGTTGTAGGCATTTACACGGATTATCTGCGAATTGCCTCCCGACACCAGCAGACAAAGGAACGGGAAGCGGGGCTGACGGTTATCGTCTTCCGACTCCTTGATAAAATGGGCCAATACGTGTCCCTGCAGATGGTTGACATCAATCATCGGAATGCCCAACGCACGGGCAAAGCCTTTTGCGAACGATACGCCGACCAGCAGCGACCCCATCAGGCCCGGACCACGGGTAAAGGCCACCGCACTGAGCTGTTCCTTGCATACACCAGCCCGCTTCAGGGCCTCATGGACAACCGGAACGATGTTCTGCTGGTGGGCACGCGATGCCAGTTCGGGCACCACGCCTCCATACGCTTCGTGTACCGCCTGACTGGCGATAACGCTCGACAACAGTACACCATTCTTCAGCACAGCTGCCGAAGTATCATCACACGACGACTCAATTCCTAGAATAATCGTATCCATTCCTTACCTTATTATATATAGTGCCTAATAAGTCAATATTTCCAGCCCGTTTTCTGTCATCACGAAGGTGTGTTCCCACTGGGCCGAAGGCAATTCATCTTCTGTCACTACGGTCCATCCGTCCTCCTCGTCAATGAAGACCTCCCAAGTTCCCATATTAATCATCGGCTCTATGGTAAACACCATACCCGGCACCAGCAGCATCCCGGTACCTTTTTTACCATAGTGCACCACGTCGGGCTCCTCGTGAAATTTCACTCCCACCCCGTGACCGCACAGGTCGCGCACCACTGAAAAGCCGTTCTTCTTGGCATGCTTCTCGATGGCATTGCCGATATCGCCCACAAAGCTGAACGGACGGGCGGCCTGCATACCGATTTCCAAACATTCCTTAGCCACATCCACGAGTTTCTGTTTCTGGGGAGTCGTCTTCCCGATGACGAACATCCGCGAAGCATCAGCATAGTAGCCGTCAAGAATGGTCGTACAGTCCACGTTCACAATGTCACCCTCTTCCAGAATTTCGTCCTCACTCGGGATACCGTGGCAGACCACTTCGTTGATGGAAGTGCATACGCTCTTCGGGAAGCCCTCATAGCCCAGACAGGCTGGAATGCCCCCATGAGCTACCGTATAGTCGTAGACCAGCCGGTCGATTTCTGCCGTACTCATGCCGGCATGAATCTGTTCGGCCACCCGATCCAGCACGGCCGTATTCAGTAACCCGCTCCTGCGGATGCCTTCTATCTGTTCCGGAGTCTTGATCAGATCACGGGTAGGCACCAAGTGCCCCTTGTTCTGATAATACAGCACCTGCTTGTCCAGTTCGGTCAGTTCGGCACCTTTCGGAATCCTCCAGTTGTTTTTCTTTCTCATCATAACCTTCCTTTCAATAAAAGTCGTGCAAAGTTAGCAGAAAAATCAGAAACCCACTGCATATTCCACAAAAAACTGAAATGAAAAGCCCAAGAATCCCTCCTGCCATCAGCACTCCCTTACTAACAAATTATTTGTTATTCTTGATTTTTTATGGTAAATAGTTGGAATTCTCAATTCAATTCCATATATTTGCTTCAGCAATAAGCAAAAAACTAAAACGTACAATTTAACTAAAGGAGGAATAGTATGGACAAACATCAAATTGGCACAAACGCCGGCATCGTGTGGAACGTGTTAAAAGACAATTCGCATTGGGAATATCATGATCTGAAAAATGCTACAGGACTTTCTGACAGGGATTTGAACGCCGCCATCGGTTGGCTGGCGCGTGAAAACAAAGTAGATTTCGATCTCGACCATTGTCAAGACCGCTTATTCTTAAGCGTGAACGTGTACATCGGATAAAATGAATAAGAAAAAAAAAAGGACAATGAATCAACCTTATGTCGGTCCATTGTCCTTTTTTTATTGAAAGCATTATCGCTGCGCAAGGTCGATGCCCTTGTTGTTCAACGTAGTTTGCATCAGCCGAAGATAACTTTTATATTGCTTCTCATCCAGCGTCCGCTTCATCAGTTTCAGATTGCCGTACACTGCTTTGCGCATCCGCTCTGTCTTCCGGCTCTGAGACCGCGTGGCACCCTCCATCTGCTCCTCAAAATAGTCACAGATATCACTCACCTCTTTTCTCTGTCCGCTCGTAAGCTGCAGGTACTTAGATAGTTGCGATCGGTTAACGAGAGTAATACAATCCTGTTTACGCTCTTTTACTTGGGGCTCTTTAGCCATTACCGATGCTGCAAATCCTATAGCAAGCATTGCCATCATACCTATTCGTTTCATACTTTTTCCTTTCTTCATTTTTTTGTTACCTGAAAATAATGTTGTCTAATCTCTACTATCCGGATAGCTTTCTTTCTTTTTACCGATGCAAAGGTAAGTGACTTGTTTCACCCGACAAAACAAAAGAAGGAGAAAAACCATCATAAATGCCATTTATTGACCCATATCAATAAATTGGCGACATTATGCCGAAAAACAGGAAGAATATGTAACAAAATAGTAATCCGTATGACAATCTACCATCAACTGTGCACGCCATCGCCGTCCCGCCATTGCTTTCCCAGTAAGGAATCACATTGCAAAAGATCATTTTCCATATTTCAACGGGAATAGTTGCATATTTGCATAAAACATCCTTACTTTGCGGACTCAACCATCAAAAAAACAACGACTTATGAAAAAGAAAGCGTTAATCACCGGTATCACCGGGCAAGACGGCTCCTATCTGGCCGAGTTCCTCATTGACAAAGGATATGAAGTTCATGGCATCTTGCGCCGTTCTTCTTCGTTCAACACCGGACGTATCGAGCACCTTTATCTCGACGAGTGGGTACGCGACATGAAAAAAGAACGGCTCGTCAACCTTCATTGGGGCGATATGACCGACTCCAGCTCCCTCATCCGCATCATTGGCGAAGTGAAACCCGACGAAATCTACAACCTGGCTGCCCAAAGCCACGTGAAAGTGTCATTCGATGTTCCTGAATATACAGCCGATGCCGATGCCATGGGCACCCTGCGCCTGCTGGAGGCCGTACGCATCTGCGGGCTCGACAAAACCTGCCATATCTACCAGGCTTCCACCTCCGAATTATTCGGAAAGGTTCAGGAAGTTCCCCAGAAGGAAACCACTCCTTTCTATCCTCGCTCGCCGTACGGGGTTGCCAAACAATACGGCTTCTGGATCACCAAGAACTACCGAGAGAGTTACGGCATGTTTGCCGTCAACGGCATTCTGTTCAACCACGAGAGTGAACGCCGCGGTGAAAACTTTGTGACCCGCAAGATTACGCTGGCCGCTGCACGCATTGAGCAGGGTTACCAGGACAAGCTGTACCTGGGCAATCTGGATGCCCGCCGCGACTGGGGCTATGCTAAGGATTATGTAGAATGTATGTGGCTGATTCTCCAGCACGAGACTCCAGAAGACTTTGTCATCGCCACCGGCGAAATGCACACCGTACGCGAATTCTGCACGTTGGCGTTCCACTACCTCGGCATCGAACTGCTCTGGGAAGGAGAAGGTGTCAACGAGAAAGGCATTGATACGGCTACAGGCCGTGTACTCGTAGAAGTCGACCCGAAGTATTTCCGTCCCTGTGAAGTGGAGCAGCTGTTGGGCGACCCTACCAAGGCCAAGAACTTGCTGGGCTGGAACCCGTGCAAGACCCCTTTCCACGAACTGGTGCGCATCATGGTAGAACACGACCGCAAGTTCGTGCGCAAAATTTATCTTAAAACACAGATTGATCATGAATAAGCCACTCGAAAAGGATACAAAAATCTATGTGGCTGGCCATCGTGGACTCGTGGGCTCCGCCATATGGAACAATCTTCAGCAACGGGGATATACCCGTCTGGTGGGCCGTACCCACAGCGAACTGGACTTGCTCGACCCGGTAGCGGTCCGCCGCTTCTTCGACGAGGAGCAACCACAGGCTGTCGTACTGGCTGCCGCTCATGTAGGAGGCATCCTGGCTAACCTGCGCTACCGTGCCGACTTCATTTACGAAAACCTGCAGATCCAGCAGAATGTCATCGGCGAAAGTTTCCGGCACGGAGTACAGAAACTGCTGTTCTTAGGTAGCACCTGTATTTATCCGCGCGAAGCACCACAGCCCATGAAGGAGGAAACCCTTCTCACCTCTCCGCTCGAATATACCAATGAGCCGTATGCCATCGCCAAGATAGCCGGACTGAAGATGTGCGAGAGTTTCAACCTGCAGTACGGCACCAACTACATCGCCGTTATGCCGACCAACCTTTACGGGCCGAACGATAATTTCCATTTGGAGAACAGCCATGTGCTACCGGCTATGATCCGGAAAATCCACCTGGCCCATTGCCTGCAGACGGGCAACTGGGAGGCAGTGCGCAAGGACCTCAACCTGCGTCCGGCCGAAGGAGTAAACGGTCATTGCTCAGAAACGGAGATACGGGAGAAACTGGCCCGTTTCGGCATTACTGCCGAGGCGGTGACGCTTTGGGGGACTGGCCGCCCGCTCCGAGAATTCCTATGGAGCGAGGAGATGGCAGATGCCAGTGTTCATGTCCTGCTCAACGTGGACTTTCACGACACCTACACAGAAGGAGCGACCGACATCCGCAACTGCCACATCAATGTGGGTACGGGCAAAGAACTGTCTATCCGTGAAGTGGCCGAAAAAATCAGGCAGGAAATCGGTTACCAAGGCGAACTGCGTTGGGATGCTTCCAAACCCGATGGTACACTGCGCAAGCTAACCGATGTCAGCAAGCTCCACCGGTTGGGCTGGCATCATCAGGTAGAAATCGACGAAGGCATCCACCGGCTGTACCGCTGGTATCTGGAACACGAGAAATAAGGAGAGTCAATGGAAAGTGACATACTTGTTGGTCAAGTAGTTCACTGCTCCATAGACAAACAGGCCGAAAAACTGTGCCAGGTACTCGTTCATGCCGAAAAACTCGACCGCAGACAACAGGAACAAGAACTGAAGGCTATACGCCAGTACAAAAGCAACAGAAAAGAGCAGCACCTGCCGCCAGATGCTGCTCTTTCTATAGGAACCCTCCAATGGGAAAATCCAATATTTACTCCACACGAAGTTATGTGTCTGCGCTACGGCATAGGCCGTCACGTTAGCCAGCAGGTAATCCGTACCTGCTCCTTTCATCATTCCTCCGATTACCATCGCCGTTATCAAGGCATTCATCGTACCGATGAAACAGAAACGGACAATGCGGACAGATTCTCTCATCGGGGAAGATGAATTATTCTTTCGATTTCAGATCAACCACCAGATTCAGTTCATCCAACTGCTTCTGGTCCAGACAGCCCGGTGCATCCAGCATCACGTCACGACCCGAATTGTTCTTCGGGAAGGCTATGCAGTCGCGGATGGAATCCAAGCCGGCAAACAGAGAAACCCAACGGTCAAGGCCATAAGCAAGACCGCCATGAGGGGGCGCACCGAACTTGAAGGCGTTCATCAAGAAACCGAACTGTTCCTGTGCCTTTTCCGGCGTAAAGCCCAGAATCTCGAACATCTTGGCCTGCAGCTGTGAGTCATGGATACGGATGGAACCGCCACCCACTTCTACACCGTTCACGACCATGTCATAGGCATCGGCACGTACGGCTGCCGGATCGGTATCCAGCAAAGGAATGTCCTCGTCCTTAGGATGAGTGAACGGATGGTGCATAGCCATCAGCCGGCCTTCCTCTTCGCTCCACTCGAACATCGGGAAGTCCACCACCCACAGACAGGCAAACCGGTTCTTATCGCGCAAGCCCAGCTGGTTCCCCATTTCCAAGCGCAGTTCGCAAAGCTGCTTGCGTGTCTTCATCACATCGTCACCGCTCAGAATCAGAATCAGGTCGCCCGGCTGAGCACCGAACGCCGCCTTCATCTGCTGTAGAACTTCCTGACTGTAGAATTTGTCCACACTCGACTTCACCGTACCATCGGCCTCGATGCGGGCATACACCATGCCCTTCGCACCAATCTGCGGACGCTTCACGAAATCCGTCAGGTGATCCAGCTGCTTACGGGTATAGTGAGCAGCCCCCTGGGCACAGATACCGCCGATGTAGGCCGCATTGTCGAATACGGAGAATCCATAGCCTTTCAACACGTCCATCAGCTCGACGAACTTCATGCCGAAACGCAGGTCAGGCTTGTCACTGCCATAGTACTTCATGGCATCGGCCCACGGCATCCGCAGGAACGGTTCGGTCAGTTCCACGCCGCGCAGTTCTTTGAACAGGTGCTTGGCCATCCCCTCGAACATGGCAATGATGTCTTCCTGCTCCACAAAACTCATTTCGCAGTCAATCTGCGTAAACTCCGGCTGGCGGTCGGCACGCAGATCTTCGTCGCGGAAGCACTTCACAATTTGGAAATAGCGGTCGAATCCTGACACCATCAGCAACTGCTTCAACGTCTGGGGCGACTGCGGAAGAGCATAGAACTGTCCCGGATTCATGCGCGAAGGTACCACAAAGTCGCGGGCACCTTCAGGAGTCGAACCAATGAGCATCGGTGTCTCCACTTCCAAAAATCCCTTGCTGTCCAAGTAACGGCGCACCTCCATGGTCATGCGGTGACGCAGCTCCAAGTTCTTCCTTACCGCCGTGCGGCGCAGGTCCAAATAACGGTATTTCATGCGCAGGTCGTCTCCACCATCGGTATTGTCTTCGATGGTAAACGGAGGTGTCTGTGCCGTATTCAGGATATTCAGTTCCGAAACGATGATTTCAATATCTCCCGTAGGCAGGTTGGCGTTCTTGCTCGAACGTTCGTTGACGGTTCCCTTCACCTGCACCACGAATTCGCGGCCCAAATGGTTGGCACGTTCACACAGGTCGGCATTGACCTCGGTATTAAACACCAGCTGGGTGATACCGTAACGATCGCGGAGGTCTACAAAGGTCATGCCTCCCATCTTGCGCGAACGCTGCACCCATCCGGCCAGCGTCACGCCTTTGCCTGCATCGGCAAGCCTCAGCTCGCCGCAAGTATGACTTCTGAACATATTTTTATGAGAATGTTTGTTTTAAATCACGGCAAAGGTAGCATCTATTTTTCATTTATGCAAGAAAAAAAGCGGCTCTGCTCCACATAATCGGGGGCGTCGTATAGAAAGTCAGTCCACCATTGAGTCCATAAAAACCAAACTCTCCACTTTTTCCAAACGAGCCTTCAGCCTCAGCATCATAGACCGGCGGATACGGAGCCGCATGATGCAGTCCATGTCATACGCCTGAAACACGATTTCCGGTTCCTCCTCCTTGACGATGCGCATCACATCGTTCATGAACGGATATTCAAAACGCACTTCCACCTCCTCATCCACCGTCTTCTCAATGACCTCAGCCTCCGCCAGGGCCAGCGCCGTCGCCTCACGGTAGGCCACGATAAGCCCGCTTGTTCCCAACTTAATGCCACCGAAGTAGCGTACCACCACCACCATCACATCCGTCAGCCCGTTCGAGTTGATCTGACCCAAGATAGGCTTTCCAGCCGTTCCCGACGGCTCGCCGTTGTCGTTGGCCCGGAAGTCTGTCCGCTTCGGGCCCAGCATGTAGGCATAGCACACATGGCGAGCGTCGTAATATTCCTTCTGGTACTTCTCCAGCTGCTCTTTCACCTCCTCCACCGACCTCACCGGCAGAGCAAACGCCAGGAACTTGCTCCGTTTCTCCGTATATGATGCCTCCGCTGGAGCCACTATTGTCTTATATGTATCTTCCACTCTCTTCCCCTTCTAATGCAACAACCGTTCAATCTCCTCTGAAGGCAACCCCGTATATTTGGCGATGACAGAAACAGGCAATCCATCCATCATCATTCCTTTTGCGATTTCCAAGGTTCGTTCCGCACTTCCTTCAGCACGACCTTCAGCACGACCTTCAGCACGACCTTCAGCTCGACCTTCCGCCAGACCTTCAGCACGACCTTCCGCCAGACCTTCAGCATGACCTTCAGCATGACCTTCCATCTTGGCTGTATTCAACACATCCATCTGAATGGCAATCGCATTCAGGTGTTCATCGTAAGCGGCACGTTCCTGACGGGACATGGAATAATAGAGCAATTTCTCACGGGCTTCTCCAAGTCCTGGTGCGTGCGTATCCGGACGGATAACTCCTTCCTTTAGGTACTGCATCCATTCTTCTAACGGAGTTACAGCCACTTTATTGAACTCGTTCACGCGAATCAGAATATATTCTGGGAAAATTGTCTCTGGAGAACGATTGACAATCACATTCCGCTCCTTCTTAGTGATTTGAAGACTGTCTTTTGTATGGACACCCACAAAATGGTTCTGGCCATGGTAAAGATAATCAGTACCCTTACCGATGTCAAAATAAAGAATGCTGATGGAATACACCTTTTTTACGTTTTGGTAGGATTCGCCCAAAGAAATGTGTTCCGTAATGGCCTTGGCCACCCCGTACAAGATGCGTTCCAGGTAGTAAAGTTCTCGAGTATTCTGCACTTCGATAATGACCATCTCTCCTTTCGAGTTCTTGGCCTTGATATCCACACGATTGAACTTATCATCTGAAGAAGACTGGTTTCCTTCACTTTCCAAGATTTCCACGATGGTGACTGGCTCGCCAATAAACGTAGTCAAAAACCCCTCCAACACGCCGAAGTTGGCTTTCTGTCGGAGCAGACGTTTGATGGCCCAATCAAACCTAATATAGCGGTCTTGAATCTCTGCTGACATAATATAATACAAGTTTGAACGTTACAAAGGTATGTTTTTCTTTTTAATTCTGCAAGTCAAAACACCAAACTAATCAGCCATTCTTTGCTGCATCAACCATCAGTCCTCCCGGTCGGATATAAAAAAAAGAAGAGGTCAGAGTTCAAATTAAATCCAAAAGAATTTTACATCTTGTAGAAATCTTATAATTATACAAATTGCAATAACCATAATCAGACTATAAACAAAAAAGTATGATTAACGTGAGTTCGATGAATATCGATCGTATTGGAAAGGACCTGTCTAGGAAAAGCATCCTGTCTTGCTGCGTTGGCAAAGCCAGCCATCTTCATCGGGAATAAGGTCATTAACCTTACAGCCTCAAAGTTATTAATCTTTCGGAAATAGAATTATGTCCTTTCCTTCTGCAAGTTTCAATTCATAAATTCACGTTAATTACGCTCTTTTCCTCCATCCAACCACCGTTCGACTGAACAAGTCTGTCAGCGGATGGGCGGCAATGATGAGTGTCACCGCCGTCAGTACGAGCAACACACCTAATACGATGCGCAGTGTCAAGACCTCCCCGAACACCACCACACCGAAGAATAAGGCTGTCACCGGCTCCAGGGCTCCCAGAATGGCGGTCGGTGTGGATCCAATGTACTGAATGGCCTTCGCCATTGCCACGAGCGAAACTACCGTTGGGAAGAAGGCCAGGCAGCACACGTCGGCCCACATCAGCTGATGACGGATAAGGGGGACGGAAGCTCCGAAATCGAGCCGGACTACAAACAGCAGAAGCCCGAACAGCAGCGAATAGAAAGTGAGCTTGACGGCCGGTAACTGCCCCAAGGACGAATGGTTGACCGCCACCATGTAGATAGCATACGCAAGCGACGATCCGAAGACCATAGCCACTCCCGTGAGGCTCAGCGTCTGTCCGCCTTTTCCCCTGTAAAGCAGGGAGATACCCAAAAAGGCCATAGCAATGGACACGGCCGTCAGCACCGACACGTGCTCTTTGAAACACACGGCCATAATGACAGCTACCAGCACAGGATAGATGAAGAGCAAGGTCGAGGCAATGCCTGCATCCATATAGTTATAGCTATCGAACAGCAGAAGCGACGAGAGGGCAAACAGCACTCCCAACCCTGCCAACGGCAACACCTGTCTGAGATGGATGCCAAAGGAAACACCCTTCAGTTTCATCACCGCCATCAGCATCAGCAGGGCCAGTCCGTAACGGTAAAACAGCACTGCATCGGGGGTCATCCCCTCGCGGCTGTACAAGGGCAGGCCAAAAAGCGGATTTACGCCATAGCTGGCCGCCGCCAATGCCCCATAGGCATATCCCTTAAAAGCAACGTGGTTCATTCTTTTCTTCTTTTTTTTGTTGGTTTTCGGGATGCAAAAGTAGTCAAAAAAGAGGGCAGCTTCTCAAAAATAAGTTTTTTTAAACTCTACACTGGTTCCACCTCTCCCCTTAGGCCATCTGCATCCTCTCCTCTCGCTACTCCGTCGTCATTAGCGGTTCTCTTCATCTCCCATTCCATACCAGCCTTGTTGACAACCATCAAACCATCGTCTTCCATCTTGTAAGAATCTCACCGGGTTATCTCCCCTCACGAACTTACAGAAGTCATCTATTCATCTACCTGTTCTTGCGAAGTTTCTTGACAGCATGTTCGAGCGATTCGGTCGGTTCAATGATATTATAGTCCTTCCAATACCCCTCGTCCCAATAGTCCTCCACAACATCGTAGAAAACCTGTTGAGGATGGAACGCATCGCGACGGGCAATGATCCGGTCGGGATGTTCTTCCCGTTCCACGACCACCATTTCCGAACGGGCCGTATAGGAGGAGGCAAAAAGACGGCGCTTCCAGTCGCACTTGAAGCGGATCTCGTTGCAGAGGTAATGCAGACAGGTTACATCGCCCTGCTGACGGTAAGTAATAAGGAAACGGACCTCCTGCGGACGGAAGCGCAATCCTGCCGGTTTCTTGCGGAGAATGGCAGCAACGGCCAAAGCACGGTCGGAAAAGTCGAGAGCAAACTCGGCACGGGAGAAACAAAGGCGCTGGCAGTCGATGAACAGTTTTCCCTCGAAAAGGGCATAGTCCAAACGGACTCGCGGACAGAAACTGACCACGTAATGCAACCGGTCATCCAACAGGACGGAAGGTTCGAGGCGGAACGCATACAGGTCGAGCGAAGCTTCGTCGAGCAGGATATCGGGATTCTTCGCCACATCGAAAGAGAGGGAAAGGCTGGGGCCTCCTACTACCTTCACCGCCAACGTATCGCTTTGCCGCTGGCTGAGGAGACGGCGGCCACGGGTCAGCTGCACCTTGTCGTTTCCAATGTCGCGACGGACATACGAGGTCTTGTAGACATCCATCATCGCCTCGGAAATGCCTATGTAACGGTGTCTTTTCTGAATGGTTTCGCGGTAGAAGGCTGTCATCAGGTTGTCGGTAAGGGGATAATTGGCGGGAACCTTGCGGAGGGCCTGCTCAACGATGCGACGGGCCTCACCGCCATAGATAACCACTTCATCCAGCTGGCTGGCTACGGGAACCATGACAAGATTGACGGATCGATGGCCTCTACCGTCCTTTTCTTCCGCAGGAGCAAACCGGGTGTTCAAGTAGCCCAGGTGTGACAGTTCTACACGGGCATCGGACCATCCGGCAGGAATCTTCAACGTGAACTCCCCTTCGGCATTCGTCACCGTCCCGACAGTGGTTCCGACCAGTGCCACCGTGACATTCTCCAGTTTTTTGCGGGTGTCGCGGTCACGAACAACACCGGACACAACCTGTTCGCCATCCGCTGCCTGTGAGGTCTGTGCCCGAAGGGGAAGGCAGGCTGTCGCCCACAGGACGGATATCCCGACCCAACTCATCAAAGCAAATATCCGTTTCATCATATCTTTCTGTTATTACGTGAATGAATAGTGTCTACTCGACTACAAATTTAGTAATTTTTTTATTTCCTGTGTATACAAGTAGCAAAATAATGTTTACCTTTGCAGCAGATTTTGGTGCCCGCGGCCGACAATCCGTCCGCAACGGGTGAAAAGGGAACCAGGTGAAAATCCTGGGCAGACACCGCTGCTGTAAGCTCCGTATGCGTCTTCGATATCCGCAATCAGCCACTGTTTCCTCTGGGATACGGGAAGGCATCGAAGATGGGGCAAGCCAGAAGACCTGCCAAAGTCGTTGAGTGTAAAGCTTTCGGGAAATAAAAGCTGCGGACACCCTACATGATGTTTCCTTCTCCGCATGACCAGTGTATGCGACTTGGAGATGTTACCCCTATTGGGTCCTCTCCAGAAAAGCCTGTAAATGGCTCCGCATGTGTCTTTTGTACCTCCCAAAAGTTTTTTGGATAATGAAAAAACGTGTAAGAATGGACAAGAACAGATGGACAGCACTGGTAGGACTACTGTGGCTCTGCCTGCTGGAGGCCGCCGCACAGGGACAATGGACGCTTTCAGGGTTCGTGAAAGACATTCACGGGAAACCTGTGTCTGCCGCCGCCGTGGCCATACAGGAAACGTCAACTGGTACCTATACGGACGACCACGGAGCATATGCGCTACGGTTGGCTCCGGGTATCCACCGGGTAACGGTCACCCTCATCGGCTACCAGCCTCAGGAAGTAGAGGTTCGTCTGCTAAAGAATGAACGGCTGGACTTTGTGCTCCTGGAAGCAGCCATCGGATTGGAGACAGTCACCGTGACAGGTAAGAGCAAAACTCAGCGACTCCGCGAAGGTGCCTACGCCGTCAATGCCCTCGACATCCGGTCGCTGAGCAGTTCCATCAGTAGCCTGAGCGATGTGGTCAACCGCACCACCGGCATCTGCATCCGGGAGGAGGGAGGAAAAGGCTCGGACTTTGACCTCTCCATCAACGGCCTGTCGGGCAACTCCATCCGCTACTTTCTGGACGGTGTACCCCTCGACACGAAAGGGACGGGTATGACGCTGGCCAACTTGCCGGTGAACCTCATCGAACGCATAGAAATCTATAAAGGGGTCATTCCGGCCAGTCTGGGCACGGATGCCCTGGGAGGGGCCATCAACATCATCACGCAGCAGCAACAGAAGAACTTTACCGACGTGTCTTATGGCACCGGCTCATTCCATACCCACCAACTAGATTTCAACGGCCAGTTCACCCTGCCCAAGATGCACCTCATCGTACGGCCCGTACTGGGCGTAAACTACTCGAAGAACGATTATAAGATGAAAGGCGTGGAAATCCGCAACGAGGACCGAACGGGCTTCATCGTCACCGACTGCCACCGCTTTCACGATGACTACCTGTCACTGTTCGGACAGGTGGAAGCTGGCGTGAAGCAACAGCGGTGGGCGGATGAGTTCTTCGTATCGGCCTCCATCGCCAAGACGGACAAGGAGTTGCAGACTGGCTCAGTACAATCGTGGGTGTACGGCATGGCGGAACGCAACACCCGTTCCTACAGCCTGTCGGCCCGCTACAGCAAAACGGACTTCCTAGTAAAGGGGCTGGATGTGCAGGCCCACTTATCGCAGACCTGGGACCACTCAGCCACCATCGACACCACCTACCGGAAATACTATTGGGACGGGAGCTATATCAACGGTTCGTACAGCGAAATCCGTGGACGCGCACGCACATGGCGCCACTACAAGCGGCCCATGACCCTGCTCCGCACCAACTGGGAATATTCCTGGAACGAACACCACTCACTCAGTCTGAACTACCTGCTGAATCGTACGGGCAACCGCCAGTACGATGAGGTTGACCCGACCTATGTGCCTACCAACGACGTGCTGCTGAAGCACGTGACGAGCCTTTCGTACAACCAGTCGTTCTGCGGGGGACGCATGGACAATGTGTTCTTCCTGAAGGAATACATCAACCACCTGAAGGTGGAGCAGACAGAACTGGGCACCATCACGGGAACTAGTGAGGCTCCATCTTCTGATACGCAGGCTTTTCTGGGAGGGGGTGCGGGAAGCCGGTTCCGGCTAGCCGAACCATTCGCCATAAAGGCCTCCTACGAACATAGTGTCCGGTTACCGATCGCACGGGAACTGCTGGGCAACGGGTCGACCATCTATTCCAACGTCCTCTTGCGTCCCGAGTGCAGCGAGAATTTCAACATCGGGATATTCGGTACCTGGCAGTTGGGACGCAACCACCGGATCTCCTATGAAGCGAACGGCTTCGTGCGGCTGGTGGATGACTACATCCAGGCCACTGTCACCGAACAGGAGGGCATGATGCAGTACGAGAACGTGGAGGCCGTCCACGTGAAAGGCATAGAGGGGGAAATACGCTACGACTGGAACGACCACCTGCACCTCATGGCCAATGCCAGCTACCAAGATGCCCGCGACCAACAGGCATTCAAGAAGGACGGCAAGCCATCGGTGACCTACAAGAACCGTACCCCGAACAAGCCTTGGGCTTTCGCCAATGCAGAAGCGGCCTACACGTTCCACAACGTGGGACTGCCCACCAGCCGCCTGAAGCTGAGCATGGATTACCAATGGATCCATTGGTTCTACCTGACCTGGGAGGCATACGGTTCGTCGAAGACGAAGGCCCGAGTGCCCTCGCAGCACATCACCAATGCCTCGCTACTCTACTCGTGGAACCAGGGTCGCTACAACCTATCGGTAGAGTGTACGAACCTGTTCGACAAGCTTGCCTACGACAATTACATGCTCCAGAAGCCGGGACGGGCTTTCTTTGCAAAAATCCGACTGTTCCTTCACTGACAACAATGATTCATCAACCCAATAACAAAACAGATATGAAAACAAAAAAATTCTTATGGAATGCCTTCATGGCCGTGTGCATGACCCTTTCGGCCACATTGCTGACCGGATGCTCGGACGATGACGAGACGATTGCCAAACCCGAAGAACCGGAAGTAAAGACCAACTACCGCTTCGACTTGTTTGTATGTGCCAAGAACCACGGCGGAATGAGCCAGAACAAAAACGGAACATTCGTGCGTAGCGTACCGGCCCTGACAGCCGACCAACCGATGGTAGAATTTACCGGCAAGGGAATCGACATCACCCAAACCTACACGATGGAAAGCATCACGAAAGGGAAGTACTACTACCAGGTACCCCAATCACCGGCCGACCGGTTCTCGAAGTTCCAGATTCTGACCGACGCCGAAGGCGATGAATACATCCAGACGGTGGCAGAAGTGCCGTTCAAGGACAACACGTACTATGCCCGCAAGTACACCCATGCCTGGCTTGACGATGCCACTTTGGTGATTGTTGGAACAGATGCTGCCCACAAGATTGTCTATTGGTCGAAGCTAAAGGATGCAGACACCTCACTCAGCATCGAAAGCGAAGGCACACTGGACATTCCCCTTCCAGAGAACGCCAGCGCACTGTCCACTTCGGGAATCCTGACCTATCGGGCATCGGACAAGAAACTATACTATTTCTATAACGCCAAGATAGCAGCCGGTATTACCCAAGCTTCCACATCCACCCTCTACATTGCCATCATTGACCCGGCTACCATGAAGGTCGAGTCAAACCTGCCTGTCGACAAAGCCCTGGCCGAGGAGACAGCCGCCAGTGCCTACGGCGAACTGATGCAGAACACGGTGATGTATGACGACCAGGACAATCTCTATTTGGCCTGTCTGAAGACCATCAACGATCAGGAATGCGGCACTCTGCTCCGCATGAACGCTGGCCAAACCACCTTCGACCCGACCTACAACGGATTCCCGAACCCTGAAGGCAAACTGCTGACCATCCAGTTTACCGGTTGCGGAAAGGCACTGGCTTATTCCAGCAACAACGAACTGGGGACAGGCAAGAACGACGTCAGCTACTTCTACTCAATCATCCGCCTTGCCGACGGCAGCCGCGAACGCTTGAAGTTCAACGGACAAGAGATGCGCTATTGCAGTGGCCGCTTCTCCCAGCGCAGTGTCGTGCTGGACGGTAAGACCTATTTCGGACTGACTGAAGGAACGGGCGAAGACGAGTATCCGACCATCTACATCTACGATGCCGAAACCGATAGCGTGGAAGAAGGAATCAAGCTGTCGAAAGGCTTCTGCTTCGACATCATTCGAATACTAGAAGCAGAATAATCCTCTGGAAGATAACATGACTTCACAGTTTCTTATTGGAGCAGCCTCATCGGGAAGCGGCAAAACCACTTTCACGATGGGGCTGCTGCGTGCCTTGAAGAACCGGGGATGCCGCCTCCAGCCGTTCAAGAGCGGCCCCGATTACATCGACCCCCTGTTTCACACGCAGGCCTCGGGACAGGAGTCGGTCAACCTGGATGTGTGGATGTCCTCCCCTAACCATGTGCGCACGCTTTATGCCACTTACGGGGCCGGTACGGATGTCTGTGTGGTGGAAGGTGTGATGGGACTTTTCGACGGCTATGCCCGGTGGGAGGGCAGTAGCGGCGCACTGGCCGCCTTGCTCAGCATCCCAGTCATCCTGCTGGTCAACGCCCGTTCGGCAGCCTACTCGGTCGCCCCCCTCATCAACGGCTTTGCCCATTTCCAGCCCGATGTACGGGTGGCGGGAGTGGTATTCAACCGAGTGGCTTCACCGACTCATTTTCAACACTTGAAAGAAGCCTGCGGCGATATCGGAGTGGACTGTTTCGGCTACCTGCCCCAGTCGCCCGACATCCAAGTGCCTTCACGCCACCTGGGACTGTCCTTGGAGGCCCGCCAAGAAAGGGAAAAGCAGATAGCCTTGGCCGCCGACCTGATTGAACGCCATGTCGACATCGACCGGCTGCTGGCAGCCAGTCACCTCCCCCTCCCTGTCTGTGCACCCGTCCCGACTGTCCAGGGGACGCTACGTGTGGCAGTGGCCCGCGACGATGCCTTCAATTTCATCTACCACGAGAATCTGGTGCAACTGCACCGACTGGGAGAAGTAAACTTCTTCAGTCCGCTACGCGGCGACCGGCTGCCTTCCGCCGACCTGGTTTACCTGCCTGGCGGCTATCCGGAACTGTTTGCCCCTGTTCTGTCGGCTCGACAGGACACCCTGAACGACCTGAAGGACTATGCCGAACAAGGCGGACGACTGCTGGCCGAATGCGGGGGGATGATGTACCTCTCCCAATCCATCACCGATGCCGACGGCGGGCGGTCTTATCCCATGGCTGCCGTGCTGCCCTTCGACTGTACCATGGCTCATGCCCGCCTGCACCTAGGCTACCGTCGCCTGGTCATCGACGGCAGCGAGTGGAGAGGACACGAGTTCCACTACTCAGACATCGTACAGCCCGACGCACTGCCCTCCATCGCAGGACAGTTCAACGGAAAGGGCGTCCCCGTCACTACTTCCCTTTACCGAATCAAGAATGTTATTGCCGGCTACACCCACTTATACTGGGGAGACCGGAATATTTTGGAACTATGGAACTGACAACAGAAAAATACCTCATGAAACGACTCGGCCACGTGTTGAAGGCCACCGCTTACTGCGCTGCCCTGCTTCTGCTGGCCGATTGCTCGAGCAAGCCCCGTCAGCAGGCGATCGACACAAGCGATGCCCCGGCCGAAGTGGCATTTGTCGAACCCATCATACCGGCCTACGCCGAAGGATTCCACGTGCACTATACAGACAGTTGCTGCCTATTAGAAATTGCCGACCCCCAGCTGGAACAGCGGCGGATGTTCCGTTACGCTCTGGTGCCCCGGGGCTGCCGTTCAGCACACCTGCCCGAAGGCTATACTCCCATCGAAGTACCTGTGCGCAGTGTCATCTGCATGACCTCGCTCCAGCTCTCCAACTTTATCAAGCTGGACGAACTGCAGCGCGTGACCGGCATCACGAGTACCCGCCATCTTTTCAACGCCACCATCCGTGAGCAACTGGCGGCAGGCAAGACCCACAAGATTGGCATCGAGGGCAATTTCGACAATGAAGTCATCCTTGGCATCCATCCCGATGTCATCCTGATTTCCCCCTTTAAGCGGGGAGGCTATGATGCACTCCGCGAGGTAGGTATTCCGCTGATACCCCATCTGGGCTACAAGGAAACCAGTCCGTTGGGACAGGCCGAATGGGTGAAGTTCGTCGGCCTGCTCACGGGGACGGAAGAAAAAGCCAACCGCATCTTTGCGGATATCGAAAAGCGGTACCTCTACTGGAAAGAACTGGCGGCCCACGTCACGGAACGCCCGACGGTGTTCAGCGGCGACATGCGAGGCGGCAACTGGTATGCTGCAGGCGGACGGAGCTTCCTGGCCCGGCTGTTCGAAGACGCAGGAGCCGACTATTTCCTAAAGGACAATCCACAATCGGGCGGTGTCACCTTCGACTTCGAAACCGTCTATGAACAAGCCGCCACCGCCCGCTACTGGCGCATTGTGAACAGCTATCCGGACACCTATTCGTACGACCAGCTGAAAGCAGAAGACGCCCGATATGCCGACTTCCGGGCCTTCCGGGAAAAAGGAGTGATCTATTGCAACATGACCCAGAAGCCCTATTACGAAAGCATGCCGGTGGAACCCGACTGCATCCTGGCCGACCTAATCCACGTGTTCCATCCAGAACTGATGCCAGCTGATTACGAACCTGCCTATTACGACCTGCTGCGATGAAACCATCTGTCTTTCTCCCCATGTGGCTACTGGCAGGAGCTGTCGTCCTGTTATTCCTGCTCAACCTGTCTCTCGGCTCTGTCTCCATCCCCCTGCGCTCCATCTGGAACATCCTTTGGGGCATGGACGGAAATGAGTCTTTCATCTGGCACAACATCATCTGGAAGTCGCGGATGCCCCAGGCCCTGACTGCCACCATGGCCGGAGCGGGCCTGTCGGTCAGCGGCCTGCAAATGCAGACCGTCTTCCGTAACCCCCTGGCCGGTCCGTCCGTCCTAGGTGTCAGTTCGGGAGCCAGTCTGGGCGTAGCCTTCGTTGTCCTCCTTTCGGGCAGTCTGGGAGGTAGAGCCCTCAGCCAGCTGGGTGCCATGGGAGAAGTAGCCCTGACGCTGGCCGCCATCGGCGGCGCACTGGCCGTCATGGCCCTCATCGTCTATGCCTCCCAGAAAGTGCACGGCCATGTCACCCTTCTCATCATCGGTGTCATGATTGGCTACGTGGCCAATGCCGTCATCGGTGTCCTGAAGTTCTTCAGTGTAGAGGAAGACATCCGCGCCTATGTCATCTGGGGATTGGGCAGCTTCGCCCGTGTATCGGGCAACCAGGTCACCATCTTTGTGTGCATCATGGCCGTCCTCCTCCCCCTCTCTTTCCTGCTGGCCAAGACCCTGAATCTGTTACTGCTGGGCGATGCGTATGCCCGCAATCTCGGGCTAAACATCCGTCAGGCACGGCTGTGGGTCATCGGCTGTTCGGGCATACTGGTGGCCATCGTCACCGCCTACTGCGGTCCCATCGCCTTTCTTGGGCTGGCCGTTCCCCATCTCTGTCGGAACATCTTCCGCACCTCCGACCATCGGGTGTTGCTGCCAGCCTCCCTGCTGACCGGCAGTGCCCTGGCCCTGATTTGCCACCTCATTGCCCGTCTGCCGGGCTTCGAAGGCGCCCTGCCCGTCAATTCGGTCACCGCCCTCGTCGGAGCACCGGTTGTCGTATCCGTCTTGTTCAAGAAACGCCGTAACGATTGGAGTGAATGATGATGAAGAAAGAAGAAACCATCCGCCTGAAACACCTGTCCACCGGTTATGCGGGCCGAAAAGGTCCCAAGATTATTGCGGCGGACATCAATGCCACCCTCTGCAGTGGCGAACTGACCTGCCTCATCGGGGCGAACGGTGCCGGGAAATCGACCCTGTTGCGGACACTCTCGGCCTTCCTTCCCCCTTTAGCCGGAGAGGTCTGGCTACTGGGCCGCCGCCTGGAAGACTATACCGACAAACAACTAGCCAAAGTCATCGGGGTAGTGCTGACCGAGAAGTGCCACCTGCGTAACATGTCGGTAGCCGACCTCATCGGTATGGGGCGCAGTCCCTACACCGGCTTTTGGGGAAGTTTCCGGCCAGAAGACTACCGCATCGTTGAAGAAGCCCTCCGCCTGGTGGGCATCGAGGCCTTGAAAGAACGTAAGGTGGAGACTCTCAGCGATGGCGAACGGCAAAAAGTCATGATTGCCAAGGCACTGGCACAAGAAACGCCGATTATCTTCCTCGACGAACCGACCGCCTACCTCGACTATCCAAGCAAGGTGGATATCCTGCACCTGCTCCATCGCCTATCGCGGGAGATGAACAAGACCATCTTCCTCTCGACACACGACCTGGAACTGGCGCTGCAGATTGCCGACCAGCTGTGGCTAATGGACCGCCAGCAAGGAATTTGGACCGGGACACCGGAAGACCTGGCCCTGGACGGACGACTCGACGGGTTCTTCCAGGCTCGTGGCATCGTCTTCGACAGTAACACCGGTCTCTACCGCATGGACCAAGCCTATACGGAAGAAGTGCGGCTGGAAGGCACCGGATGTCGGGCGGCAATGGTGCAGAAGGCCCTACGCCGTAACGGCATCCGTGCCCACAGCGAGGCCCGCTCGACCTGCTGCATCCGGACCGGTGAAGGCACGGATTTCCAACTACTGGACCACGAAGGGCGCGTGACCACCGTCCGTACCATCCGTGAACTGATAACGACGGTGGAAAATCTACTGAAACAACCATGAAACGCCTACTACTGATTACCGGCGGAGCCCGCTCCGGAAAGAGTGCCTACGCCGAACGGACAGCCCTCTCTCTGTCACCGAACCCCATCTACCTGGCTACCGCCCGCATCTGGGATGAAGAATTCCGGAAACGGGTGGAACGCCACCGGCAGGCCCGAGGACCGGAGTGGACCAACATCGAGGAAGAAAAAGAACTGGGCCGCCACTGTGTGGAAGGACGGGTAGTCCTGGTAGACTGCCTCACACTGTGGTGCACCAACTTCTTCTTTGACCTGAATGCTGACATCGACCGCGCTTTTCAGGAACTCCGACAGGAATTCGACCGGCTGACGGCCCAAGAGGCCACATTCGTGTTCGTGACCAACGAAATCGGTCTCGGAGGAACCTCGGAAAACGAAATGCAGCGGAAATTCACCGACCTGCAGGGATGGATGAACCAGTATGTGGCGGCCAGGGCCGACGAAGTCGTACTGATGGTGTCGGGCATCCCAGTCCGTATCAAAGGGTAAACCGCCCCTACGGAAATACAAAACAAAAAAACAATACGTAAATCACTATGAACATGAAAACATTCCACATCGATCAGCCGGACGAACAACTCCGCCCTGCGCTCATTGACAAAATCAACAACCTAACCAAGCCGAAAGGCTCGTTGGGACGACTCGAAGAACTGGCCTTGCAAATCGGCATGATCCAACAGACCCTCTCTCCCTGCCTCACTCGGCCACAGAACATCATTTTCGCTGCCGACCACGGCATCGTGGAAGAAGGGGTCAGCCTGTCTCCCAAGGAAATCACCTGGCAACAGATCAGCAACTTCCTCCACGGAGGAGCCGGGGTCAACTTCCTGTGCCGGCAACACGGTTTCGAGCTGAAAATCGTGGATGCCGGTGTCGACTACGAACTGCCTTATGAAAAGGGCATTATCAACCGGAAGGTACGGAGGGGTACCCGCAACTATCTGCACGAGGCTGCCATGACACAAGAAGAACTGGAACAGTGTATCGACTCCGGCGCCGAAATGGTTCGCCAGTGCCACGACGACGGCAGCAACGTGATCAGCTTCGGCGAAATGGGTATCGGCAACACCTCCTCTTCCTCAATCTGGATGAGCTGTCTGGCAGGTATTCCCTTGGAAGAATGCGTAGGAGCCGGCAGCGGGCTGGACCACAAAGGAATCCGCCACAAGTATGAAGTGCTCCGCCACGCATTGGATAACTACTCGGGCACGAGCGAGCCGATCGATATCCTCCGCTATTTCGGCGGACTGGAGATGGTCATGGCCGTAGGAGCCATGCTGCAGGCAGCCGAACTCCGGATGGTGATTCTGGTGGACGGCTTCATCATGACCAACTGTATGCTGGCAGCCAGCCGGCTCTATCCCGCCGTGACCGACTATGCCGTTTTCTGTCATTGCGGCGACGAGGCGGGCCACCGCCGGGTGCTCGACGCCCTTCATGCCCATCCGCTGTTGGATCTCGGCCTGCGCCTGGGCGAAGGGACAGGAGCCATCTGTGCCTACCCCATCATCGATTCAGCCGTCCGGATGATCAACGAGATGGATACTTTTGCCGGGGCAGCTATCACTAAATACTTCTGACCCATGGACCTGCTGGCTGCCCTGATTTTCTTCACCCGCCTTCCCCTGTGGAAATGGAAGGCGGTACCGGCTGAGTGCTTCAAGCACGTGGTTCCCTACTGGCCACTCGTGGGCTGGCTGACGGGCGGCACCCTGAGTGCCGTCGTGTATGCCGCCGCTCAGATTTTCCCACTGCCCGTCGCCTGGCTGCTGGCCCTGACGGTCCGCCTCCTGCTCACAGGATGTCTCCACGAAGATGGGCTAGCCGACTTTCTCGACGGGTTCGGGGGAGGGACAACCCGCGAGCGGACGCTGGCTATCATGAAAGACTCGCACATCGGCACTTACGGAGTCATCGGGCTGGTGGTCTACTTCCTCCTGCTCTGGCAGGTGGGCAGCTACCTCCCGCTGTCAGTCCTTGCCCCACTTTCGGTATGCGCCGACTGCTGGTCCAAAGCGGCCAGTGCCCAGCTGGTAAACTTCCTGCCCTATGCTCGCACGGAATCGGAAAGCAAGGCGAAGGTGGTGTATAGCCGGATGCGGCCTACAGAAGGAGGCTTGGTCCTCCTCGGCGGTGGACTGCCGGTACTTCTGCTGCTCCCCAGTTCGTGCTGGATAGCCCTCCTCGCCCCATGGGGAATCGTAGCGATTCTCATCCGACTTATGAAACGGCGGATCGGCGGCTATACCGGCGATTGCTGCGGAGCGACGTTCCTGCTCAGCGAACTCAGTTTTTACCTTGTCTGCGGCGGTCTGCTACTCTGTTTCTAAAGGCCAAAATACATACCGTTTGTCAATAAATAAAAAAAAGCTTATGGAATTAGTACTCATCCGACACACCTCGGTAGATGTTCCACCCGGCGTATGCTACGGCCAGACAGATGTCCCCTTGAAGGATAGTTTCGAGAACGAAGCGGCACACACCCAGCTGTTACTGCAGCCCTACACTCCTTTCGATGCCGTATACACCAGTCCGCTGACCCGCTGCACCCGACTGGCTGAACGATGCGGCTATCCGACAGCCCAGCACGACAAGCGACTGTTGGAACTGGATTTCGGAGAATGGGAAATGCAGGCTTTCGATGCCATCCGCGACCCACGCCTACAGGAGTGGTATGACGACTATCTGCACGTAGCCCCCACCGGAGGCGAGTCCTTCCAACAGCAATATGCACGTGTCAGCCACTTTTTGGAAGAGCTGAGGGGGAAGTCTTTCCGCCGGGCAGCCGTCTTTGCCCACGGAGGGGTACTGCTCTGTGCCCGGCTTTACGTAGGGGAACTCACCCCCGACCAACTGTTCGGTTCACTCACGCCCTACGGAGGAGTGGTCTGTCTCCAGCTATAGAAGCCAGACTGCTAGACCAACCAGCACCAGCATCAGGAACTCCGCCCGTCGGGTGACACGGATGGCCACCCGCATATCAGCAAGCCCCAGCCGTCGGTCGGTCGTTCCGATGAACGGTTTCCACACCACCTCCCCGAAGTAAGAATGAGGACCTCCGAAACGGCAGTTGAGAATACCAGCCATCGCCGCCTCGGGATAGCCAGAATTGGGGCTGGCATGGCACTTGCCGTAACGGACGACAAACCGCCACCCAGACAGGAAATTCGCAGCCACCAGCAGCAGGACAGCCGTCAACCGGGCCGGCACGTAGTTGGCCACATCGTCCATCCGAGCGGCAAAACAGCCGAATTCAGCATAACGCTCGTTGCGGTAACCGATCATGGAATCCAACGTATTCACCATCTTGTAAACCATCATGCCAGGCACTCCCAACAAGGCCCACCAGAACAGCGGGGCAACGACCCCGTCGCTCAAGTTCTCCGCCAAGGTTTCGAGGGCCGCCGTCCGCACCTCCTGAGCCGAGAGTTCTGAGGTGTCTCGGCCGACAATGCGGGCCACCTGCCGTCGGCCTTCCTCCAACGAACGATCAACGGCGAAAAACACTTCCCGCACTTCCCGCACCAATGTCGTACCGGCCAGACAGTAGAAAGTCAGTACCACCTGCAGCGCCAAAGACAACCCAAAGGAAACGAGACTAGCCAAGACCAGTATGCCCCCGACAGCCAGTCCTGTGCCCACTACCAATGAAATGGCCAGTACCGCCCCTTTCCAGCGGCGTCCCTTTCCCCTGTTCCAGGCATGTTCTCCCCTCGCAATGAGCCGGCCGAATCCCACCACAGGATGTGGCAGACCAACGGGATCGCCCAACCAGCGGTCGAGCAACCCGGCCAACAACAGTGTTATCAGTCGTTCCATAGACATCTCCTCCTATATTTCCAGCCATTGGGCGATGGCCGCCACCAGGCGGTCGTTCTCCTCAGGCCGCTGTGTGGAGATTCGAAAAAAGCAATCGTCCAGTCCCTCGAAGTTCGATGCATCCCGAATCAGTAGACCATGCTCTTTCGCTAGATAGTCTTTCAAGGCCGCTGCCCGCCCCACCCGCAAGCGAGCCAGCTGGAAGTGCGTCTGCGTGTCCCAAACCTCCACGGCACCTAGTTTCTCCAACTGCAGCCGCAATCGGCGAGTCTCGCGCAGGTAAGGCTCCACCTCCATCGGTGCCTCTTCCGGATGGTCCAACAAATAGATACCGGCTTGAATGGCCAACTGATTGACCGACCAGGGCATCCGGTTGGCCCGCAACCGTTTCAGCAAGGAAGGGACTCCCGTCACATAACCCAGACGCAGACCGGGAACCGCATAGCGCTTCGTCAACGAATGAAGGAGCAACACATTCGGGAAAGCTGCCGCCTCCGCCGGACTCCATAAACGTTCCAGCGTAAAGGCTTCATAAGACTGGTCAATGACGAAGCACACCTGAGGATTCCGTTCCACCACGCGCTTCAGGATTTCCCGGTCCGTCACCAGCCCTGTAGGATTGTTGGGATTGCACAGCCTCAACATCCCAACCCCTTCCGGCAGGCGGTACCGCTCGCGGGAGCCGGGCAACGCATACAAGGTCTTCACCGTGTGAGCATGCATCCGGCAGGCATCGGCATACTCGCTGAAGGTCGGCTGTACAACCGCTGAACCGCTGCCGCGGAAGGTCTGCGCCAGCAGATAGATAGCCTCCGTCGCCCCATTGGTCACACAAACGCCCCCCTTCGGCAGACGAAAACGGTCTGCCAGCCGGTCCTCCAATGTATACGGTTCCGGTTCGGGATAGGAACCGAGGGTGTCTAAGCAGGCCCGCAAGTGGGCCTTCAGTCCGCTCAGATCGATGTCCGGACAGACATTCGAACTGAAATTGGCCGTAATGGCCGTGTCATACGCATATGCGTCGTCTCCGTGTCCGTTAATCATGATTGTTGGTCTTCAGTATTTCGTACAGCAAAGGCAAGTTCACGTACTTCCGCACGTGATCGGCCAATTTGTCGTACTGTTGTTCCTTAAATTGGTGGTAATCGAAGCAGGATGCCGCTGCCGACAGTTTCGCTCGATGCGGCTCCAGCAGGAAGTCCACGAAGGCAGGATTGTCCAGGATGCCGTGGATATAAGTCCCCATGCAACCCGTTCCGGCCCAGCAGCCTTCGTCGGTGCCGTCAGCCAACCTGTTCAGCGGCAGCGCCTGTACGCCCGGCCGACGCTCCGTTTTCCCCATGTGGATTTCATACCCCTCCATCATGGTCTCATCACGTCCATGCAGCGTGAAACGGACTTGCCGCGTCACCTTGTCACCTTGCATCTCGGTCGCCACCGGCAGCAAGCCCAGACCAGGCAGGCTCTCCTGCTCCCCTTCCAAGTGATTCGGATCGCTCACCCATTCCCCCATCAGCTGATAGCCGCCACAGATGCCCATCACAGTCGCCCCCTTCCGGCGGGCGCGGACAATGGCCTGGGCCACCCCGTTGCGACGAATGTCGTGCAAATCGTCAAGGGTACTCTTCGTTCCCGGTAGCAGGATGATGTCTGCCTGTGCCAGCTCGTCCACATTGTTAGTATAGAACAAGTGAAGCCGCTCGTCGCGTTCCAGCACATTGAAGTCGGTGAAGTTGCTCATATGGCGCAGCAACACCACGGCCACGTTCACCTTCCCCTGTTCGGCCCGATACGCTTTGGCCGCCAGGGCCACCGAATCCTCCTCCTCAATGTGGATATCCTTGAAATACGGAATGACCCCCAGTACAGGAATTCCGCACAGTTCTTCCAGCTGCTTCACCCCCGACTCGAAAAGACGAAGGTCGCCGCGGAATTTGTTAATGAGGATGCCTTTCACCCGTTTCCGCTCCTCAGGACGTAGCAGGAGAAGCGACCCGTAGACACTGGCAAAGACTCCTCCCCGGTCGATGTCCCCCACCAGCAGCACATCGGCTCCGGCATGCATCGCCATGGGCAAGTTCACCAAGTCAGTGTCGCGAAGATTGATTTCTGCCAGGCTCCCTGCCCCCTCCAGTACGATGGGATGATAGCGGGCCGCCAGCCGGTCGTAGGCCGCACAGACCGCCTGCCACAACTCTTCCCGACCTTCGCGACGGAAATAGTCATACGCACTCCGGTTTCCGATGGGACGTCCGTTCAATACCACCTGGGACGTATGGTCGCTCTGTGGTTTCAGCAACAAGGGGTTCATGTCCGTGTGACAAGGAATGCCGGCCGCTTCGGCCTGCACAGCCTGTGCCCTACCGATTTCCAGTCCCTCGGGCGTGGCAAACGAATTCAAGGCCATGTTCTGGGCCTTGAAAGGGGCAGGATGGTAGCCATCTTGCCGGAAGATGCGACAGAAGGCAGCGGCCAGCACACTCTTGCCCACGTCGCTGCCCGTCCCCGCCAGCATCAGCGGATGGAGTTGTCTGTTCTTGTTCATAGATTTCGTCGATAGGAAAAAGACTGCCAACGCTCCTCCTGCCGGTCGGCCTGCCACAGCGCGTGACGGGCCAAGACGAAAAAGAGGTCGGACAGCCGGTTCAAATAGCGTAACACGAGTTCGGGAACAGGATCTTGCCGGTGGAGGGTCCAGAGCCGCCGTTCGGCCCGACGGGCCACAGTACGGGCCATGTGCAGGTGAGCCGCCATGGGTGTTCCTCCGGGCAGCAGGAAATGGGCCGACTCGCCCATCTCGGCAGTCAGTCTGTCCATTGTAACTTCGCAGTCCTCTACCCACCCCTCCTCCAGCCGGTTGGGATGGCCGTTGCGCAAGGAAGAAGGAGTGGCCACCTGGCTCATCACGGCCATCAGCCGCAGCTGCACCTCACGCAACAGCGACTGCCAGTCATGGCTGTCGGGCAGCAGGGAGCGGACCACGCCCACCACCGCATTCAGCTCGTCCAGACAGCCGTTCGCTTCGATGCGGATGTCATCCTTCGGCACCCGCCCGCCCCCGGCCACACGGGTCATCCCCCGGTCGCCGCTTCGTGTATAAATTCGTTTCATATAAACTTTCTGCTTAACTGGCTGCAAAATTAAAAATAATATCCTAATTTTGCACTGACTTGGGTGAATGAATCCCCACATTAATCGACTACTAACAGAATATTCTGCATTATGGACAATCCAAGGTTGGTCGTGGCCGGCATAGGGCCGGGCAGCGCAAACGACATCACGCCGGCTGTAATCCAGGCGGTACAGAACAGCGAGGTAATCATCGGTTACCACTATTATTTCCAGTTCATCGAACCCTTCCTGCAGCCTGGCACCCGCTGCATCGACACGGGCATGCGGCGCGAGCGCGACCGAGCCCGACAGGCTTTCGAACTGGCCGAACAGGGACAGCGGGTCTGTATCATCAGTTCGGGTGATGCCGGCATCTACGGCATGGCACCGCTGATATTCGAGATGAAACGGGAGCGCAACAGTCCAGTGGAGATTGAGGTATTACCCGGCATCAGTGCCTTCCAGAAGGCAGCCGCCCTTCTCGGCGCTCCGTTGGGACACGACTGCTGCCTGATATCCCTCTCTGACCTACTCACGCCCTGGGGCACCATCGAGAAACGCATCCGGGCCGCTGCCTCGGCCGACTTCGTCACGGCGGTCTACAATCCCAAGAGTGAAGGGCGCTACTGGCAGCTCTACCGGCTGAAGGAGCTGTTCCTGGAGGAACGCGACCCGAAGACACCGGTGGGCTATGTGAAACAGGCAGGACGACCTGACGAACAGACCGTGGTGACCACTCTGGCCGACTTCGACCCCGAACAGGTGGATATGTTCACCATCGTCCTCATCGGCAATTCCCAGTCGTATGCACCCGGCGGCCCGGTCATCGTGACCCCACGCGGCTACTACTCGGCACCAGAAGCCGAATCCGGCACCGGTATCGGGCAGGGAATCATGATGAACAGCTTCCGCACCATCGAGCAGGAGCTGCATCACCCTGACTTACCCCTTGGAAAGAAATGGGCCTTACTCCATGCCATCCATACCACTGCCGACTTCGAGATGGAACGCTGGCTACACGTTGACGACGGTGCCGTAGAAACCCTCTACCGTGCCTGTGCCGAAGGCCGCATCCGCCACATCATCACCGATGTAACCATGGCTGCAGCCGGCATCCGCAAGGGGGCCCTCCAACGATTGGGCATCCATGCGGAATGCTACCTGGGCGACGAACGGGTGGCACAACTGGCCTGCGACAAACACATTACCCGCACCCAGGCCGGTATCCGCCTGGCAGTAGAAGAACATCCCGAGGCCCTCTATGTATTCGGCAACGCCCCCACCGCCCTGATGGAACTCTGCGACCTGATACGCAAGGGCAAGGCTCATCCTGCCGGCATCATTGCCGCCCCAGTAGGGTTCGTCCATGTCTGCGAGAGCAAGCATCAAGTGAAACCATTCACCCACATTCCCAAACTGATTGTCGAAGGGCGGAAAGGCGGCAGCAACCTGGCTGCCACACTGGTCAATGCCATCCTCTGCTTCGATGATGCAGCAACACTCAAACCTGGACGCGATGTGTAAGCAGACCTTTTATGTCATCGGAATGACCGACGGCCAGGAAACGTCGTTCCCGGATGAAGTCCGCGAACGGCTGGCGCAAGGGAAGGTTTTCTCAGGCGGTAAGCGCCACCGCGAGATCGTAAGTCCGCTGCTACCGGAAGGGGTCTCATGGATTGACATTACCGTGCCCCTCGACAGCGTGTTCGCCCAATATGAAGGTCATCCCGAGATTGTGGTCTTCGCTTCGGGTGACCCCCTGTTCTATGGATTCGCCGCTACCCTCCAGCGGCGGATGCCCGAAGCACGGCTGGTGGTCTACCCTACCTTCCATTCGCTACAGCTTCTGGCCCACCGCCTCCTGCTGCCGTATCAAGACTTACATCCAGTGTCACTGACCGGCCGTCCCTGGAACGAGCTGGACGAAGCCCTCATTAGCGGCGAACGCCTCATCGGAGTGTTGACCGACCGCCGCAAGACCCCGGCAGCCATTGCCCGGCGACTGCTCGACTATGGCTACGACAACTACCGGATGCTTCTCGGCGAACGGCTGGGCCATGCCGCCAAAGAACGGGTGCGCAAACTGCAACTTTCTGAAGCGGCAACGGCAGAGACCGATTTTCCCAACTGTCTCCTGCTGGAGCGAACGGCCCTCCGACCCCGCCCTTTCGGACTGCCCGAAAGCGAGTTCCACCTGCTGGACGGACGGGTAAACATGATTACCAAGATGCCTATCCGCCTGTTGACCCTCAGCCAGCTGGACCTGCGCCACCGGCACACGTTCTGGGACATCGGCTTCTGCACCGGCTCAGTATCCATCGAAGCCAAATTGCAGTTCCCCCACCTGCAGATCGTGGCATTTGAGCAGCGCGAGGAAGGACGGGAACTGATAGAGCAGAATGCCCGGAAATTCGGGACACCGGGCATCCAAGCCCTCATCGGTGACTTTCTGGAGGCCAACCTCTCTGAGTTGCCCCGTCCCGAAGCTGTCTTCATCGGCGGCCACGGGGGACGGCTGGCTGACCTCCTCCGACGGGTGGACGAAGCCCTGCTGCCAGGCGGGGTCATCGTTTTCAATTCCGTCAGTGCCGACAGCCTCCGTCTGTTCGAGGAAAGCCTGGTTCCCCTCCACCGCCGCGTCACCCGCCGACTGGCTGTGACCGTCGATTCGTTTAACCCTATAACCATTCTTAAAGCTGAATGATTGCTATCCTGTTGATTTCTGAATCGGCCCTTCCCCTGGCCGAAACCTTACGGCGTGAGCTGGCCGACACGGTCTTCTATTCCCACAAGGAATTGCCGGGCTGCACCGCCGTCCCTTCATTCTCCCGTTGGCTCTCCGACCATGTCCAGGAGTATTCTGCCATTGTCTTCATCGGTGCCTTGGGCATCTGTGTGCGGACCATCATCCCTTGCCTGCACAACAAGTACACCGATCCGGCCGTGGTCTGTGTGGACACCACCGGACGCTACGCCATCCCGGTTCTTTCGGGTCATATCGGCGGAGCCAACGAACTGAGCCGCCGCATTGCCGCCCTGTTTGGCGGGGAAGCTGTCGTGACCACCCAAAGCGACAACATGGGACTATGGGCCCTCGATACCCTGGCCCGACAGTATGGCTGGCAGACCGATGCCACCCGGGCCCACATGAACCGCTGCATTTTCCTCTTTGTCGGCCAACGGCCCACAGCCCTGCTGCTGGAAGTGCGCGACCGGGGAACAGCGGAGCTTGAAAGAAACCTGCCGGCTCATGTCCGGGTGTTTTACCGCCTTGCGGACATCCCACAGGATGAATTCGAACTGCTGATTGCCGTCACCCCCTTCCTACCTGTTCCAGGCGAAGTACATCTGCCGGTCCTCTACTATTACCCCCCAGTGCTCCACCTCGGCATGGGCTGCAAGAAGCAGTGCCGCCCCGACGGAGTGGCCGACTACATCTCTGGGCAGCTGAAGGACCACCGGCTCGCTCCGCAGTCTGTCGCTTCCATCAGCACCATCACCCTGAAACAGAACGAGCCGCTTCTCCATGCCCTTCACGATACCTGGCCCCAATCGCGCCTTCATGTCTATCCCGCGGAAGAATTGGCCGATATCGAGGTGCCCCATCCTTCAGAACAAGCCTTCCGGGTGACGGGACTCTACGGCGTGGCCGAAGCAGCTGCTCTGAAGAGCGGAAAGGAAGGTCCGCTACTCATCGACAAACAGAAAGGCTGCCTATACGAGGGACATTACTTCACTTTCGCTGTCTGCCTCGACCGCCCTGCATCGCGCTGCGGACACATCGAGATTGTGGGAGCCGGACCCGGTGACCCCGAACTGATATCGATACGAGGCCGCCGTTTCCTCGAACAGGCCGACCTTATTCTCTATGCCGGCAGCTTGGTACCCGTCGAACTGACTGCCTGTGCCAAGAACGGAGCCACGGTGCGTAGTTCCGCCTCCCTCACCCTGGAAGAGCAGTTCGAACTGATGAAGTCGTTCTACGACCAGGGCCTTCTGGTGGTGCGCCTCCACACGGGTGACCCCTGTATCTACGGGGCCATTCAGGAGCAGATGGCCTTCTTCGACCGCCACCACATGAGTTACCACATCACCCCCGGCATTTCCTCGTTCCAAGCTGCTGCTGCTGCTCTCCGCTCGCAGTTCACCATTCCCGAAAAGGTACAGACCATCATCCTGACCCGCGGCGAGGGTCGGACCCCCATGCCGGAAAAAGAACAGCTCCACCTGCTGGCCCGCTCGCAAAGTACCCTGTGCATCTACCTGAGTGCCGGCATCGTGGAAAAGGTGCAGGAAGAACTGCTGCAAGCCTATCCGCCCGAGACACCGGTGGCCGCCTGCTACAAGCTGACCTGGAAAGAGGAACGCATCTACCGAGGACAGCTGAAGGACCTGGCTCGCCTTGTTCGCGACAACAAACTGACTCTGACCACTTTGCTTGTAGTGGGCGAAGCCATCGATAACCGCCGAGGACTATCACGGCTCTATGCCCACGATTTCCATCACTTGTACCGGCCATGATACTTATATTAGGAGGAACCACCGAAGGACGGCTGGCAGTGAGGGTGGCCGATGAAGCCGGTTCGCCCTATTTCTACTCAACGAAAGGACACGAACAACAGGTGACCTGCCGGAACGGGACGCACCTGACAGGCGGCATGGACGGGGCGGCCCTGACGGAATGCTGCCGCACCCACGGCATCCGGCTGCTAGTGGACGCAGCCCATCCCTTTGCCACCGAGCTTCACCGCCATGTGGCCGAAGCAGCCCGGCAACTGCACCTGCCCGTCGTACGCATCGAACGGCAGTACCCATCCCGTTCGTCGGACATCGTGTGGTGTGACGACTACGACGATGCCCTGCACCGTCTGGAACAAGACGGTATCAGCCGCTTACTTGCCCTTACCGGTGTACAGACCATCGGCCGCCTGCGCCCGTACTGGCAACACCACACCTGCTGGTTCCGCATCCTGCCCCGTCCCTCTTCGATGGCACTGGCGCAGGAACAGGGATTCGACAAATGCAATCTGGTATTCTATCAGGTTAACGACGAAGAGCGGTTGGTGCAGCAGCTGTCGCCCGATGCCCTTCTGACCAAAGAGAGCGGCGAATCGGGCGGATTTGCGGCAAAGGTAACCGCAGCCCGTGCCGCCGGCATCCCCATCTATGCCGTAAAACGCCCTCCCCTGCCCGACGGCTTCCACCTCGTCACGGGTGAACATGGGTTGCGCAAGGCCATTGAACAGGCTGTTCCGGGATTCTTTCCCCTACGCAGCGGCTTCACCACAGGAGCCTGTGCCACGGCGGCCACCAAGGCGGCCCTGCTGGCTTTGCTGGGGCAGACGGTCGGTGAGGAAGTCACCATCACCCTGCCCGACGGCGAACACATTGCCCTCCCCCTCCACGAAGTGACACGGGCGGACGATGCCGCCACTGCCGCTGTCCGGAAGGACGCAGGCGATGACCCCGACATAACAAACGGACGGCTGATTCTTTCCACTGTCCGCTTCTCCTCCTGTCCGGGCATCCGGTTCCTGCAAGGCGAAGGCGTAGGCCGTGTCACCCTTCCCGGCCTGGGCTTGCCTGTCGGCGAACCGGCCATCAACCCTACGCCCCGACGGATGATGGAACAGGAAGTCACTGCCCTCTATCAAGGCGGGGTAGACATCACCCTCTCCATACCCGGCGGACGGGAACTGGCCTTGCGCACATTCAATCCCAAATTAGGGGTCACAGACGGACTTTCCATTATCGGTACATCGGGCATTGTCCATCCGTTCTCATCGGAAGCCTTTGTCGAGACCATCCGCCGCGAAATCGAGGTTTTCCGAGCCGTAGGCGGTGAACGGCTCGTCATCAATTCGGGAGCACGGAGCGAACGTTTCCTCCGAGACCACTACCCCGACCTGCCGCCACAGGCTTTTGTCCACTATGGCAACTACGTCGGTGCGACGCTTCGTGCAGCAGCAGACCTAGAAGTCGGCCGGCTCACCCTGGGCATCATGATTGGCAAGGCAGTGAAACTGGCAGAAGGCCAGCTCGATACCCACAGCCGGGAACATCTCATGAACAAGGTCTTCCTGCAACAGCTGGCCGCCGACGCCAGCTGCAGCGAAGCAGCCCATACTGTTATCGAAGAACTGACCCTGGCCCGCGAGCTGTGGACCCGACTGTCGGTCGCCGACCTCGACCGGTTCCTGACAGCCCTACTGGCCGCCTGCCGCCGCTGGTGCCGCACGGTCTATCCCAAGGGCGAACTGACCCTCCTGCTGATGGACGAGGAGGGACAAATCAGATGCGGTTGATTCTCCGGCGGATAATCCAGCAGTTCATCCCCGTGACAAAGAAGCTGAGCACAGTGCCCAACACGACGGCCAGCCAAGGCATTCCCCCTTGCAAGTCGGGGAACATCTGTCCGATGGCAAACAGGTAATAGTCGCGCACCACCACTACGACTCCTAACGACAACACCAGCACCACCGCATTGAGCAGAATGGTCAGACACTGATAGGGGAAGGACACCCGTGCCGGACTATATCCCATCAGCAGCAAATTTTCCAGTTTCGTGGTGTTCTTCTGGAGCAATAAATAGATACTGAGCATGAGAATGTAGAACGAAAGCAGGCTGATAAGCAATCCCACGGAGAGAACAATACCCACGATGAGTTTGAGAAACCAGGTTGTCTTTCCGGCATCCAACTTATCGCCTTCCGTATCGTAGCCCTTCTGTCGGAAATACCGGGCGATGCGGTCGTCTGTGGGATTGTTTACCTCGACGATGAGACGCGAAGGACGAACCTCCTCCCCGCTTCCGTAGGTAGCATTGGCCCATTGCAAGAAAGCTTCGGGTACCAGCAAGGTGTTGAGCCGGTTCGAGAATCCAACGATGTGCCCCTTCATCCGTCCGGCCTGTCCGTTTCCGCGAAGCAGGACATCGAGGTTCATCATGCCCATGACTCCTTCGGACACCTGCGGCAGGTGACGGCTTTGGGCAAACCCGAAGTTATAGAGATTCAAGTAGCTGCGGGGTATGATGATGGGGATTTCCTCCTCACCCGGATGAAACTGCCATTTGTCGAGCCGGATATCCACGAAGCGGTCGGGAACAGACTCGAAGAACATATCGGTAGCAAGGTTCATGCCCTGGATGCCCAGGCTGGCCGACACCCGGAAGCGGGCGGGCAGGAAGGCCCCCACGCTCTTGGTGAACGGTTGCTCCCGCAGCTCCTCGCAGTCAGCCTCACTGAACGTACTGCTTTTGCCGACAAAGGTTCCAAGGGTACTGACTTTCTTGCTCACAATCAGGAAGTCTTTCTTGATGAAGCTGTCGCCTTGCGTGAAGACCGGCAGCACATCATAGTAGAACTGCATACTCAGCAGCACGATGACCATGCCCACCCAGTTGGCGAGAAAAAAACCCGTCAATTGGGGAATGCTGAGATGATGGCGTAACAATTTCCAAACCATAATTGCTGATACTTATTGTTTAGGTATGAAGCACTTCATCATAGGCCAGGGGCAGGTGGTTTCCGATGGACGTCACCACAATCCCAGCTCCCTGTCGGTCTGCCTCGGCGGTCAGGATACTTGCCATGACCGCCGCATTTGCACCGTCAAGGTGACTGATCGGCTCGTCGAGAAAGAGAAAATCGAACGGCTGACACAAGGCCCGAATGAAGGCCACACGCTGCTGCTGACCGAACGACATCTTGCCGATACACTGGTCCTTCTTGTCGTCAATACTCAACTGAAGGAACCACTCGTCGAGGGTCTTCTTCGACTGAAATCCCCCGGTGAGGCGGTTTTTCAGCTGCACGTTCTCCCAAGCAGTCAGTTCGGGAAAGAGACGCAGTTCCTGAAAGAGCAGGCTGAGCGAACGGATACGCAGATGGGTCCACTGTGCCGTGGAAAATGAGCGGATGTTCTGCCCATCGAAAGAAATGATGCCCTGATAGTCCTTGCGATAGCCGTAGACAAAGCTGCAGAGCGACGACTTGCCGGTGCCAGACGCCGCCTCTACCAGGTATTTCTTGCCCTTCTCGAAGACGACCCGACAATGCCAGATGCCGGAATCCACAAAGGAACGGTCTGCAAAGACCTGCGGCAAGACATATTGAAGTTCAATACGGTTCATCGCCACATCGTTTGCAAAAAGTTCTGACGTTTGTCCTTCATCACCAGTTCCACCCGAGCATTCACTCCGTCATCGCTCTCTACGGTCAGGTAGTCCAGTCCTGCCAGGATGGCGAGGAACTGCGCCATGACATCGCTGCCCTTCAGCTGCTGGCTGAACGTATAGTGCAGCACATTCGCATTCAGGGCCAGGTAGAAATACTTGCCGGCCACCTCTCCACCCCAAGGATTGTCGCGCAGGGACAGACCCAGCACACGGGCATCCACCAGGTTACGGTCGTTGGTCAGGTAGAAACGGTTCTTCTTCACCCCCAACCACAGACTGCCCTTGCCCATCCATCCCCCCTTGGTACGGAACTCATAGCCCTCCTGTCCGCCGCCGAGCAGCTGCATCTGTCCGCCAGTCAGGGCCAACAGCGGCTTCAGTTCCTCGAAGGTATGCAGGAAGTCCGATCCGGTAACGTCGGCCCAAGCAATGAAGTGCTGACCCGACAGGTCGGTCAAAGCCAAGGCCACATCCCCCTTTACCGCCGAGAAGATGGCCTCAAAGTCGATGGGCATCATCGAATGCTCCAGCTCGTGGGCCACCATGGAATTCTCACACAGCCAGCGGTAAAGAGCCGCCCCGTCCCATCGCCCGGTCATCCAACACAGCGTATTGGCCGGAAACAGGTCGAGGTACTTCCCCTCGACCGGGGTCACCACCTGGTGCAACTTTTCCTGAAAATCCAGCATCACGGGGTCGGTAGTCAGCGAACGGATATCCATCACGGCCTTGCCGGCATCGAAACGGACCACCGAGAGGTATTTCACATTTTCCTGACACAACTCCGCCGACAGTCCCATGGTCAGCGGTGCCAGCCACTGGTGGGGCAGCAGATTCATGGCAGCGAGAGCCACGATATCGCCATCAGCTGTCTGCAACTGCCGGAAAGCGTCAGTAGCAGAAAAGCCCGACTGTTCGTCCTGGCGCAAAAGCAGGGCCACCGCGGACTGCATCTCACGGGCATCGCTCGTCTGCGGATCTACCATCGCCAGAAAGGCACTGCGGTTATAGGCCACCAGCACCTTTCCCAGCGTTGTCCATGTGCAACCGTCACTCTCCTTCAGTTCACTACAGATTTGCTGTTCTGCCAGCATCTCCATCAGTTCCTCCAGTTTTCCTTTCTGCGACACTTTAGCCAATAGGCCGAAGCGTTCTCCCTGAGGCTCGGCGAAGAAATAGACATTCGTCTTCAGGTCCAGTCCGCTCTCGTCGGGCCGATTCATAATGTGGTCAATCAGGCCGGAAGAGCCTTCCATCCCGCTTTTCAGCGCATCGCTGATGCGACGGATTGCCGGCTGTCCCACCGCTCCGTTCAGTCCGCTTTTGGCAGCCATGGAGGCAAAGTCGGCCCTCACCACCAGAGCGGCATCTTTAGGCAGGGCACATTCATAACTGTGCCGAGGTCCACAAGCAGTGAGGCACAACAACAAGAGCAGCAACCATCCGCCCATCCTTTGTTTCGTTTTCATGTGTTTTGTATGTTTAGTTCGATAGTAGCTGGAAAGTCATGACCCCCGACAAGGCCGCCGTCTCGGTGCGCAGCCGCGACCGTCCCAGACTGACCGCCTGAAAGCCGGACGCTTCCGCCAGCTCCACTTCTTCAGGACTGAAATCTCCCTCGGGACCAATGAGCAGCAGCACCTCTCCGCCGGGCTTCATCACGTCTTTCAACAGCGGCTTCTCGCTCTCGTAGCAATGGGCAATGAATTTCTGTCCGCCAAAGTCGCGAGACACGAATGTACGGAAGTCCGTCAGGTCATTTACAATCGGTTTGCGGGCCTTGAGCGACTGCTTCATGGCCGATACGACAATTTTGTCTACCCGTTCAGTCTTGAGCACCTTCCGCTCCGAAAAACGGCAAAGAAGGAAAGTCAGTTCGTCGAGTCCCAGTTCCGTCGCCTTTTCGGCAAACCATTCGGTGCGGTCCATGTTCTTGGTGGGTGCCATGGCCAAGTGTAGCCGTCCTCTCCAGAACGGAGGCTGGGGAAGGGTTTCTGTCACTCGCACCTGGCAGCGTTTGCCAGATGTCGCACTGATGACCGCACGGTAGAAGGCACCCTTGCCATCGGTCAGTATCACCTCATCGCCTACTCCTAGGCGCAACACGCGCAGACAATGGCCGGCCTCTTCCTCGGGCAGTTCCGGACATGTAGCGATATCAGGGGTATAGAATACATGCATTTCTCAATTATCTCCTTATTATATATTGTCACATTTATCCACTAAACGAGTTTCGCCGGCTTCTTGTCGTGAAACAGCAGTGAAACCCACAGCAACATTGGGAACAAAAGTACGTCTTTTTTTTGAATCCCCCTTTCTTGCGCCGCCTTTTCTTACGAAAAAGCATCAGAAATGAGCTTAACAGTTAATGTATATTAATAACAAGCGTTTTCTTGGCCAATAATTATGTTGTATAGCATAAAAGTTATACCTTTGCATCGTGTTTTTCATGGTATTAGATTTAAGGTTAATGAAGATTGGGAATCTGGGAAGATTCCCTTTTTTTTGCTGCATCCGGAAGCCTTCAAAGGAGAAAGCTGAGCAGCAGAAGAAAGGAGACGATTAGAGAGACGTGCCATAATAACAATCCGCCTGTCCTTTTGCTTCTCCTAATGAGTAACCAGCAAAATGACAGGCAGAGATAGTTTTGAACACTCCCGAGCAAAAGAAGCCCTTACCGACTGGAGGGCGAAGTGTCCCCAATTGCCTGACAATGTCTACGATGGAACGCCTCAATTCTTTCCCGAAAGAGCGGCTGGAGATCTTCAGAGAAGAACGAAGTACAGATGCGGACACCCTGCTGCGTCGACCCCATTGTATCCAGCGGATAGACAGCAATGCCGTAATACATCAACTCACGCGTCAGCTGCAGGTCGTTCATTCCCGGATACTGTACGGTGAAATAAAAGCCATCAGCCAGCGGTGCCCCTAAGTCGTTGTCGTAAACAAGGTAGAATCCGTTGGAAAGTAACACTTCTTTCATGAACCGAGCACGGCGGCCGTATTCCTTCACATCGTCCAGGAAATTGTAGGAGCCGTCGCAAGCCGCTTCCATGAGTGCGGCCATGGCATGCTGCACACTGTGAGTAGTACCGCTGGAGAACGTGTACATCAGTCGGTTGGCAAAGAAATTGCCGAACTCACCCACGCCGAAATTCTCCTGCAGCGACGGGTATACACGGTGATAGAGGCGGTTGCTGATGCAGCAGACCCCGATGCGCTGGCCTGCGTAGGAAAAGGCCTTCGAGCCGGAAACAGAAAGCATATAGTTATCCGTATAGCGAGCTACTGTGGCCTGATAGGGTGCCTCAAAGGGGTGCGAGAGGTCACGACGGAAGTCCATGGCAAAATAAGCAAGGTCTTCCAGCACGATGAAATCATAGTGCGTAGCCAGACGACCGATGCCCTCCAGTTCTTCCTCGTTGAAACACACCCACGACGGGTTGTTGGGATTGGAATAGACGATTCCGCAGATATTATACTGGGATACCATTTCCTCCAGTTTGTCAATCAGGTCCTTGCCACGGTAGTCGTGGATATCGAGTCCGATATGGCGGATGCCGATGACATCACATTGCGTGGTCTGCACCGGAAATCCCGGATGGATGAACAGCACCGTTGGCTCGCCTTTCTCGTTGGTCACTGAAGCATGTTTCCAGATGGTGAAGGCGGCGAAGGTACCCTGCATAGACCCGGTAGTCGGTATGCAGCAGAGCGGGTCGATGTCCACCCCGATAAAGGCTTTGACAAACTGTGAAGCTGCCTGCTTGATGCGCGGTATTCCCCCATTGGGTGGGTAAATCGTAGCACACCCGTTGGCCAGAGCTTCCTGCTCCGCCTTCAAGGCGATGGCTGAGGGCTGCAGTCCTGGAACCCCCATCTCCAAGTGGATTACTTTCTCTCCGGTCTTTTCTTCCAGCGTCCGCGACAAGGCCTGAATGTCGCGGATGGTTGCTTGTGAGAAGTCACCGAGTCCCATCCGGTTAATGGTCTCGGTGACAATAGTATAGTCAAACATGCTCAATTCTTGAAGTTTCTCTTATCGTTCACGTGTTTTGCCTTCCCGATGGAACGCTGAATCTGACCCGGCTCCTTGATGTGGATGTTCGGCTTGATGCCCACCATCGACACAATGCGGTCGTAGAGCGGCTTTATGTACGGCATCTGGCGGGAAGGATTAGGCGAGAAGTACTCGCTGCGGAGTTCCACGTCGAGGTCGAAGGTATCCTCGTTGTTCTTGCGGTCAACGGTGATGAAATACTGCGCCGTGAAGGCCGGGAACTCAGTGAGACAAGTCTCGATCTGGCTGGGGAACACGTTCACTCCGCGGATAATCATCATGTCATCGGAACGACCCAGGATGCGGTCCATGCGCACAGCCGTACGTCCGCATTCGCACTTGTCGTAGATGAGGCGCGTAAGGTCGCGGGTACGATAGCGGATAATCGGCATTGCCTCCTTGCAGAGCGACGTGAACACCAGTTCCCCGAACTCACCCGGTTCGCACGGTTCCAGCGTATCGGGATTGATGATTTCGGGGAAAAACATATCTTCCCAGAGATGGGTACCGTTCTGGCATTCGCATTCGCCTCCCACTCCCGGTCCGCACATTTCCGTGAGTCCGTATATGTCGATGGCCTTGATGCCCAAGCGTTCCTGCAGTTCCTTGCGCATTCCCTCCGTCCAAGGTTCCGCACCGAAGAAACCGACTCGCAGTTTCAGGTCTTCCTTCTTTACGCTTTCGCTCTTCTCTATTACTTCCGCCAGGTGAAGGGCATACGAAGGCGTGCAGCAGAGCACCGACGAGCCGAAATCCTTCATCAGCATGATCTGCTTCTCGGAGTTACCGGCCGAAGTAGGCAACTGCACGGCACCCAGCAGGCCGGCTGCATCGTGTGCACCAAGTCCTCCCGTAAAGAGTCCGTAGCCATAACTCACCTGAACAATGTCTCCCTTGGTGACACCGCCTGCCGCCATGACTCGAGCCGCCCCTTCCGCCCACATGGCGAGGTCGTTCTTGGTATAAGTGCCCACCACCGGCTTTCCGGTCGTGCCCGACGAAGCATGGATGCGTACCACCTCACTCTGCGGAACGGCCTGGAGGCCGAAAGGATATTCATCGCGAAGGTCGTGCTTGGTAGTAAAAGGCAGACGATGGATGTCGTCAATCGATTTGATATCTTCGGGTTTGATGCCCATCTTGTCCATTTTCCGGCGATAGAAGGGCACTTTCTCATAACATGTCTTTACGGTCTTGATAAGCCGCTCAGTCTGCAGCTTGCGCATAGACTCCCGGTCCATGCATTCCATTGCTCTGTTTAAAATCATAATCTATCAGTTTAAAGTTTCTTTCTTAAGTCAAATCATGGGCTGACCATCTCCGTGGTAAGGTCATCCGGACAATCAGGATTCCCCCTTCGCCCCTATCCCATTTTATTTATAGCAGTCGAAGATTCCGTCGACTATGCGGCGGTCCATCTTCGAGGTACAAAGACTAACGAGAGCCACCACCACGAAACCGCCTACCATTGCCACCGCTCCACAATCTATCGGGTTTAGGAGGGCATTACCGAGCATCATGTTCACTACGGTCAGTCCAACCCCCCAGACGAAGCAAGCCCACACGGCAAGTCGGGTCACCCCTTTCCAGTAGAGGCCCATCAGGAACGGGGCAAGGAAAGCACCGGCAAGCGCTCCCCAGGAGATACCCATCAGCTGGGCAATGAACTGGGGCGGATTGAGGGCAATCATCAGTGAAAGGGCGATAAAGAACACGATGAACACCCGCATGACCAATACCTTCCGACGTTCAATCTTCTCGGCCACGAGGTCATCGATTTCACCGCCGGCCACCTCGCCTTCCTGCGATTTTTTATCGCGGTAGATGAGGTCGAGGGTCATGGTCGAAGAGGAAGTAAGTGCCAAAGAAGCAAGGGTGGACATAGAAGCCGAGAGAACCAGCAACACGACAAGGGCAATGAGTACATCGGGCAGGGTCTCCAGCATCGACGGTACAATGCTGTCGAAAGCATACTTCTGCTTCTCTACGCTGAAGGCCGGCTCAGGGAACAGACGGCCAAAGCCCCCAAGGAAGTAGCAGCCTCCCGCCACCACCAATGCAAAGATCGTGGAGATGATGGTGCCGCGGCGGATAGCCGACTCGTCGGTGATGGAATAAAACTTGCCGACCATCTGTGGCAGTCCCCATGTACCCAGCGAAGTAAGGATAACCACGCCGAGCAGACTCAGCGGAGCAGGCCCGAAGCAGGAGGCGAAATCGCCGGGCTGAAAGCGGGCGAAAAGCCCCGACTTGTCTTCCAGGTCATGGGCCGTCGGCACCGCCTCCCCCATCTTGGTTATTGCCTCCACAAGGCCACCCTGATGATGGAGTACCACGGCAATCACGGTCGAAATGCCGAAGAGCATGATAATGCCTTGAATGAAGTCGTTAATGGCCGTTGCCTTGTATCCACCGAGAATGACATAGACGGCGGTGAGCAGGGCCATGATGATGGCGCAGTAGGCATACGGAATTCCGAAGCCCATCTCGAAGAGTTTAGAGATACCCATATAGACACCTGCCGTGTAGGGGATGAGGAAGATAAAGGCAATGACGGAGGCCGCCACGCGAAGGCCCTCGTCTGCATACCGAGTGCCGAAGAAGTCGGGCATAGTGCGGCTCTGTATGTGCTGCGTCATCAGTTTGGTGCGTTTGCCCAGCACCAGCCACGCCAGCAACGAGCCGATAACGGCGTTGCCCACTCCGATCCACGATGCTGACATGCCGTATTTCCAGCCGAATTGGCCGGCGTAGCCCACGAACACGACAGCAGAAAAATAAGAGGTGCCATAAGCAAAGGCAGTGAGCCAAGGACCCACGGAACGTCCGCCCAGTACGAAGCCGTCGACCGACTTCGCCTGCTTTCTCGAATACACTCCCACTGCTACTGTGACGCAGAGGAAGATAATGGTCAATAAAATCTTGATGAACATATGCTGTATTTTTCTTAAAATGCCACTTGCACCTGTGCCTGCAGCAGGCTCCGATTGTTCCCCTGCAATGCCTTCATGGCATCGCTGCGTAGGCTGTAGGTATATTGTGCCTGTACACGGCACTTCTTGAAGATCCAATACTGCAGTCCTGCCATGAGGTTTGTCTTCTTCAACCGGGCATCGGTATTATAGTTCATATAGTCGGCCATAGCCACTACATCCAGGCCTTTATAGACGGGAATGGCCGTCGAAAGGTAAGCTCCAAAACTCTTGCAGCCACCGTCCTTGCCGCCAATCAGCTCTGAGCGCACCACCGCACAACGATGGTGGTGGTAGTCGCTGCCCGCCCGCTTCGACTTCCACTCCACACCTGCCGAGTAACGGTTCTGGCGATAGGTATCGCCCACCTGCACGGTGGGGTTATAGGCGGAAGCGTTCATGGCCGTCCCGTAGCCCAGCTGTCCGGAAACAGACAACCGGAAGTTGGGAACCGGCTTGTATTCGAGTTTCGCAATCACGTTCTTCTTGTTGTCCTTGTCGGCAGCATTGGTCTGTCCGCCATTCACCACCTCCAGCACATAAAACAAGTGACCGCTGAAGAGGGATCCGTAAGCCATCAGTCCCATGTCGCGGCCGGCAGGATTGCCCATCAAAGGATCGGCCCCACACAGCCAGAACACGCCCTGCGACATAGGCGAAATGCTCTCTAGCACGGTGGGCGACATGGGATTCTCCATAGAAATTTCCGTCTTTGACTGGCCAAATCGGAGGTTCAGTGCCTTTAACGGACGGTATTCGAGATAATACTCCTGCATGTCCTTACTCTTGAAGTCGTGCATAAAGAAAGCATAAAACTGGGGAGTGACGTTAGCTCCCACCATAAGGATGGCGCGGTACATTTCGAACGAATTGGCATTCTGGCCGTTCTCGGTCAGGGTGGCTGTGTAGCCGGCCTGCGCATATCCCGTCACTTTCAGGCGCGAGGCCACGGCATCGGCCCAGTATGCCACATCCTTCTCCTGGTTTGTTGCCGGAGGACTGGTCATCTCCCCCCATGCCATAGCTGCCGAAAACAGCCAGACAGCAAGGCCAACAAAGGTTTTTTTCATAAATCGATTTTTTTCAGTTCATTTTCAGTGATATAATCCAATTGGTTCAGCATAATCGCTTCCTCTGCCTTGTCGGGACTGTCGGGACGAATCACCACAATGCCACATCCTCCGAAGAGGAACGAGTACATGTATTTGATTTCCACGCCGACCTGTGTTACCAGCCGGACGATTTCCGCTGCCGCCCCCGGCTGGTTGCTGGCAAGGCGGATGGCATAGACATTGGTGATGGTAGCCGAGATGTTCTTGTCGCGCAACAGGCGGAAAGCCCTTTCTGGATCGTTGCAGATGATGCGGTAGATGCCGAACCCGTCGGTATCGCCCAGTGTACTAACGATGATGCTGATGCCATTGTCACGCAACATTTCGAGAATCCGTAGCAACGCACCGCTACGGTTCTCGATAAAAATGGAAAGCTGTTTTATTGTCATATTTCTTCTCTACATTATTTATAAACGGTTCGCTTGTCTACTACGCGCACTGCCTTTCCTTCGCTGACGGGCAGCGTACCCTTGGGCACGAGCTTCACGATGGGGGTCAGCAGAATTTCATCCTTCAGTGCACGGGTGATGGACTTCTGCAGGGCCGTGAGCCGCTGGTAGTCGTCGGTGAAGAGCTGTTCCAATTCCACCTCCACGGTCATGTTATCGTTGTTCTCGTCGGTGGTGAGAGTGATGAGGTAGTTGTTGGCCAGCTCTTTGAACTGCATCAGGATCTTCTCGATCTGTATGGGGAAGATGTTCACTCCGCGCAGCACCATCATGTCGTCCGAGCGGCCTCTCATGCGGTCGATGCGCACGTGGTTGCGTCCGCAGGGGCAAGACCGTCCAAGCACCCGTGTCAAGTCGCGTGTGCGGTAGCGCAGCAGCGGCATGGCTTCGCGGTTGAGGGTGGTGAGCACCAGTTCGCCGATTTCTCCGTCGGGCACCGGTTCCAGCGTTTCGGGGTCCACAATCTCCACGATGTAGTAATCTTCCCAAAAGTGGAGTCCGTTTTGCTCCTTACATTCGAATCCTACACCGGGTCCGCACATCTCCGACATGCCGAAGGAGTTGTAGGCCTTCACACCCATCATTTCTTCGATTCTCTGGCGCTGCTCTTCCGAGTGCGGCTCCGCACCGATGGCCAGCACGCGCAGCTTTGTGTCGCGGCGGGGGTCAATGCCTTGCTCCACCATCACCTCGTGCAGGCGGGTCACGTACGACGGCACAGCATGTACGGCAGTGGTTCCGAAGTCGGTCATAAACTTGATCTGGCGCAGCGAGTTGCCCGCCGCCGCCGGGATGGTCAGCATACCGATGCGTTCGGCCCCATATTGGAACCCGAGTCCTCCCGTAAACATGCCGTAGCCCGAAGAATTCTGGAACACATCGTCGGGACGCAGTCCCACCATCCACAGGTTGCGGGCCACCTGATTGGCCCACTCGTCGAGGTCTTTCTGGGTGTGCAGGATGACGGTAGGGTTACCGGTCGTTCCCGACGACGAATGCAGACGCACACATTCAGTAAGGGGCACAGAAGCAAGGCCGAACGGATACGTATCGCGAAGGTCCTGCTTGGTGGTGAAGGGAATGCGGCGGATGTCGTCTACGCACGTAATGCTCTCTGGCGACACGCCCGCTCTTTCCAGCCGTTCCTTATACACTGGGTTGTTCATACAGTGCGCCACAGTGGCCCGCAACCGGTCCACCTGCAGCGCAGCAATTTCCGTCCTCGACATCGTCTCCCGTTCAGGGTCGAGGTATTCTGACTTCCAGTCAGGTAAAGGTCTTCTGTACATGCTTCTTCAATTGTTCGCCCCCTTGTCAAACGCCTTCAGGTTAGCCTCTACCACAGCCTCACCCTTGCGGGCAAAGATGTTGGCCACAGCGTTGCGCAGGGCTTCCGATGAAACGATTTCGATGTATTTCGCAGCCATTCCCAGCAGCACCACGTTGGCCGAACGGGCCGAACCGGCTTCCTTGGCCACATTCTCGATGTCGAGCATGATGACTTTGTTGGGCAAGGCGTTCAGTTCGTCGAACAGTGCCTGCTCATCAGGATAGTTGGGAATGTTGACAAAGGGTTTGTTGCTGGTCACGATGACCCCGTCCTTAGCCAGATAAGGCAGATAGCGCAGGGCCTCCATCGGTTCCATGGAGATAATCATATCAGCTCCTCCCTTCTGGATCAGATCGCTATAGATGGTTGTCGTAGAAAGGCGGAGGTTCGACTGCACGTCACCACCGCGCTGGCTCATGCCATGTACTTCCGCCTGTTTCAGGTGGATGCCCGCCAACGTGGCCGCTTCGCCGATAATAGTTGCAATGGAGAGGATACCTTGTCCTCCCACACCACACAATATAATGTCTTTTTTCATACGTTCAAATAATGCTTAGTTCTTCTTTCTCTCCCGTGCGTGCCGGGCGGCCGTCTGAATGCACTCGCGGCGCGGGATAATCACTGAGACTCCGTTGTACTCGATCTCTTCCTTAATGGTACGGGTTATTTCCTCCATGTTCTTCGGCAGGGGCACCACCACGCGTACGTGTGCTGGATCTACGCCCAGGCCGATGCAGATAGCTTCGAACTTGTTGGTACCTGCCGAGTCCTGTCCGCCGGTCATGCCGGTGGTGAGGTTATCCGAAATGATTACCGTGATGTTCGACCCGTCGTTGACGGCATCGAGCAGTCCTGTCATACCGGAGTGAGTGAAAGTAGAGTCACCTATAACGGCAATGGCAGGAAACAGTCCGGCATCGGCCGCTCCCTTGGCCATGGTGATAGACGCCCCCATGTCAACGCAGCTCGAGAGGGCCTTATAGGGCGGCAGTGCTCCGAGGGTATAGCAGCCGATGTCGCCAAAGATGCGATGGTCGGGATAGTCGGCAGCCACCTTGTTCAGGGCCGCATACACATCGCGGTGGCCACATCCCTGGCAGAGCTGGGGCGGACGGGCGGCAAGGTTCTTGGCCACGGGCAAAATGGCCGGCAGGTCCACGCCCATGGCAACAGCCACACAATCGGGTGTCAGTTCACCGGTCCGGGGCAGTGTGCCTGTCAGCCTTCCCGTCACGGGGTAGTCCGTTCCGAGCATCCCCTTCACGGCCTCTTCCACCACAGGCTGTCCGTCTTCCACCACGAGGATCTTTGCACTCTCATGGGCCAACTGGCGGATGCGCTCTTCCGAAAGCGGGTATTGCGACACCTTTTCTATATTATAGCAGGCCTGTTTCTCCAAGGGCAACTGGGCAATAGCCTCTTTCACGTAGTTGTAGCCGATGCCGCAGGCCACGATGCCCGTCTTCTCTACCGTAGGGACCGTTTCGCTATATTCGCTTCGGTTGAACGGCGACCGGTGGCTGGCTTGAATCATGTCAGCCTGCTTCCCGATTAGTGCGTCGTATTTCTTTCGGGCAATGCCGGGCAGCAACACCCATGCGTCGGTAGAGATATGAAGAGCGTTCTGTTCGCGCGGTTCCTTCACCATCACTCCCGCACGGGAATGGGCCAGGCGGGTCACCACGCGCAGCAACACGGGTTCCTTGATGGCCTCCGAATAGTCGAAAGCCACTTCCATCATATCATACGCCTCCTGTTGGTCGGAAGGTTCGAAGACAGGCAACAGGGCAAATTTTCCATAAAAGCGGGAATCCTGCTCATTCTGACTGGAATGCATCGAGGGGTCGTCGGCAGCCAGTACCACCAATCCGCCCTGTACGCCGGTAATGGCGCTGTTGATGAAAGCATCGGCACAGACATTCATGCCCACATGTTTCATGCAGACAAGAGCCCGCTTGCCTGCATACGACATTCCAAGGGCCGCCTCCATGGCTGTTTTCTCATTCGTACACCAGCGCGAATGGATGCCGCGCTCTTTGGCTAAGGGATGATGCTGGATGAACTCGGTAATTTCTGTCGAGGGGGTGCCGGGATAGGCATAAACTCCGCTCAGACCAGCATGTATGGCGCCGAGTGCAATCGCTTCATCTCCCAAAAGAAGTTTCTTTTCCATCATTTTACAATTATTATATCGTAGATTTTGTATCGTTTAAGGGTTCTGGGCACAAAGTTAGCGTTTATTCTTTTAATAGCAACAAAAAATTACATTTTGTTTATGTATATAGGTATTTCGTATACAGTCGTATTTTGACATATCCTTACGAAGCTAATGCAACAGGCGGTAGGTCGGTTGCGAAATAAGGAATATCCTGGCAAGCGAAGCAAAGGGACTTTCGGCAGTGAATACCGTATAGGGAAAGACTTGTCAGGGAAAAGCATCCTGTTGGCTACGTGTCCAAATCCAGCTACCTTCATGGGCAATAAGATTCATAATCTTACAGTTGTAAGGTTATGAATCTTATCAGGAATGGGATTATCACAAAAAAAAAAATTAGAATTTAACCTCCCGACACAGACAAACCCTTTGATGGGTGACAGGATGAACGAACTCTAGGGCAGCGGCATGCAGGCACAAACGATGGGCTGGTGTACCATAGAGCACATCTCCCACAATCGGGAAATCCAGGCCGCGGGCATGAGCAGCATGGACCCGCAACTGATGCGTGCGGCCCGTCAGCGGAAAGAAATCCACCAGCGTACGTCCGTTCTGACGGCAACGCACCACATACTGCGTCAGGGCCGTTTTCCCTTCTAATTCATCCACCTTCTGCCGCGGACGGTCAAGCCAGTCGGGCGACAGGGGCAAGTCGATGGTACCGGTATCTGAAGGGAGAACTCCTTCCAGCAAGGCGGTATACCGTTTGCGTACCTGCCTCGTCTCGAACAGCCGCTGCAACTGTTCATGTACCTCTTTTGTTTTGGCTGCCAGCAGCAGGCCCGATGTGTCCATGTCAAGGCGGTGGACCAGCAAGGGTCCTGTAGCCGACGGGTAGCGACAGCGCAGGCGCGTCAGCACCGAATCATCGGATTTCTTACCCGGTACCGACAGTAGGCCGGCCGGCTTGTCCACTACCACCAGCCACTCATCTTCGTAGACCACCTCCAGCTCCCCTTCCTGAACAACATGCTCCAGAGGATCCGGCTCAACCTCCAGTCCCTGCAAGGTATGGCGCAGAATCGGCGCGCACTTACCTTGACAGGAGGGATAGAACACTCCTTGACGGCGCACCTCGTTCTTCGGAGAGTCGCCCCACCAGAATTCCCCGAAGGCTAAGGGATGGAGTTCGTTCAGATAAGCATGCTGGAGCAACTTGGGCAGCGCACATTCGCCAGCCCCTGCCGGCGGGGTATGTGCCGGCGTATCTCGAAACAGCTCGGTCAGGTCGCGCGTCTCTCCCCGCGCATTGAGCAGCCGGAACTGCCGGAACAAGCGGTTCTGCAAGGCAGCCGAGCGCGACTTCCGCTCCTGTCTCCATGCCTCCAGCTGCCCGTTCCATTGCCTCAGTTCCGCTTCCTGTACTTCCAGTTCCGCTTTCATCCGCCGTTCCAGCCGCTTGTATTCTGCCTTTTCGAACTGGCTCTCGCGCACCAATGCCTGGCGGCCCTCCTCGTCCAGGTTTGTCCGACTACGCAGTTCTTCCCGAAGGCGTTTCCGCTCTTTCAATGCCTGCCGCGCCGTTTCCAGCTGAACCTGCACCTCCTGCCGCAACTTCTCCGTACGGTTTACGCAGTCCCGGTAAGCCGCGGAGGCCACCACCTCGTCCATACGATGGTTGATGTCTGAAATCTGCTCCTCCTCGCGACGGAAGAAACCATCGGGACGTAGCAGGTCATAGACTGGGGGGACAAAATAATCGTGACGGTTACTCCCTGCCAAGATTCCCGAGAAGGCTGCCGTAAACCCTACACTTCCGTCATCGAGCTGCACGACGAGCACCCCGAACATCTTGCCCTGCCGCAATTCCTCCTGCCAGTCGGTACGGGCAGAAAGATAACGCTCCACCTCCTGTGCGGCCAAGACCGTCAGGGGATGGGGCGTATAGTGAAAAGGATACGTGAACCGTTCGGGCAGAGGAATGTCCGAGATGTCCGTTGTAAACCGATGAATCATTCCAAGATGCGTTGTCGGGTAAAGCAGTCGGCGAATTTCTGGTCTACCTCTTCCACGGCCTCCTTGAAGATGCCGAAGACCGCCGAACCAGAGCCGCTCATCTGGGCGTAGACTGCTCCCAGGTCATACAGCTGGTCCTTAATAGCCGCTATTTCGGGATGGCTGACAAAGACGCTCTTCTCGAAATCATTCTTCAGGCAGTCTTTCCACTCCGCAATGGGCCGGGCGATGGCTTCCTTCAGAGGAATTTCCGGACGCTGCGGACGGATGTTAGCGTAGGCCTCCCGCGTGGAAACGGAGATATCGGGCTTGATGACAACAACATGATAGCCCTTCAGCGAGAGAGCAATCGGCTCGAACACGTTTCCCGTGCCCGTAGCCAGTACCGGACGGTTTTGGATGAAGAACGGGCAGTCCGCACCCAGCCGCGACGCATAACTCTCCATCTCGGCAGGAGTAAGGCCGAGGTTGAACTTCTTGTTGAGTGTCTTGATCATGAACGCACAGTCGGACGACCCTCCTCCCAGTCCAGCTTCGGTAGGGATATGCTTGTGCAGGTGAATGTCCACGGGTACCAGATGATGCTTTTCGTTCAACAGCCGATAGGCCTTCACCACGAGGTTATCCTCCGGACTGCCATCGAGATTAGCTCCAGTTACGTGCAGGCGGAACGATTCGTCGCAGCCCGAGAGTCGTGTCACTTCGAGCGCATCCTGCAGGTTGATGGGATAGAACACCGTTTCGAGGTTATGATAGCCATCGGGGCGTTTCTCGACTACGCTCAGTCCCAGGTTTATCTTAGCGTTCGGATAAGTTATCATGTAAAATTCATTTTGGTTACGGGGTCAAATATAAGCATTCTTTTTGATTTCTTTGTAGATTTCGTCCAAAAAGTTTTCAAGCCATCTGCCCAAAGGGGTAAAGGGACAAGATTTTCTCTGAGTCACCTTAATTTAGCAGACGAACTGGACACCCTAATTATTAACCTACCTTGAGGCATAAAGGTTATTAACCTTATCTGATGATGAAAGCCCTTACTGCACAAAGGGAAATGTTTTTCATCCAATCTTGTTCTGTGTATCTCTTCATAGAGAGAAAACATACTCTTCCTGCTTACGGCATACATCCGGAGCATACCCGTTCACCATTCCGGTGCTGTATTCAGCAGCCTAAGTGGCTAAAATAGGCACTTTTTGATGTTCGTTCACCATAAATTGCTGAAAACAGTTTAGGCAACATAAAGATGCTTACTTTTTTGTTTGCACAAAATTATACCGCACAAAGTATAAACACTGATAGCTACATTTCGCTATATTCATTTTGTTTTTCCAATTCTGTTCGCTATCTTTGCAGAAATTTCAGTGGATTTAGTACTCTGAAAGGACATATTAACGAAAGGTATTATTGAGATTATCTTCATCTCTCAAATTCTCGCAAAGTTTGAAATGGTACGAAGATGATAGCAATAGTGCCACGCCTTTGATGTATCTTCGTCATATTCATGTAATATGATTTCCAGATATGGTCAAATGAGGTGTGGGCTATTGTTTTATCCGTACCATAAGCAATGCGAGAAGCCTGAGAGATAGGATAAAGCAATATAGTTCCCACACCTTTTTTATTTATTGCTTCTGTCTGGGAATTCGGAGGCATATATAAAAACAAAATGACTATGAATGAAAAGAAAAATCCAAAAGGACGAAAGAATTACGAGACACCTTCAATCGAAGTAATTGAAATGCAAACCGAAGGAGTACTTGCTGCATCAAATCTTGAGAATCCCTTTCCAGAAGACCCCACAGATTGGTAACTAAAATAATAAAGGAATGAAAAAACATCTATTATTCGCATGTGCTATCTCCGTGCTCAGCGCATGCACCCAATATGAATTTCAAGACGAATTTGCAAAAGAAACGAAGAATGTAACTTTTACCACTTCCTTTGAATACAATCAATCCCGTACTTATATAAATGAATATAATTAGTTGCGGTGGACTGTAGACGATCGTATTTCTATTTTCAATGGAAACACCTTAAACCGTGAATACAAATTCACAGGAGAAACAGGTGACAATGGAGGAACTTTTTCGTTGGTAAACACAGAATTCGGTACAGGAAATGACTTAGCATGCCACTATGCCATCTATCCATACTACAGCAACAACCGTATTTCCGAAAATGGTATGATGACAGTCACTTTGCCTACCATACAACACTACGCAGAAAACTCTTTTGGACTGGGAGCCAATACAATGGTGGCAGCTACAAAAAACACAGATGATACTTTCCTGGCGTTCAAGAATGTAGGAGGTTATTTGAAGTTGGCATTGTACGGAGCAGATGTCACTGTGAAGTCCATTACCTTGAAAGGGAATAATGGAGAAAAGATTGCTGGGAAAGCCACTATCTCACATACTTTTGGTGGTACTCCTTCTGTTACGATGACAGAAGAAGCTACCGATGAAATCACATTAGATTGTGGTGCAGGTGTTACCGTAGGCTCAACGGCTGAGACGGCCACAGACTTTTGGATTGTTGTTCCTCCCACAACATTTACAGGTGGATTCTGCATTACGATAACCAACAGCGCAGGTGGGCAAATGGCTAAGAAAACAACTAAATCGGTCACTATCAAAAGAAACGGAATACAACCTATGACCGCATTTGAATTGAAGAACTTTAGCGCATCATTTCACGTTGAAACAGCAGGAACTTTGGCATCCTTAGTTGGTGATGCTAATAAATATCTGATTACTTCCATGAAAGTGACAGGAAATCTGAATGCGGCAGACATTGTTACTATCCGAGATATGGCTGGAAGTAATCCTGGTCTTTACACAACTGAAGGAATTTTAACCCATTTGGATATCAGTAATGCTACTATTGTTAATGACTTAGTAAATACTTATTTAGATCCTAATCTTAAGCCTGGGGGAGAAACATACTCATACAATACGTATGATAACATAGTAGGACCATTAATGTTTGCTCGCACCAAATTAGAGAGTATCCTCCTTCCCTCTAATACAACTGAAGTTGATGACTACGCATTTGATGATTGTGTAAGTTTAACGTCTGTCTCATTACCCAATGGACTGACAAGAATTGGTAAGAGAGCATTCGAAGGTTGTACCTCTCTACCTCTTATCGTCATTCCATCGACAGTAAACTCCTTAGGTTCGGAAGTATTTTGGAGATGTTCTAACTTGGAACAAGCTAATATTCCGGATGGAATAACAGAACTTCACAGAACTTTTTGTGATTGTGCTTTATCTTCTGTCACTATTCCAAGTAGCGTCACCTCTATCGTATCTGCCTTCGCTGGAAATAAGTTTTCAGAAGTCAGTTTGCCTGCTAATGTAACCAATCTTAAAGGGGCATTTTCTGGTTGTACAAACCTAAGTAGCATTACCATACCTAATAAGGTAGAGAATATGCATTCAACATTCAGTATTTAGAGACTCCGAAACTACCATGAACAACAAAAAACTAACCAAATCTAAACTATTGAAATACAAATACTTTTAGAATTTAACACTTCAAAGGCTGTTTTTGGTTGCTTCGGAAATTCCCTATAAATTTGCAACGTATTTCTACCGCAGGGAATTTACGTGGCTTTATTTTTGTC
>JALEPZ010000017.1 GCA_022767125.1 Phocaeicola plebeius
GCGGAGTCGAAGCATCTCTCAGTGAGTGGTTTAGATTCCTCGACTGCGTTCGGGATGACAAAAGGGTAGGTATATGGCTGTTTGATACACCCTCTTCAAAATCCTATAAGAGTGATTATCACTCCAAATGTCGGATGACCCGAAAAATACGTAATAAATTTTTTTACAATTATCTACAATCTATCACTCGAAATGTCGGATGAACCTATTCTTTATCCGCCACGGGGATAGCTTTTATGCCGTCCTCGAAAACGGAGTTTGGGTCAAGAACCATTCGGTATGGACATTCTGACGGCTAAGGAATCGAAGTTGCAGGTTAACGGACTACATAAAGCCCCTCTAATGCTTGACAGGGTAGGGGAAGGTGGACTGCCCCATACATAATCACCTGTATAGAGGCAAAAACAATGTCAAATGTAGCAACAGATAGTAAAATGAGTCAACATGACTATTAGTTACGGATATTAGGAAAACGAAAACATCTACTTATGATTATTTCTTATTATTTAGTAATGATTTGTAAATCAGCAGATTATTGAAATCTTAGTTTTCTGAGAATCTACTTATCGACTACTTGGTTAGAGAATCAGAGGAAAGTCGTCTTTATTTTGCAGCCGAAATCTTACTTTAAAACTTACAGATATGTTCAAATCAATCTTTACCGCAATTTTTGCAATGGCCACGACTGCTGTGGTGGCCAAGACCACCATCGCTGTCGAAACAAACAAGACTCAGTTGGTGATGGAAGTGAAAGACGACGGTCGGCTGTACCAGACTTATTTCGGCGCACGCCTGAACCGGAATGTGAATCTCGATGAACTGACGATGCCACTTGGTGTGGTTTTATCTACCTGCGCCATCGGCAATGAGGTCTATCCTGTGATGGGTACCGAGGACTATTATGAGCCAGCCTTGGAAATTCGTCATGTCGACGGAAACCCAAGCTCTGTATTGAAATATGTGTCTCATGAGCAGAAGAGCACAGATGGTGGAACGGAAACCATCATCAACCTGAAGGATGATCTCTATCCGGTAAGCGTCACCCTTCACTATGTGGCCTACCCGGAGGAGAATGTCATCCGCCAGTGGAGTGAGATTCAGCATCAGGAGAAGGGCAAGGTCTATCTGGGCCGCTATGCCTCTTCAATGCTCTATATGGAGAGCGACCGGTACTACCTGACAGAGTTCAGTGGCAACTGGGCCAAAGAGATGCACATGAGCGAGACAGAACTGACGTTCGGCAAGAAAATTGTGGATTCCCGTCTCGGCACCCGTGCCACGATGTTTGCACAGCCGTTTTTTGAGATTAGTACTCATTCAAAGATCCAAGAGAACACAGGCGAGGTGCTGATGGGCACGGTTGCCTGGACGGGAAATTTCCGCTTCACCTTCGAGGTGGACAACAACAATGAGCTGCGTATCGTCAGCGGCATCAATCCCGATGCCTCCATGTATCTGCTGAAGAAGGGCGAGGTGTTCCGGACGCCAGACTTCATCTTTACCCTCAGCCAGAATGGCGCAGGTGAGGGAAGCCGTGACTTCCAGCGATGGGCACTCAACCACCAGCTGTACAAGGCTGACCAGGACCGCATGACACTGCTCAACAACTGGGAGAACACTTTCTTCGACTTCGACGAGGCAAAACTGACCGAACTGTTTAAGGAGGCGAAGGACTTGGGCGTAGATTTGTTCCTGCTCGATGACGGATGGTTTGGCAACAAGTATCCCCGCAAGGACGACCATGCAGGACTCGGCGACTGGGAGGTGACCCATTCCAAGCTGCCCAACGGCGTGCCCTATCTCGTGAAGAAGGCCAACGAGACAGGTGTGGAGTTCGGCATCTGGATTGAGCCGGAAATGGTGAACCCGAAGAGCGAACTGGCTGAGAAGCATCCAGACTGGATTCTGATGCGTCAGAACCGTGAGCCATACTACTTCCGTGACCAGTGGGTGCTCGACCTGACAAATCCCAAGGTGCAGGATTTTGTCTATGGCGTTGTCGATGACCTGATGACGGAGAACCCCAACCTGAAGTTCTTCAAGTGGGACTGCAACTCGCCCATCACCAACATCTTTTCGCAGCATCTCGGCGAAAACCAAGGCAACCTTTACATCGACTATGTGCGAGGTCTCTACAAGGTGCTCGACCGCGTGCAGGCCAAATATCCCGACCTCTACATGATGCTCTGCTCCGGTGGCGGTGGCCGCTGCGACTACGAGGCTCTGAAATACTTCACCGAGTTCTGGTGCTCCGACAATACCGATCCCGTTGAGCGTCTGTATATCCAGTGGGGTTTCTCGCAGTTCCTCCCCTCAAAGGCCATGTGCTCGCACGTCACCAATTGGAACAAGCGTGCCAGTGTAAAGTTCCGGGTTGATGTTGACTTCACCTGCAAGCTGGGCTTTGACATCGACCTGAAAAACATGGCAAAGGAAGACCTCGAATACTGCCGCCAGGCCGTCAGGGAATACAATAGGCTGAAGCCCGTCATCTACTCCCCCAACCTCTACCGTCTGGTCTCTCCCTATGAAACCAAGCACTGCGTACTGGAGCGCGTCAGCGACGACAAGAGCCATGCCCTCATTGCCGCCTACGACATTCATCCCGACTTCAACGAGCAGCTGCTGCCTGTACGTCTCGAAGGCCTCGATGCCAACAGCAAATATCGCGTCAAGGAAATCTGTCTGATGCCTGAGAAGGAGTCGCAGATGCCTTTCCACGACAAGGTGTTCTCGGGCGACTATCTGATGAAGATTGGCCTGAAACTCCTCACCGGCGACGACATGACCAGTCGCATCATTGAACTCACCAAGGAATAATAACAACCTAAAACTTATAAGATTATGAGACAGAAATTTCTATTTCTCATTCTTGCGCTATTTGGGTTGATGTTACAGGCCACAGCGCAGACCACCGTCACGGGAATCGTCAAGGACTCAAGCGGAGAGGCCATCATCGGTGCAAGCGTCATCGTGACGGGCACAACTAACGGAACGGTTACTGACTTCGACGGTAACTTCACGCTCAAAGCCAACCAAGGCGACGAGCTGACCATCTCTTACATTGGCTACGTTAACCAGACCGTGAAGGTCAGTGGCAGCGGGCCCTTCACCATCATCCTTAAAGAGGACAACGAGATACTTGAGGAAGTGGTGGTCGTGGGCTACGGCACGCAAAAGAAGGCCAACCTCACGGGTTCCGTGTCGAGCGTTGACTCCAAGGACGTGGGTAACCGGGCCCTGACCTCGCTCGCCATGGGTATGCAGGGCAAGATGGCCGGTGTGCAGATTAAGAACACCACTGGCCGCCCGGGTGTTGATGACAGCGAAAACTCCATCCGCATCCGTGGTACGGGAACGTTCAACAATGCCTCTCCGATGATCATTGTCGATGGCATGGAGAGCACCATGTACCAGCTCGATCCCAACGATATTGAATCGATTTCCGTACTGAAGGACGCAGCCTCGGCAGCCATCTATGGTTCAAAGGCGGCCAACGGCGTGATTGTGATTACCACCAAGCGCGGCAAGGCGGGAAAGGCGCAAATCAACTATTCCGCCACATTCGGATGGAGCAAGCCCACACGTCTGGCCAAGTATGTCAACTCGGCAGAGTATGCAGAACTGACCAATGAGGCCCGTGCCAACGAGGGCTACGACCCGCTTTACACCGCTCAGGACATAGAACTCTTCCGCAACGGCAGTGACCCCTATGGACATCCCAACACCGATTGGTATGACCTGATGTATCAGGGCAGCGGTTTCCAGATGACGCACAATGTCAACATGTCGGGCGGCACGGAGGATGTGCGCTACATGGTATCAGCCGGTTATACCGACCTGAACGGTATCATCAAGAACTTCAGCAATGACCGCTACAATATCCGCATGAATCTCGATGCCAACCTGACAAAGCGTCTGGAAGCCTCGTTCAGCATGGCCTACACACGTGAGGATGTGGTGAAGCCCACCGGCCCGGACAATCATAACCAGGACTATTTCTTCTATCTCTTGACCAAACTCTCGCCGATGGTGCCATGTTATCTTGAGAACGGCGACTACGGCTATATCGGCGACGGCAACCCTATTGCTTGGCTTGACAGTGGTTCTACTGCCGACCAGATTCGCAACAACCTGCAACTTGTAGGCTCGCTGAAATACAACATTCTGCCAGAGCTGAGTTTCAAGGTGATGACATCCTACAAGGCCTACTCCGGTGAGACCCACGACATGCACAAGGCGGTTCGCTATAACCAGAACTACATTCACGGCAGCGTGGACAAACTGACAGAGAACCTATACTCCGACTTCCGCATCAGCAACGACTTCCTGCTCGAATACACCAAGACCCTGCAGGATGTCCACCATCTACACGCCCTGGCCGGTTATCATACCGAGTATTACCGTGACCACTATATTGATGCCTATCGTGAAGACCTGGCCAACAGCAACCTCTACGAACTCGATGCCGCCGGCACGAAGAACCAGAGTTCTGCCGGTTCGCGTCACGAGCTGTCGATGCTCTCGTGGTTTGGCCGTGTCAACTACGACTACTTGGGCCGTTACCTCTTTGAGGCAAATCTTCGTTACGACGGGACATCCCGTTTTGCCAGCGGCCACCGCTGGGGTGCCTTCCCCTCAGTCTCTGCCGGTTGGAGATTCAGCGACGAGAAGTTCTGGCGGCCACTTGCCAATGTGGTTGACAATGCCAAGCTTCGCATCAGCTGGGGACAGCTCGGCAATCAGGACATCGCAGGCTACTATCCCACCGTATCAATGCTTACGCTGGGACAGAACTATGCCTTCAACGGATCAATCAGTCCGGGTGCTGTGACGAAAAAAGCTGTCAACAAGGATTTGAAGTGGGAGACCACCACGACCTGGGGCATAGGTTTCGACATGACCTTCTTCAACCAGCTGAATGTGATCCTCGACTACTATAACAAGACCACCGACGGTATTCTTATGCCGGTGAACACTCCTGTAACCTTTGCCCTCGAAGACTTCTACGACAACGTGGGCAAGGTGCGCAACAGCGGTTTCGAACTCTCGCTGAACTACCACGGACGCATCGGCAAGGTGAACTATCAGGTAGGGGGCAACTTCGCTTACAACAAGAACACGATATTGAAGATGAGCGACGGCGGCGACCAATATGTTTCCGACTCAAACGGAGCCGTCTATGCCATCATGCGTGAGGGTGAGTCCATGAACAGCTTCTTCGGCTACAAGACAGACGGCTTCTTCCAAAGCCAGGCAGAGATTGATGCTGCCTACCCCAACGGCTACACGCAGTTTGGCGGCCGTTCTCCCAAGCCTGGCGACCTGAAGTATGTGGACATCAACGGTGACGGAAAACTGGATGCCAACGACCGTACCGTGCTCGGCTCGTGGAGCCCCAGCTACACCTTCGGCTTCCACCTCGGTGCAGACTGGAAGGGCTTCGACCTGATGGCCTCCTTCCAGGGTGCTGCGGGCGTGAACGGCTATGTCACTCGTGAAGGAGTGGGCTACGTTAATGGCGATGCTTCGAAACCCTCTACGCTCTGGCTCGACCACTGGACACCAGCCAATACCAATGCCAAGATGCCCCGTCTTATTCAGGGCATGGAAGGCTGGTCGATGCCTACCACCACCAGCGACTTCTGGATGCAGGACGCCAGCTACCTGCGTCTGAAGACCCTTCAGATTGGCTATACGCTGCCCAAGTCTCTGCTCAACAAGATGGGCATTTCCAATGTGCGCATCTTCTACACGGGCGAGAACCTGTTCACCATTACCTCCTTCATGGAGGGTTACGACCCTGAGGCTCCTGTCACCGACGACAATATGAAGGGTAACTACTATCCGCAGATTAAGAGCCACTCGGTAGGTCTCAATGTGACATTCTAATTTAAGAGTTAAGAATCAAGAATTAATAGTAAAGAGTTATGATTACCAAGATATACAAGACATTGGGCACAGCAGCCTGTGCAGTCATGTTGCTCACATCCTGCGGAGAGGGCTTTCTCGACCGCGTTCCTACCGATGCCGTGTCATCAGACATTTTCTGGAAGACAGAAACCGATGCCGACCTGGCTTTGACGGGCTGCTACCGTCAGCTCTACAGCCCCTACCGTCCTGAGGAAATGTGGTTCTGGGACACCGCCAGCGACAATGCTTTCTGCTATCACAACAACAAGGACTACCGTTCCATTGGCAATGGAACGATGGCTGCCTCTGGTGTCAGTGTACACAATTACTTCACCTATACGGAGATTCGCACCTGTAATGAGTATCTGAAGATGGAGAACACCATCCAGTTCAGCTCTGAGGCCAAGCGTCAGCAGTATCGCGCAGAGGTGCGCATGATTCGTGCCCTCGCCCTGTTCTTCCGCGTACAGGCCTACGGCGACTTCCCCTTCTCGGAGGATGTCTATGAGACCATCGATGAGGCCATGGTACCGCGTGTTGCAAAGGACCAGCTGCTCAGCTATATCCACTCTGAACTGCAGGACATCATCCCGGCATTGCCGGAGGAGGCCGAAAGCGGACGCATCACCAAAGGTGCCGCACAGACTTTCCTCGTGCGTCTCGACATGTTTACCCACGACTACGCGGAGGCCGCCCAGGTGGCGAAGCAAATCATCGAAGGAGGTAATTACAAGATGCCCGACTTGAACTACGAGCAGTCCTTCCTGAAGTCGAACCAGTATAACGCTGAGGTTATCCTGTCGTTCGAGCACAACAAGCCCGGCGGTTTCGGCATGTGGGTGGCAGAGTTTTTCCCCAATGCCTACGGCGGATGGTCAAGCGTTGTGCCTACACAGAGCCTTCTCAACACCTACGAGACGAAAAACGGTCTGACTATCGACGAAGACCCCATCTACAACGAGCAGAATCCGTTTGTGAACCGCGATCCGCGCCTGCGTGCCACTATCCTCTATCCGGGTCAGACGTGGGATAAGTTTGCTGACAAATCGCAGTATCCTCATGGCTATCCGTCTATTGAGAAGGGCAGTGGCGACTACTGGAGCGATGCCGACAACGCCACTCATACGGGCATGAACTTCAAGAAGTTCTACAGTGACCCCGCAGAGATAGGCGACATCTGGAGCTGCGACCGCAACTTCCCCATCTTCCGCTATGCCGAGGTGCTGCTTTCCTATGCCGAGGCCAAGATGGAACTGGGGCAGATTGACGAGAGTGTCTATCAGGCCATCGACCAGGTGCGCCAGCGTGCTGAGATGCCTGTCGTTGACCGTACGAAGTACGCCACCCAGGACAAGTTGCGTGAGTTGGTGCGTCGTGAGCGTCGTGTGGAGTTCGCCTACGAGGGGTTGCGCCGTTATGACTTGCAGCGCTGGGGGATCATGGCCGATGTCATGCCCGAGACCATCTACCATATGAATGGCACCATCACCGACAACCTGAATGCCGAGGGCGATTACGACGTGGTGCTTGCCCCATACACGAACGACATAGAGGAAGTGCGTCAGTTCACAAAGGGCAAGAACGAGCTGCTGCCTGTGCCTCAGACGGTTATCGACGTAAATCCGAACATCACTCAAAATCCTAATTATTAATGAAGAGGATAGTCATCTTTCTCGTGACCACCATGTGCTGCCATTGCATTGTCTCTGGCGGCAATGGTGGCCCCACCATGGGGTGGAGTTCATGGAACACCTATAGCGTACACATCAGCGAAGCCCTTATCCGTAGCCAGGCGGATGCTTTGGTGAACAGCGGACTCTGGGATGTGGGGTATGACCATGTCAATATCGACGACGGATTCTTTGGAGGACGAAACGCAACGACAGGTGAATTGCTGATTCACCCTGTGCGATTCCCCAACGGCCTGAAGCCTGTCGTTGACTACATTCACTCCCGTGGGTTGCGGGCTGGTATATATAGCGATGCTGGAGCCAACACATGCGGCAACATGTATAATGGCGACACGCTGAGCGTGGGCGTGGGCTTCTATCGTTATGACCAGCATGATGCCGACTTCTATTTCAAGGAGTGTGGCTTCGACTTTATCAAGGTAGATTTCTGTGGTGGCGACGCGCCGCAGAACAGGCAGCACTTGGCCCTCGATCCGCAAGAGCGTTATACCGCCATCAGTCAGGCCATCAAGAATACCGGGCGTAAAGATGTGCGCATGAACGTCTGCCGCTGGAATTACCCTGGCACATGGGTACACGATGTGGCTTTCTCGTGGCGCACCACGCACGACATCTCTGACAGTTGGCAGTCTGTAAAAGACATCCTGGCCGAAAACCTTTATCTGAGCGCCTACTGCTATAATGGGCATTTCAACGACATGGACATGTTGGAAGTTGGGCGGTCTATGACTGCAGAGGAGGACAAGACCCACTTTGGAATGTGGTGTATCATGGCTTCGCCGTTGCTGATTGGCTGCGACCTCACAACCATCAGGCCCATGACGCTTGAACTGCTTAAGAACACCGAACTCATTGCCCTCAACCAAGACACACTCTACCAACAGGCTTACATCGCATCCATGTCTAACGGATGCCATGTCCTCGTCAAAGACCTCGAAACCCGAAATGGGTCAAAGCGGGCCTTCGCCCTATACAATCCGGGCGACGAGGCAAGAAATGTCATGGTGAACTTCCGTGAGATAGACCTGGCAGGCAAGGTGAGGCTTCGTGATGTGTTTGAAAGGATCGACCTGGGTGAGTTCACTGACAGTTACGCAGTGACGGTTCCCGCACATGGCACCCGTATCTATGTGGCAGAAGCCGAGACAAGGCTTGAGCGGACTCGCTACGAGGCTGAAACCGCCTACATCAGCGACTATCAGGAGTTGAAGAACAACCAGGCGGAAAAGACCGGCATCTATGAGGCAGACTCATCCTGTTCGGCTGGTTTCAAGGCTTGCTGGTTAGGTGGCAGCGAAGCCAACGACCTGATATGGCGGGATGTCTTTTCGCACAAGGGCGGCAAGTATAAGCTCTGCATAGCCTGTATAGCAGGAGAGAACCGTGGCATGACTGTCAGTGTGAATGGTCAGGAGGTGCAGACCGCAAGTGTGAACTCCGGCGGGTGGCAGACTGTTGCGCGGCAGGAGCTGACCGTTACACTGAAGAAGGGACGCAACGAGATTCGTCTTTCAAACCGTACAGGGTGGATGCCGGACATAGACTTTATCGAGCTGGAGCATTTACCGTGACACCTTAATCATTAAAAGATAACAAAACAACAATCTATATGAAAACCGCAAGATTTATTGCCCTTATCATGGTGGCGGTAGCCAGTATCACTGGCTATGCCCAAAAGAAGGTCACGGCGCAGAGTCCGGACGGACAGACCTGTGTGAACGTGACACTTTCAGACCATATCTACTACGACGTAGAGAGTCACAACGAGACACTGCTTGAGAAAAGCGTGATTGGCATGCAACTGCGCGACAGGACGCTGGGCGCCAAGCCCATACTGAAGAAGAAGACTGTCCGCACGGTCAGGGAGACACTGACACCCCTGTTCCCCTTGAAATACAGTCAAGTTGACAACCACTACACGCTGCTCACGCTGGAAATGAAGGGGGGCTATGCCGTTGACTTCCGCTTGTACAACGACGGCATTGCCTTCCGTATGCGGACATCACTGCCTGGGGAAATCGACGTCATGCAGGAAAACACTGTCTTCAGGCTTGCCGATACTTGCGACCTGGTGCTGCAACAGCCCGACGACTTCAAGACCAACTGCGAGGAGAGCTATTCGATGGTCAGGAGCGACGAGTGGAAAAAGGACGACCGGATGACGGAACTCCCTGTACTCATCATGGGCAAGAACCAAAAGATACTGCTCAGCGAGTTCGACCTCGTCAGCTATCCAGGCCTTTTTCTCAAGGGCAACGCTGACAACAGCCTCTCTGCCATCCAGCCCAAGACACCAGTGGAGTATAAGGACCCGACAGACTTCAGCAAAGGCGTGTTGAGGGAAGCCGACTATATAGCCCGCACTGAAGGCACACGCACATTCCCATGGCGCTATATGCTGATTACTCAGGAGGATGGCCGCCTGGCTGAGAACACCATGTCAGTGAGACTGGCACAGAACTGCCAGATAAAGGACACCAGCTGGATTCGGCCAGGACAGACTTGCTGGGACTGGCTCAATGGCACACCCTACGGCGCTGACGTAAACTTCAAAGGCGGCATCAATTTCGACACTTACAAATACTTTGTCGATTTTGCATCGCGTAACGGCATATCCTATATCATCATAGACGACGGATGGGCACTCGACAACAAAGACCCGTTCCACCCCAATCCAGAGGTCTGCCTGACAGAACTTATCCGCTATGCCAAGTCCAAGAGCGTGGGCATCTTCCTTTGGTTGCCCTGGTTTGCCGTAGAACACCATCAGGACGTTTTCGAGAAGTTTGAGCAATGGGGTGTCGTAGGGACAAAGATTGACTTCATGGACCGTCAGGACCAGTGGATGGTTGACTTCTACGACCGCGTGGCCAAGGATGCTGCCCGGCACCATATCATGGTGGATTTCCATGGAGCCTTCCATCCAAGTGGCTTGGAATACCGCTACCCCAACGTGCTTACATTCGAAGGCGTCCGGGGCATGGAGTACAATGGCGACTGTACGCCAGCGAACAGCGTGTGGCTGCCCTTCCTGCGCAATGCCGTAGGCCCCATGGACTACACCCCAGGTGCCATGCTCTGTTACCAGCCTGAGGATTTCCACGGTGGCCGCCCCATCACGCCCGGTGTGGGTACCAAAGTGTTCAACATGGCTGTCTTTGTGCTCTTTGAAAGCAATCTGCAGATGCTCATGGATAACCCCTGTCGCTACGACAGATGGCCTGACTGCCGCGACTTCCTGACGAGCGTTCCCGTCAACTGGGACGAGACACGTGTGCTGGCTGCGGAAGCCGGACAGTATATCGTAATAGCCAAGCGTAAGGGACAGCAATGGTTCTTGGCGGGCATCACCAACGAAAAACAACGGGAGATGGAAGTGACACTCAGTTTTCTCCCAGAAGGAAAGACCATGCAAATGACATCCTTCGTGGACGGTGTGAACGCCAACCGCATGGCCATGGACTATCGCAAGACACAGAATACAGTCACCGCCGATGGCACGCTTCACATCAGCATGGCACGCAACGGTGGTTTTGCCGCAGTCCTCAGCCCCCAGCAGTAGCGTACATTCCGCATTGCCAATATTGACACTTCAATTATTACATTAAGGTTAGTAGTTAGTTATTTATTTAACGGTAAAAAGATTGTTTTTCAGATTAATTTCACATCCGTGCTTTCTGGTGCGTCGATTTCGGGGCATCAGAAAGCCGTATTTCATTGGATGACGGTGCAGAGCTTCTGCAGGTCATCGTCGAAGGTGTCTTTGTTCTTGGCTTTGTTCTTGACAGCCGAACGGTAGTTGTAGATGGTTTGCGGCGAATAGAAAAGCAAGTCGGCAATCTCAGAACTTTCTTTCACGCCGAGGCGTATGAGTGCATATATGCGCAGTTCTGTGGTGAGGGTGTTGGGCTGCTTGATGACAATTTGGCTCCCGGGCTGCAATAATCTGTTCAGTTCATCAACAAATGAAGGATAGAGGTCGAGGAATGCCTTGTCAAATTTGGGTATGAAGGTAGCGGCATCTTCCTCTGAGATGCGCTCAGACGAAATCATGGTGAGCAGCTCACTGGATTGGTTTGCCTTGATTTTATGCTTTACCAGCTTCTGGTATTTCTTCAGTTTATCAATGTATTTGGCGCAGAGGTCAATGTATATCTTTGCCAGTCCTTCACGCTTCTGGTTGGTGTCGAGCAATTTACTGTTGAGTAGTGACAGTTGTTCCCCTTGCTTTTCCAGAAGAGAATTCTTCTGCTTAACTTCTTCATGTTTTATGCGGAGTTCCCTTTGGTGGAGATGGAGTTTGTTGTTTTGCTTCTTGATGTAATAGAGGGACACGAGGATAAGCAGGGTCAGCGTGGCAAGCGCCATCAGTCCATAGAGTATCGTGTCCTTCTGCTTCTTGATTTTTGCCGTGTATGCTGACAATATCATGGGGAAGTTCTGCGAAATGGTTATGATACGCAGGCGGTCGTTGACGAACTGGGCATCTTCCATGGAGCAATAGATATAGTTCGTGGCTCGCTCGATATTTCCTTTGTCCTTATGGAACAAAAAGACGGCTAATTCCTGGAGCGCGAAGTTCTCCTTGAGCGGTGTCAGCATATCAACCGTAGCGGCTTCGACCAGCCAATGCTCATAATTATCCAAATCCTCATTCTTTTTATAGCACTGCGACATGGCGAACGCAGCCGATGCATACAGCTTCGACAGCCGGGGAGCTTTCGAAACGACCTCCTGATAATATCCAATAGCCTGCTTTGCATCCATTTCAAAGATATGCGAACGCTCTCCGAGCAGATAGGCATAGGTCGCTGTGCTGTCTCTGCAGTATTCGATAGCACCGTCAAGCCCTTCTTTCATCATCTTGACGTGCAGTGACTGTTCCTCATTTTTGTTGCTGTTATACTGCCCCCAGTACATGTAAAGCCAGAACTGGGCCAGATAGTATTCGTGTTTCAAGTCGTCTGGCAACTCATCCACAGGAATTTTGAGAAGTTCCGATTCTGCCTCGTTATAGTAACCGCCACGTGCATTTAGCAAGACTTTATTGATAGTAGCCTTATGCAGATAGTAGTTATTTCCTGTCTGACGGGCCAGGTCAATACACCGGTGCACGTAATAGGAAGTGGAATCGAAGCGATAGGTGTAATAATCCTCGTAAAGCTGTTCCAGCATCTGTAACTGCCTGTCAGCGCCGGAAGCAGCCATAAGCGAATTTTGCAGTTGCCTCAGATGTTTTTCCTTGTTCAGCGCCGTTTCCTGTCTTTTGGCGATGGCGCTGTCAAGTTTTGCGAGTTCCGTTTCGCCTCCGAAGCCGTTGACTTCGAAGAGTAATATGGCGAGAATCAGGGTGGTCAGTCTGTTCATATCTACCTGTTTGCTGGTTTCGGGGGAAATTACGAAAATTCCATGAAACCTTGAATTCCATAGTATTTTAGTTTAACTATTTTAATAAGTTCCTGAGCAACTTTTTGTCGTTCAGGAACTTATATATGAAGGTTAACCGCTATGTTGCGGAATTAAGGATATCTCCTGTCTGGCCACCATTAATGGTGGAACAGACGAATACCCGTAAATGCCATGGCAATGCCGTACTTGTCGCACGTCTCGATGACATGGTCGTCACGTACCGATCCGCCGGCCTGGGCAATGTATTCCACGCCGCTCTTGTGGGCCCGTTCGATGTTGTCACCGAAGGGGAAGAAGGCATCCGAACCTAACGATACGCCTTTCAGTGTGTCCAACCACGCACGTTTCTCTTCGCGGGTCAGCACTTCGGGTTTCTCGGTGAAGAACTGCTGCCATACGCCGTCGGCCAGTACATCGTCGTGGTCGTCGCTGATGTAGATGTCGATGGTGTTGTCGCGGTCGGCACGGCGGATTTTCTCTACCCACGGCAGGTTCAGTACCTTCGGATGCTGACGCAGATACCAGATGTCTGCCTTGTTGCCGGCGAGGCGGGTGCAGTGGATACGGCTCTGCTGTCCGGCACCGATACCGATGGCCTGACCGTCCTTCACGTAGCAGACGGAGTTGGACTGGGTATATTTCAGGGTGATAAGGGCAATCATCAGGTCGTGCTTGGCCGCTTCGGGGAAGTTCTTGTTCTGGGTCGGGATGTTGGCGAACAAGTCGTCGCCGTTCAGCCGGATGTTGTTGCGTCCCTGCTCGAAGGTGATGCCGAACACTTCCTTGTGCTCGATGGGGTTGGGTACGTAGTCCGGGTCGATCTGGATGACATTGTAGGTGCCTTTCCGCTTGGCCTTGAGGATGGCCAGTGCTTCGTCGGTATAGCCCGGAGCAATTACGCCGTCGCTCACTTCGCGGTTGATGAAGCGGGCAGTAGCTTCGTCACAGGTGTCGCTCAATGCGATGAAATCGCCGTAGGAAGACATGCGGTCGGCACCACGGGCACGTACGTAGGCATTGGCCAGCGGCGACAGGGGCAGTCCGTCGACAAAGTAGATTTTCTTCATGGTCTCGTCCAGTTCCTTGCCGATGGCGGCACCGGCAGGACTGACGTGCTTAAAGGAAGTGGCGGCGGGCATACCGGTGGCTTCCTTCAGTTCTTTCACCAGCTGCCATCCGTTCAGGGCATCCAGGAAGTTGATGTATCCCGGTCGTCCGTTCAGCACGGTGATGGGCAGTTCCCCCTCCTGCATGTAGATGCGGGCCGGCTTCTGGTTGGGGTTACAGCCGTACTTAAGTTCAAGTTCTTTCGCCATAAAATAGTCGTTTGATAGTTCTGGCACAAATGTACGCATTATTTTCGGTTCATCAAAATCAAAGATCGCTGTCGTTTCGGTCGGGGGAATAGAGGGAACGTAGCAGGGGAGCAGTGCTCGTCGAACGTTGTTTCCTCGCTTCGTTCTGAATGACAGTGCAAAAGGAATACAGCCACGGGTCCTTCCCCGCCTAGGAACAGGTTCTTCCCCGCCCAAGGACGGGTTCTTCTGTGGGGAAGAACCCGTCCTTCTGCCGCCAGGGAGTGGCCCTTCCCGGCAGAAGGTGTGGACACCATGGACATCTCTATATATATACTTCTTTAGAAAAATAAGAAGAATATAATATATATGTACACGCATTTAAAGAGAAAACTTGTGTTTTGATGGTGTCCAACGTGTCCACGTGTCCCTATACGTCCAACTGTCATCGTTTGGCCGTTCCATCGTTTGGCCGTTCCATCGTCCTGCCATACCATCGTCCTGCCGTTTTCATCTCTGTCCGTGTTCGTCCTTTTGCCGTGTAGTCGTGTGTGCGTCGTCATTGTCTTCCCCTTGCCCATCTTTGAAACGCTGCCGCAAATATAAGCAATCGCCTGAAACGGGTTATTGCTATAGAACTTAAAAAATACAGGGATTTTAACGCATTGTTAATATTGTTTAGCAATACGGACTATCCGATAACTATGGAACACCTGTCGAATTGACACACTCTCCTTCTATTCCACCTTGAATTCAAAGAACCTGGTGTAATCCCGGAGGAGGGCAAGACGTACGGACTTGCTGGTCAGGTTATACAGTGCCGACCATTGCGTGAACGAAGTCGGGTCGTCGTCCTTGCGCTCCTGCGACACGAGGCTGAGCAGGGACATGGCTCCCTCGGGGGTTAATGCGTAGTTGTGGTTCTGCAGGGTCGACCGCAAGTCCCAGTAGCGGGTCTTTCCGTGCTCTGAACCCCAGCCGTCGGTCGTACCCGCCATGGTGGGAGAAACGTAGAAGTTGGTGACACAACGCAAGGTGTCGTTATGTTGCAATACTTCCATCCGAGTGGGAAACTCTTCCTCAGGGTTGTTCGGGTCGCGCGTGTACTCCACGATGGCATGGTTGCCCAGTGCGTCAGCCATCAAGTAGTGGTAGTTGTGCTTGTCGTCGGTGTTATACATTCTCATATTGTATTGCTTGAGCAAGGCTATCGCTTCCTCGACCGTGGAGGCATTGTCGAGCAGCAGGCGTATGGCCACTGTCGTGTTGATGTTCTTCTTCGCAGAATCGTCCTGCATGGTCGGAGCTTCGTTGAGCGACAGTACACCGATGGCGAATCCGTCTTCATTGATGCCGTCGAGGGCCGCGTAAGGGAGGCCGATGAGCAAGGACAGGTCGGTACTGTCGTTGTTGCAGGCACCTTGTTGGTAACCGAAGTTCAGGCCGTCGACGAAAGAGATGGATTTCTTCTTGCCGGCGGGAGCCGTACGGACGATGAAGGCAGCGATGGGGACGTATGCGTACTGGTCGGTACCGGTGATCTTGACCCTGTGGAGGAAGTCATAGTTGCGTCCCATCTGATAGCTGCTGCCCTGCGGGTCGGGAGCTGCGAAGGCACTGCAGCCGGGCAGAATCGACAGCTTGCTATTGGTGGGAGCTTTCGGCACACTGTCGTAGAGATGTTGCTGCACGAAGCCCAACAGCCCCATCGTACTGGAGATATTGGCATTGAGGGCTTCGTCGAGCTTATAGTCGGCGGTGTAGTTCACCTCGTAGAGGCGTCCGGTTCCGTCCAGGTCCTTCATGGTATAGATGGTGGCCAGTTTTTCCTTGTCCTTCAGGAAGCAGGCCGGATTTTGGGTCGTTGCCCCGGGGATGGGGTCCGGTGTCGGGTCCAGATTGTCATCGTCCGAGCAGGACATTGTGAGGGCGCTGGTGATAGCAGCTATGCCAAGCAGGGCCACTATCGAGAAATAGTTCTTTTTCATGGTGCTATTGTTTAGTTTCATTTCATTACTATAAAATTCGTCAAGTTCGTGCACGTAAAGGGGTTATAGCTCATTGGTGACCAGTGTGACGGGCTCAGACTGACTGAAGTTGACATTGTAGATCTTATAGGCTTTCGATTCATTATTATTGTAGAATTTCAGCTGGAACGCTGTTTTTATTTTCTGCTGGAATATATTCTTATGTGTGGTGAGATCTTTGACAATCTCAGCTATCCGTCGGTCGATTTCTAACCGGTCGTCTTTCGTTACCGTGTACAGCGAGAATTTCGGTACGAAGTTCTGGATGTAGTCCTTCATGTAGTTGAAAGCAACGTCATTGTGCACATCCATCTCCATCAGCCAGAGTTGCTCATAGCGCGATGGCGGGGTGAGCTGAGAGGTGACATTGATGGGGTTGGTAAAGGTGTAGTAGCCGCTCTTTCTGTGTTCCTCATCATACCATAGCGCTTCCATATTCAGCCGGACATGCGTGTCGAAACTGAAGGTCTTGTCGTTGTGGCTGACCTTCCAGATCCAGCTGTGCCCTACGATGAACGTAGAATAGTAGGACGGCAGGGCGACTTCATGTTGCCAGATATGGTACCATCCCTGCGGGAGAATCTTGGGCCGACGGCTGATGGTGTACGACCATTTGGGGCTGATTCCGTCACTCCCCAGGTTGAAGTCGGTGGTGATGTCGGGAATCGAGCGGGTGACGGATTGCGTCATGTCGAGTTGTACCTTGACATCCGGTTTCAGGAAGGCCATGCTGAGTGCGATGTGTGTGCTCTGGGTGTAGGTGGTGCTGCCCTTCTCGATTTGAGTGGGAGAGATGTCCTTGATGCTTGCGGATTTTTCAGAGAATTTCACGTTTGTGGACAGGTCGTGCATGTAGGCCCAGTAGGCACCTATATTTTTACTGGGATTCGTTACATAGGTGAGGCTGTCCAGCACGGCTTCCCTTACCTTCCAATAGACCCACTTGTTTTTTTCTTTGTGGCCGCACTTGAACTGGTCGTTCGCGCAGCGTATCTCCTGTTTAAGGAGGTAGTAGTCATTTCCTTGGGTGTCGTTGACCGCCCAGACATCGTACAGCAGCGTCATAAGGGCCGTCTTATGCCCGGCCTTGGCCGTCACCTGATATTCGAACTGGTCAGTCGTGCTGAGATTGTCATAGACGGCTTCTGTGCCGTTGGTTTGCTGCGCCAGCATCTGGCGACCCTTGGCCAGACGGGCCTCTGTGTCGTCCGGACGGTCGAGCCATTCTGCCGTTTCATCCGCCAGTCTTCCGCAGAGATAGTCTGTAGGCTCGTTGTTGGCATCTGCCTTTGCCTGTTCTGCCACATCGGCTACGGCATGGCGCAAGCCGCCCCGGAAGGCCAGAAGGTCGAACAGAATGTCGTTGCTGTCGGAGTTGTCCACCATGACCGGCGGAATCTCACCGTTTTTCGGCTGGAGCATCAGACGGCGAATGGCTTGGTAACCCACTTCGTTGACTTCCAGTTCACCGTTTTTATACATGGAGGTGATCACATCCTTAAGCTGTTTGTCCAGAGCCTGCAGTCCCTGTCGGGTAGGCTGGCAGACTACCAAGCTTCCGCCGCGGGCCAGGACTGCGGCCATCGTACGATAATCCCAATCCGTGAGGTCGGCCATGTTGCCGTTGTCGAGGATGAAGGTCTGGATGGTGGCATCCGCCGTGGAAGAGCGGTCTTGCAGACGGTTGATGAGTGCCTGTCCACTATAGCAATAGTTGCCGGGACACACGTAGGCCCGAAGGTGGGTCTTTACCTTCAGTTCGTCGTTGACGGGCGGGATTTCTACATCTTCATCGACCAGTTCTTCGTCAATTCCTGTGATATCATCGTCGTCCTTGCAGGAGCCGAAAAGGAGGGGAAAAGAGATGGCGATTACAAGCCATAGAGAAAAGCTGTGTGAGATAGTTTTTACTGCATTGTTCATAGTCGATAAGTTTTAGTTTTTATTTTTTACAAAGTTACGAGGTTGGGATGTAGAAATGAAATTTATCAACCCTTTAAAGCAGTCAAAATACCTAAAATTATCCCTTTAAAAAGGGCAAAATCCGGTTTTTCCCCTAACTTTGCCACATAGAAGACAGTTAAAACTAAATACTATGAATCCACTGGTCCATCTGTTCAACCCGTTCAGGAAATGGCTGCGGAATGAACATTCCGTTTTAGACAGACAGCGGCTTGCCCTTCTTCTGTCCTGTTACATCCCGTTTATGCTGTTAGGCGTAGCGGCCAACTTTCTCGGTGTGATGGAACCGTCGGCACCGTTCTTCGGCTATACCCATACGCTGCTCGTCCTCACCGCAGCGGTATTCCTGTTGTTGTATCGCCGGCGCAAAATCGGTATCACCGTCTGTTTTGCCGCGTTCATCATCATCGGACAGACGATTCTTTCGGTCGAAATGGTTTATTGTGCCTTTCAGGGGACACCTTATTATGATATGCTGATTATGGCAAACATGGTATTGCTGTCGCAGAACACCTTGGTGGCAATGGCAGGCTTGATGAGGCGGATTCCTGTCCTGCTGGGCATTACCACCTTATTTATCTACATTCTTTGCTCATGGATAACGGGCGACGCATTGCTGAACAGCTTTATTGTCGTTTTCATACTGGTCTTCCTTTTTACAAGTGTCATCGGGGTATGGGTGGCCAACAGCATGGGTCAACTGGAGCATGAGAACGAGGAATACAAGAAGGGCGAGAAGGAACTTCTGCATATCCTTCGTCTGAAAAGGGATGAGGTCAAGGCTTTTGTCGCACTGGCCTCTGAGAAATACGATCACGACGGCACGAAGGTGCTGCTGGAACGCCTGGACACGAAGTCGAAGCTCAACCTGCTGGCCAATGTGGAGGAATACCTGAAGACCCGGAATACTGACCTGGAAATCATCGGGCAGAAGTTCCCGGAGCTGACTCCTTCGGAACGGGAGATTTGCCGGCTCATCCTGCAGGGAAAGAAATTGTATGACATTTGCCGGATTCTCGGCAAGAACGAGTCGAATATCAACAGCCAGCGTGCCAACATGCGCAAAAAACTGCGGCTGAAACCTGCTGACAACCTTCAGAAGGCATTGCAGCAGCGGCTGGATGAAGCATAGCGGGCCTCCGCCGTGTCACGTTCTGTCACTCTTTGTGTGCGTCCCAATAAACGAAAACGCTCGCTAGTATCCCCAAAACACCTGTCTTGCGACCGATTTCGTTGATTCTTCTTGGCGGATTGAAGGGAAAAAAGTATTATCAAGCGACAAATTAGGACAAGAATGTCATTGTTACTTGGATAACCGCAAAAGGCATGGACAGGAATGAGCATTCAGAATGCATCCACGGGAAGTTACGCTGGACGAACTGTTCTGTTGACAGGGTCAGACGGGCTAAGCAGTTAGAATCGTCTATCACACTACAGAAGCAAGCGTACATGACTCAAATGTTATCAAATCCCTCATTGAAGAGAAGGACAAAGTACAGGACTCACTCCTTGATGCATTGAGCACTTTTTGGATTCGTCGAGGGAGCAATGAAGGGCTCACTTGTTCGCAGCATCGGAGTGCTTTGGGACTTTATTCATAACCACTTTGTTTTGCGAAAATTCTCTGCCAAGTCTCTATAATTTGATGAATAATTATTATTTTTGCGTTTGGCACAAGAAAGATGGCGGGAATATGAATGATTTGAATCGAATAAAAGTCGTTCTCGTAGAAATGAAGAGAACAAACAAGTGGCTGGCAGAGCAGTTGGGAAAAGATTCTGCTAGCATATCCCAATGGTGTACCATTACATCGCAACCCGATTTGGCAACTTTGCTCCAAGTAACCAATTTGCTTGTAGTGGATGTAATAGACTTACTCAATTCTTCCAGAGATGAAGAGTTTAAAATCGTGAGACTATAATCAAAAGGAAAGATTACAATGGAGATATTGAAACAATACATATCAACTGGTACTCGCAACAAATTACTATTCACTTCGCATCATGCCGAAGGGATGAGCTTTATGGATGTGGGTGCTTTATTGGCTCGTGCTATTGAATCTTCATTATCCAATCGACATCTTTCTTTCGTTGCTGAAGAAGAGTTAGAAAAGATTATCAAGGCAAATGTATGCCATAGTTCCGAGATTGGGGATTACATCGCCATCCGCAATATCGGTATCCTATTTGAGCCTGCTTTACGACTCGATTTACATGCAAAGCTCTGTACATGGTCAAGAGCATACGTGCTTATTGTAGATAGTGCTGAAGGGATAATCCAAAAGGACATCTTTTATTTGGCTGGTGATACAGACTCTTCTTACAAAATCAGTTTATCTGACATATCCTATAAAATTCATTACGATGAAATATAAAGACCTTATCCAATTCGACCCCATCGACGAAATTATCAAGTTCGGACAACTTGACAACGATGATTACCGTGCAAAGCTCGTCAAGAACTTTGTATGCTCTAATTTGTATGAAACCCATATCATCCCACAGATATGTGTCAAGCTTGACTTGAATGCTACTACCGAGACCAAAGGTATCCAGATCGTGGGTAATTATGGTACGGGTAAGTCTCACTTAATGTCGCTGTTCTCCATCATTGCTGAGAATGCGGACTATCTGTCCCTGCTGCAAAGTCAGAAAGCGAAGGAATGGTTGAAGACGATAGCCGGTAAATACATGGTCTATCGTTTTGAATTGGGTAATAATCAGGAATTATGGGATATTGTATGCTATCAGATAGACAAGGCTTTGACTGCTTGGGGAGTAGATTATTCCATTTCAGACGACACCAGCCCGGCCACCTATTCCGAGAAGCTCCAGTTGATGATGGCTGCTTTCGAAGAGGCATATCCAGACAAGGGCTTTATGTTGGTTATTGATGAAATGCTTTCTTATCTGAAAGGCCGTAGTGAACCCTCGAAACTAAATCGTGACTTGGCGGTACTACAGGCTTTGGGCCAGATGAGTGATCGCACCCATTTCCGTATGGTATTCGGTGTACAGGAATTGATATACCGCTCTCCCGAGTTCCAATTTGCCAAGGAGATGTTGAGTCATGTCAACGAACGCTATATCGACTTGACCATCCAAAAGGAAGATGTACAGTTCATCGTACAACAACGATTGTTGCAGAAGAACGAGCATCAGAAAGCACAGATACGCCAGCATCTGTCACAATTCTCTGTGATGTTCCCTCACATGAACAATCATTTGGACACATACGTCAATCTCTTCCCTGTGCATCCAAGTTATTTCGAGAACTTCTCGCTGATCCGCATCGGCAAGAGCCAACGCGAAGTGCTGAAAACGCTCTCACGCAAATTTGCCGGCATGATGGAAGATGATGTGCCTGATGCAGAACCAGGACTTATCTGCTATGAC